>JAFSWM010000091.1 GCA_017444485.1 Bacteroidaceae bacterium | reverse complement strand
TATGAGGTTATAAGGTTATAAGGTTCGAAGGTTAGGAGGTTGTAAGGTTGTAAGGGTATGAGGTTATAAGGTTGTAAGGTTGTAAGGTTGTAAGGTTATAAGGTTATGAGGTTATAAGGTTATGAGGTTGTAAGGTTATAAGGTTGTAAGGTTGTAAGGTTATAAGGTTGTAAGGTTATAAGGTTATGAGGTTATAAGGTTATGAGGACATCGCGCAGCCCCTCATAACCTTATAACCTCATAACCTCATAACCTTATTAGGGTGTGTAGGCTTATTCCTCGTCTTCTAAACTGAAATCGTCGATTGCCTTGGCCTGCCCGCTTTCCCACTTAGCCAATTTGGTGGGGAAACCGCTGGCTTTGAGTGCGGCTTTGGTGTAGTAGAAATAGCCTTTGATGCGGATGCCGTAGGTGTCCTCATCGCTACTGGTTACGGTGACGTTGAAGGTGGGGTAGGTGGTGGCATCGCCGAGCAGATAGAAGTCGGCCTTGGAACGTATGCCTTGGCATTTTGAGTCGGATTCTTGGCCTGTTTCGTCAGTGTAGTTGTAGGTGTCACCGCTGGCCGTGATGTTGAACGTGCCACCCCGAGTATAGAGGTTGGTGCCTGCGCTGATGCCTTTTGTACCTAAGCCACTGGCAATGATGTTGAGCGTGCCGCCAGTGATGGTGATGGCACTATCGGCCTTGAGTGCCTTGGTGTCGGTATTGATGGCCGCAGCCGTGATGGTGCCGCCTTCAATGATGACTTGCCCATTTCGCTGTTTGGTGTTGTCGGAGTTAATACCTACGTCAATGGCATCGCCAGTGTTGCCACGGACTGTGATGTTTCCGTTTGACACTTTGAGGTATTGCTGCACGTTGATGCCATCGCTGGCGGCGGATAGGATGTTGAAATTGCCAGTGAAGGCGGTGTTGAACTTGGTGTATTCGTCGCTGCGGTAGCCGTGGCGGGCATTGCCAGTGATGTTCACCGTGCCATCGCCTCGGAACGTGGCATGTCCGTTGCAGAAGAAGGCTGCTTTCTGTCCGCCAGTGGCTCCGTCGGCGAAGTTGTTTTCGCCATACACATAGATGTAGCAGTGCTTGCCGTTGCGTATGTTGATGGCAGCAGTGTCGCTGCTGGTGATGGAGACGTTGTTGAGCACCACGTTAGTGGCATATTCTCCGTCCATGGTGAACGAGCCGTCGGTGGCTTGCCCAGAAAGCGTGTAGGTGATAGTGTCCTGGTAGGTTTCGGCTGCCGTGAGACTCACGTCCTGGCCGCTTATGGCCACGGTCAGATGGGGCGCGATGTCGCCCGATATGGTCACGTCGGCAGTGCCATCGCTGTTATAGACCACCGCCACACTGTTGCTGTCGGTGGTAGCGGTGGAGACAACGATGCTGTCGATCTCGCTCGTGAGGTAGGTCACACCGCCGATGGTGACGGTGTAGCGCACAGCGGTGGGTATTGAGGTATCTGTGCCAAAATGCATCTCGTCGGGCGTGGCATTGAACACTTCGTGGATATGCCCGCGGTTCACGCGCAGGGACTGTGCGTTGCCTATGATGGCAATGGTGCAAAGTAGGAAGGGTAGTAGTTTTTTCATCTTACGAAGCGTTTTTGGGTTGTGCCGTTCGACTTCACGATATACACGCCACTCGCTTTCAGGCCATTCAATGCATTGTCGGGGTTGCCCGTATAGGCGCGAACAAGACGCCCCGCAGTGTCATAGACTTTTACGAGGGATTGTTGGCCAGCGGGAGTGAGGATGGTGTTTTCTATTCCCGTCGCTGTTTCAGAGAAACGCAGGGATGCCATCTCGGAAAGGAAGAATGTATAGGCCACGTGGTCGGATGTGGTCGCGTTGATGTATCCGTCATCAAATGTGATGACCGTGCCCTCGGCAGCGATGCTGGTCTCTGTGCCGTCTGTCTCGGTGAAGGTGAGGAAACTGTAAGTCTGCGCTTGCGAGATGGTGGCAAACAGCGCGCAGAGGAGGAACAGGTTTAGTCTCATAATAGATATAGAAGCAATAAAGATTACAGGTGGATGGTATAACCCACGCTCACGGCGTGCAGGTTGCCTTCGTCGTCATCGTCTGTGCCATTACTATATACATAGGAAAGGCCGAACGTGTGGCGCTTGTTGATGGTGTATTCCATGCCTACGGTCCAACGGCGCTTCTCAAGAGCGAAGCCTTCACGCAAGTTGTTGCTCACTTCGAAAGAGGCATACGGCTCGAGGGGTAAGCCCTTGATGTTGTAGGACACTTGCAGACGCGAACGCAGGTAGAGACGGTTCTTGCTGCTCTTGGTGAGTGTCACAGTTTCGGGCGAGTAGTAGTATTCGCCGTTGTAGAGCGTGGGGTATTCGCAGAAATAGTTAACAGCATCCTCAACGTATCCCTCCGTGATATTGCCATCGGTACCGAGGGTGTAGACGGTCTCATCGGTGATGTCGTAGATTTCGGCTTCGTCGGGCGTTAGTTCAAGGGCGATGCCATTCTTGAACTTACGATACCTGGTGCGGGAGTATTCGGCTGTGGCGAGGTTGGTGTATTGCAGGCGTTCGCGCAGAGAGAATGTGAAGCGGCCCAGCTTGTGACGACCGGTTACTTGGAAGAAGAAGCGATTCTTGTCGCGGCGAAAAGAACCATCGTAGTTATAGCCGTTCTCATAGTCCTCGGTCGTGATGGTCCCTGTTTCGTCCTCATTTTCCTTGGTGCTATAATTTACCTTCAATTCGTAAGGATAGCGGTCTCGCATAAAGGCATAGCCAACACCAACGCGGAGGAATTTATACGGCTTATAGGTTACTCCGAAGTCAAAGCCCATGCGGGAAACTTTCGACACGTTGTCTTCAAAGCGTGCCTCGGTGCCGAGGCTGACGGTCCATTTCTTGCCGAAGTCCTTTTCCGCACCGAGCGATGTCCAAAGTCCGAAGTCATCGCTTTGCGCAAAAGCGGTGGTCGCAACGACGGCGAGCAGGAGGGAAGAGAAGAGTTTTTTCATATCCATAGGTTATTTCATCCTGATGTTTTGGTTCACAGTGTTAGGTACGATGTCCACGCCTTTGCTCTTGTAGTGCACATTGATGAGGCAGCAGTCGAGCAAGAAGTCCACAGCCCCACATTCCACCGCTACGATCTCTACGCCGAGGCGTTTTTCCAGGTCTGCGATGAGTTCACCGCGGCGTTCGGGAGTGATGAGTTCGATATTGTCGTACTTCACCATCTTTGTCGAAACTTTGGAGCGGTTCAGAAGCAATTCCATCAGGGCCGCCATCACGATGAAGATCACGTTGATGATCCCCACCAGTTCCCAGTCGCCCTTTGACGATGTGCCATTGGCCACGGAGAGCGCCACGAGATAGAACATATACGTCATCTCGCGGATAGATACCTGCTCGGTGCGGTAGCGCAGGATGCCGAAGACGGCGAAGAGTCCCAGCGCCGCACCCATCTGCAACTTCGTGCCTTGCGCCATGAAGAGCAACACGAAGATGGCTGTGGAGAGGAGGATATAGGTGAAGTAGTAGAGCCTGTTGCGTCCCTTGGGATAATAGAGGAACTGCACGATGAACCACACGCTGAACGTGTTCACGAGCAGCAGCGGTACGAACTGGAAGAA
Source organism: Bacteroidaceae bacterium (assembly GCA_017444485.1). Lineage (GTDB taxonomy): Bacteria > Bacteroidota > Bacteroidia > Bacteroidales > Bacteroidaceae > Alloprevotella. The sequence goes on along the minus strand of JAFSWM010000091.1, from coordinate 22,256 downwards.
GGTGACGAGGTGTTCCTTGCGCCCAGCGGCAGTTTCAAGTACGTCGGTTGCAGCGTCGGCTACGGGTTTCGCCGCTTGGAGGATAAGGTCAATGGCTTCGAGTAAGAACATATCAGTAAAAGATTAAGATTTCAAACAAAAGGTTTAAACTGCATGCTCCGCTGCGGCAAGGTACGCGCCGAGGTAGGAGTCTGGGTGGTGCGTCTTCTTGTAGAGTTTGCGCAAGCGTTTTCGCAGCAGGTTCTTGCGTAGTGAGGGGTTGGTCACAGCCGAACCGATGACATACTTGCTGAAACCGCTGGGTTTGATGCGCAGTTCACGCAACATCGCCAACAGCGGCGAGAAGGTGCGCCCATCACGTTTCAGTTCTATGATCACGCAGTTGCTGAGGTCTGCGTTGATGCCCGTCTCGTGGTTCTCGATGCGCAGTTGCAAATCGATGGTGACGCGCTCCGTCTTTTGATAATTGACCAGGGTGATGCGGGTGAAGAAGTTGCTCAGCGCTGGGATGAGTTGGTCGAATGTGATGCCCAACTGTTCCATGAGGAAGTCTGCCGCGTAGCGAGAGTCCTCCATAATGGTGCCCTCAATAGGCACGCTCACACGTTTCTTGCGCGTTTTGCCATGGTTGTCCTTGCGTTTGATTTCAAGGAAGGCGATGCCACTGTCCACATACCGGCGGGTGCGCACCTTGGTGCGAGGCTTGCGCTTCTGCGCATGGATGAGATAATAATGGTGGTCGGCAGGGAAGTCCCAATAAAGAGTGTTGTAGTGCGCCAAGCGAGAATTGTTGATTTCCTGCACATAATAGCCGTGGCTTGCCAGGGTGAGCAACTTCACCAGCGTGGAGATATCCGTGACATACTTGGTGTCCGTGCGTTTCATCAGTTTTACGCCCGACATCTCCTCAAGGGTAATGGGGCGCATCAGCCCGAGGATTCTTGTTATTTCAGCAATGTGCGTTTCCATCTTGGCTTATTCTTGCGGCCAATGCGCGGCAAAAGTACTCAAAAGGCGGTCTTTGACGTTTCTTTTTGCAGAATAAAATGTATTCGTTGTGACAGAATTTCTTGTCAGAAACTCAATGGCAAGGCGTTTGCTGAGGTCTATTGCCACCCCCGGGACACGAACGGCAAGCAGATATAGAGGCCGCTGTGCCAATACGTCCACGAGTGCCGTCCGGGGCGGTATTGCACCGTGAGCGGGATTTGCGCCTGCTGCATTGCCGTCACAAAGGCTTTGTTGGTGGCGAGCAGGAAGTCGTGGTCGCCGCAGTCCACGTACCAGCGCACAGTGCGCAACTGCTGACGTGTCTCCTCGCTGGCTTGTTCTACGAAGCGGCTGGTGCAGTGGCGTTTCACGCTGGCGGTGAATAGCCCTACCATGCTGTTCGGACCAGCCTGCTGTCCAGGAAGTTTGGCCGTGTCCATCAGGGCAGACATGGCGTAGCATGAGGAGAAAAGGTGGGGATAGCGTTGGGCATAACTGGTGGCCGCCCCGCCACCCATCGATAATCCTGCAACAGCCCTGTAGTTGCGGTCTGCATGGATGCGGTAGGTACGCTCAATGTGGGGCATAAACTCCTTGAAGAAGAAGTCCTCATAAGCCCAGCCGGGCATATTGAAGTAGCCGTTCCAATCCTTGTTGGCCTCGCCGCCGGCCAGCGGGGTGACGATAATCATCGGGGCGGCTTTGCCTCCCTCAATCAGTTCGTCGGCCACCTGTTTGAGCGATGCGCGTACTTGCCAGCAGCGGTTGTCGTCGAGCATGCCGTGCAGTAGATAAAGCACGGGGTAGTGGCGCGTGGTGTCAGTATCGTATCCGGCAGGCAAATACAGCGTATATTCGCGGTCTGCGCCGAGGATATCGCTGTGGAAGTTGATATAGAGGATACGGCTGCTGTCTGCTGCCGTCGCAGTGGCTTCCTCGCTTCTCTCTGGTATCGTAGCGTAACTGCCGCCGCAGGCCATGAAGCTGAGGACAGGGATAAGCAGTAGATGTGCAAATGATTTCATGGCTCAGTTTTTGAGTTTTGCAAATTCGTCGGGTGTGACAAGTATGCCGCAGGTGCGCTGAGGAGGTGCGTTCTTTTTAGTGGGCTTGGGTGTCTTGAAACGTAGGATGAGTCCCAGGTGAGCTTGCTTACAAATGGGTTTGAGTTCTCCGAGGGTGGGCAGGAGCCTAAGTACTTCGTCCTTCACGGCCTCAGGGTTGTTCTTTACTTTATCTATGGAGAGTCCCATGCCGTTGAGGGTGAAGCGGAAGAGGAGGTAGCCGCCCTCTATGGCAACGCTGTCAAGTTGCAAACCCTCACGCAGCATAGCAGGTAGCCTCTTGTTGGCCGCTTTTACCTTTTGGGTAAGGGTGTCGGTAGCCGCAAGTCGTGCGCGGCGGTCGGCATCAGGAATGAAACGGCCCTTCTCGTCAATTATCACGTTCAGGCGAGTTCCGCTCACATAGGCTTGGGCGGTCTGCCCGCTCTTGCTGCCAGTAAATAAGAATTGCAACCCCTTGTGTTGTTCTGTCATGGCAGCAATCAGGCGGTCGGGTTTGTTTTTTTTGGCACGCAGCAAACGGGCGATGAGTCCCTCCACGTGCGCAGGTTGCAAAAATGCACTGTCCAGGCTCACGGAGTCTTCGTCCACGGTCATGGAGAAAACCACGGCAGTATCGTTTTGTGTGATATGGGTGACGGTGCCTTCACGTCCTACCTGGATGGGGCAGTCTTCGCCCGTCTTTTCTACTTCTTCATCCATCTTGGGAGAGCCACAAGCAATGAGTAGCAGGGCAGCAAAAAAGGCAAGGCTGGTGGTGCGGATATCAGAGAAAAAGTTCATTGTGCGCTTATTTATTCTGGCTGCAAATTTAGGCAGTTTCTAACAAGAAAGATTGCAGATGCAGGCGATTTTTAGCGGGAGAGGTGTGTGTGTTCCTCGTAATGTGTTTAGGGCATCCCTTTTGCATCCCAGTGGTTGAAGGTTACGCCCCAAATCTTTTCTGTGGCATCGGCTTTGCGAGGCATCCTCGGGGCGGGAACCCCTTCGCCCAATGTGACGGCAGCGCATTCTTCCCACGCTTCATCCCAGAGGTCATCGTCGATGAACGACTGGAGCGTCTGTCTGCCGCCCTCCACCAACAAGGATTGAATGCCCTGGGTGTGCAGGGTGGCGAGCATGGTGTGGATGTCAGGCTGGCAAAGCACGTCGGGTGGCAAGCAGGCGTTTGGTACATTGCCTAAAACGCAGCGTAACGGTGGTGTGCCAAACCAGCGGCGAACGTCAAGGCGTGGGTTGTCGAGCGTCCAGGTGCGATGGCCCACGAGTATCGCCTGATGGTGCGCTCGTTGGCAGTGAACGTGCATCTGTGTAGCGGGAGTAGAAAGGTGTGCAGGGGGCGTCGTGTTGTTCGTGCGCAGGCGATCAATGAACCCATCGGCGGAGCGTGCCCATTTCAGGGTGATGTAGGGGCGGTGCTCGCGATGAAAGGTGATGAAGCGACGGTTCAATTTGAGGCATTCGTCTTCAAGCACGCCGACGCTCACATCTATGCCTGCATCGCGAAGCATGGCGATCCCGCGTCCGTTCACTTCGGCAAAGGGGTCGATGCAACCCACCACCACGCGGCCCACCCGTTCTCTGATGAGGAGGCTCGCACAGGGCGGGGTGCGTCCTTGATGTGCGCAGGGCTCAAGCGTCACATAGACCGTGCTGCCAGGGATGAGGCTGCGATCTTGAGAACTTACGGAGGCCAAGGCGTTTACCTCAGCGTGTCCCTCTCCAGGACGGATGTGATAGCCTTCGCCGATGATGCGCTCATGGGCCACGACTACTGCGCCCACCATTGGATTGGGGGCAGCGGTGAGGTTGCCGAGGCGTGCCAATTGCAGCGCGCGGCGCATGTATTTTTGGTCAATGTCAGCGGTGGTAGTGGCAGAATGTGTAATTTTGCCCATGGTTATGGTAACAGTAAACCCTTATTCATATCATCGCCAGTTGCTTGCCGATTTGCTTCCGCGCTATGGGGTGGGGGAGGCGCGGGCGGTGGCACGGCTCGTACTTGAAACAGTCTTCGGGTGGGACGCAGCGGCGGTATATGGCGGCAAAGATAGCGAAATCTCTCGGGAACTCGTCTCCCGCTTTGACCAAATGCGCCAACGGCTGGCGGCTGGAGAGCCCGTGCAATATGTGTTGGGAGAGGCTTGGTTCTTGGGAAGGCGGTTCAAGGTAGCGCCAGGTGTGCTGATACCACGTCCTGAAACAGAGGAACTGGTGCGCTGGGTGGTGGAGGACCTGAAAGACAAACAATCCCCGCGCATCGTGGATTGCGGCACGGGGAGCGGCTGCATCGCCGTGTCGTTGGCGCTGCTGTTGCCGGAGGCTGTGGTGGAGGCATGGGACACATCAGAGACGGCTTTGTCGGTGGCACGCCAAAATGCTGCCGCACTGGGGGCAGACGTGACGTTTGTCCAGCGCGATATGGCTTTGTTGGGCAATGAGGAAGAGCCTTACGTTCGCGAGCCCGAACCTCGTGCTTCCAAGCGCTTTGATGTGTGTGTGAGTAATCCGCCCTATGTGCTTGAGTCCGAACGGGCGGCGATGGAAGGACATGTTGTGAACTATGAGCCTGCCGAAGCGTTGTTCGTGCCCGACGCTGACCCGCTGTTGCACTACCGCAGTCTGGCTGCCAGCGGCCTGCCGCTCTATCTTGAAATCAATGCGGCGCAGGCTGCGGCGGTTTGCAGTCTTTTAAAAAAACGGGGCTACTCCTCCGTGGAGTGCCGCCGTGATGCTTTCGGTAAGCCGCGCATGGTGCGTGCCTTGCCTTGATGCGTCTCTTATGAATTTTGCAGACGTGAGACTCGCGCCTTTGGTTTATGATAAGGAGTAAGCCCCTTCTGCCTTAATAATCCTTTCAGCCAAACGGCTCACCTTGTTGATGTCATCGAGGATGTCCACGTGAACGGTGTGCTGGGCCTTGGTGTAATAAGGCTCACGCTCTGCCAATTGGTTCCTAACGTAGGCTTCGAGTTCATCGGGCGTTTTTCCTTCAAGCAGGGGGCGGCGTCCTTTGGCCAGCGCGAGGTGAGCAAGGATGGTCTCGGGTGCGGCTTGCAGATACACCGTCGTTCCCACGGTGTTCATATAATCTATATTGTCAAAGTGGCATGGCGTGCCGCCGCCGCACGATACTGCTACGTCCTCAAACTCTGCCAGTTCGTGGAGCATGCGCCGTTCCATGTCGCGAAAGCGCGCCTCTCCCTCTTCGGCGAAGATTTGGGGAATGCGCTTGCGGAAACGGTCTTCGATGTACCAGTCCAGGTCGTAGAACATGCGCCCGGTACGCTTGGCCACCTCGCGTCCCACGGTGGTCTTACCCACGCACATATAGCCAACGAGTAGCAGGGCTTTCACTTCTTTCGAGTTTTGCGAGCGGTTTTGCCGCTGGTGGGTTGGCTGTTGATGATGTCGAGGCACTCCTGATAGGTGAGTGTGGCGGCAGCGTCGTGCTTAGTCTTGGGGATGCGGTAGTTCTCTCCGTTGTGGGAGATATAAGGCCCCCAGCGTCCTTTGAGGATCTCAAGAGCGGGGTCTTCGGGGAACTGCTTGATGTGTTTCTCACGCTCCGCGCGGCGCTTGTCTTCTATGAGGTCTATGGCTTCGTCAAGGGTGAGCGACAAGGGATCGGTACCTTTGGGAATGGAGGCGAAGAGCGAGCCATGCTTGACGTAAGGTCCGAAGCGCCCCTCGGCAGCGGTGATCTCTTTGCCCTCGTACTCGCCTACGGTACGAGGCAGGCGGAACAGGTCAAGGGCTTCGGCAAGGGTGATGGTCTGCATGCTCTGACTACGCTTCATCGTGGCGAAGCGCGGTTTCTGACCTTCGCCAGCTGTGCCAATCTGTACCATGGGGCCATAACGCCCGATGCGCACACTGACGGGTAGGCCAGTGGCAGGGTCTTCCCCCAGCACACGTTCCCCTACATGACGCTCGGTGCGTTCTTCAAGAGTCTTTTCCACTTGCGGCTCGAAGTCGGCATAGAAACGGCGCATCAGGTCGGTCCAATCGGCCTTACCTTCTGCCACGGCGTCAAATTCCTTTTCCACGTCTGCCGTGAAGCCGTAGTCGAGGATGCCAGGGAAGTGTTCGGTGAGGAAGTCGTTGACCACAAGGCCGAGGTCCGTGGGTATCAGCCTGCCGCGCTCGTTACCGGTCTTCTCTTTCCCGCTCTGTGCCTTGATGGTGTCTTTGTCTGTGAGAGTCAGGGTGTGGAAGGTCCGTGTGGTGCCTTCTTTCTCGCCGCGTGCTACGTATTCTCGTTGCTGAATGGTGGAGATGGTGGGGGCGTAGGTGCTGGGGCGGCCTATCCCGAGTTCTTCGAGTTTGCGCACCAGTGTGGCTTCGTTGTATCGGGCAGGCGGTTGGGTGAAACGCTCTGTGGCGGTGATGGTCTGCCGGCTGAGGGTATCGCCAGCGGTGGTGCGAGGCAGTGTTGTGCTCATGTTGTCTTCCTCACCTTTCTCCACAGCGTCAGTTTCGGGGTGGTCGTGATAAACACGCAGGAAACCTTCAAAGGTGATTACCTCGCCTTGTGCGGTATATGTGCCGTCGCCTTTCGTGGTGTTGATGGTCACGACGGTGCGTTCCAACTGTGCGTCTGCCATCTGGCAGGCCAGCGTGCGTTTGCGGATGAGGTCGTAAAGGCGACGTTCCTGGGCATTCGCGCCGGCTGTCTCGTGGTCAATGTAGGTGGGACGAATGGCTTCGTGTGCCTCTTGTGCTCCTTTTGTGCCTGTGCGGTAGCGACGCACTTTGTGATATTCCTTGCCCATCGTCTCCTCGATGAGTTTGCCTGCTGTGTTGAGGCATAGCGTGGAGAGATTGGTGGAGTCGGTTCGCATGTAGGTGATGTGTCCGGCCTCATAGAGCGACTGTGCCAGGCGCATGGTTTGGCTCACTGGAAATCCAAGCCGGCGGGCGGCTTCCTGTTGCAGGGTGCTGGTGGTGAAAGGCGGTGCGGGACTGCGCTTCACGGGCTTTGTCTGTACGCCGGCCACGCTGAATGTCGCGTCTTGCTGGCTTTGCAGGAAGGCTTCGGCCTGCTCCTGTGTCTTGAACTTTTTGCTGTAGGCAGCGTGTACTTCCTGGCCGTCAGTGGTGCGAAACACGGCGGTGACACGATAAGCGACTTCTGTCTGAAAGGCTTCTATCTCGCGCTCGCGCTCCACCACGAGGCGCACTGCTACGCTCTGCACGCGTCCTGCGCTGAGTCCTCGCTTCACCTTGCGCCACAGCACGGGGGATAGTTTGAAGCCCACCAGGCGGTCGAGCACGCGGCGCGCTTGTTGTGCATCAACCAATGCGAGGTCGATGGCACGCGGGTGTTCAATGGCATGTTCGATGGCGTGCTTAGTGATTTCGTGAAACACGATACGGTCCTCCGACTTGTTGTCCAAGCCCAGCACCTCCGCCAAGTGCCATGCGATGGCCTCTCCCTCACGGTCTTCATCGGATGCGAGCCACACCTTGTCGGCTTTCTTGGCCTCCGTGCGCAGGCTTTTCACGGTGTCTGCCTTGTCTGCTGGTATCTCGTACTGCGGGCGGAATGTCTCCAAGTCCACACCGAAGTTCTTCTTTTTCAGGTCGCGGATATGCCCCTTCGACGAGAGCACCTTATAGTCCTTACCGAGGAAGCGTTCTATGGTCTTCGCCTTGGCGGGGGACTCCACAATCACTAAGTTCTTTGCCATACAATAATATATATATATACGGAGTGTTTCGGGCTGCAAAAGTAAACGCTCCCTCGGAATAAGGCAAAGAAAGCGCACGGAAAACGTTTTGGGGAGTTCTATAAATTAGGTAATCATCAGAGACAAGAATTTGATTAGAACACCCCTTTTATGCCTTGCCACAAGCCACTTCCCTGCATCCCTTGCTTTTGAAACTGCAGTGTGCATCAGTGCGAACGCTACACCTTGTGAAACACACTTCGCGTAGTTCGGCGCTTGTCTTTTCGACACGAACCTCTAACTTTGCACCCATGTCTGAATTCAAACTCCACAGCCACTATCAGCCTACGGGCGACCAGCCCGAGGCAATCCAAGAACTCACCCAGGGTGTGCTTTCCGGCGAACACGCTCAGACCTTGCTCGGTGTGACGGGTAGCGGCAAGACATTTACCATTGCCAATGTCATCGCCAATGTCGGCAAACCCACGCTGGTGCTCTCGCACAACAAAACGCTCGCCGCGCAACTCTATGGTGAGTTCCGTCAGTTCTTTCCCGACAACGCTGTGGAGTACTACGTCTCCTACTACGACTACTATCAGCCCGAGGCCTACATCGCCAGCACCGATACCTATATTGAGAAGGATCTGGCCATCAACGAGGAGATCGATCGCCTGCGCCTTCGTGCCACCTCGGCCCTGCTCTCGGGCAGAAAGGATGTGGTGGTGGTTAGTAGCGTGTCGTGTATCTATGGCATGGGCAACCCTGGCGCATTCTACGAAAACCTCATCGAACTACGAGCCGGACAGACATTGGCGCAGAGCATGTTGCTCAATAAACTTGTGGCCTGCCTCTATGTGCGCAACGATGTGGCTCCCAAGGGTGGCTGTTTCCGAGTGAAGGGCGACACGGTGGAGGTATTCCCGCCCTATGCGGAGAATATGGTGCGCGTCACGTTCTGGGGCGATGAGGTGGAGAGTATTGAAGAGGCCGACATTGAGAGCGGGGTGCGCACCGGACGCTTTGACGAATATAAGATCTACCCCGCCAATCTCTTCCTCACTTCGCGCGAGCAGCAGGAGATTGCTATCCGTCACATCCAGGACGACCTCGTGGTGCGTCTCGAAGAACTCGAGGCAGCAGGCAAGAAACTTGAGGCTACGCGGCTCAAGGAGCGTGTGGAGTACGACATAGAGATGATCCGCGAACTGGGCCACTGCTCGGGCATTGAGAACTACTCGCGCTACTTCGATGGACGTGCCCCCGGCACCCGACCTTACTGCCTGCTCGACTTCTTCCCCGAGGACTTCCTCATTGTTATTGACGAGAGCCACGTCAGCGTGCCGCAGATACAAGCCATGTACGGCGGCGACCGCAGTCGTAAGACAGCCCTTGTGGAGTATGGCTTCCGCCTACCTGCCGCCCTCGACAACCGCCCGCTTACCTTCGACGAGTTTCGCGAGATGGCTCGACAGGTCATCTATGTCAGTGCCACGCCTGCCGACTACGAGTTGGCTGAAAGCGGCGGTGTGGTGGTGGAACAGGTGATACGTCCCACCGGACTGCTCGACCCACCTATCGAAGTGCGCGACAGCGATTTCCCCGTTGATGACCTTGTGGAGGAGATACAACGCTGCCGCGAGGTGGGGCAGCGCGTCCTCGTCACCACGCTGACCAAACGTATGGCCGAGGAGATGAGCGAATACCTGCTCAAACTCAACATCCCCACGGCCTATATCCACAGTGATGTGGACACGCTTGAGCGCGTGCAGATCATGGACGACCTCAGGCGCGGAACTTATGACGTGCTTGTGGGCGTGAACCTGCTCCGCGAGGGGCTTGACCTTCCCGAGGTGGCGCTTGTGGCCATCCTCGATGCCGACAAGGAGGGCTTCCTGCGTTCGCACCGCAGCCTCACCCAGACAGCGGGTCGCGCAGCCCGCAACGTAGAGGGACGTGTCATCATGTATGCCAAGACCATCACGGAGTCCATGCGTCTCACTATCGAAGAGACCGAACGCCGCCGTGCCAAACAGCAGGCCTACAACGAGGCACACGGTCTTGTGCCGCGCCAGGTGGAGCGTCCGCTCTCCGACACCAGTCTCACCAATGCCTCCGCTCGTCATGCCGAGAAGAAACGCGGCTATGCCCTTGCTGCAGAACCCAGCACCTCGGTTGCAGAACAGGCTACCGCTTACATGGCTTCCGACCTCTCCCCGCAGGAGCGCATCGCTCGTATAGAGGCCGATATGAAAGCCGCAGCCAAGCGCCTCGACTTCGTCACCGCTGCCCAACTTAGGGATATGATGCTTGAACTGCGTGCCAAGATGGAGTAGGGGTAATAATCCCTTGGAATGTGGGTGTCCTCGCCTGTGACGATTGCAAAATTCCGCTTTCACAAAAAACCTGCGTACCCTTGTTCTTTTGTCAAAACACGTTCTCTGTTTTGGCTTTTTCGTAAATTTTCTTTACGGGACTTCTCTCGTAAAGAAAAAAATCCCTATATTTGCCAGCGGTCGTTTGAATAGCCTTCTCGGGACTTGCCCCGCGTTCAAACTTCCTGATGATCAACACAGAATTTATATTCATTAAAAACTCTCCGCTTATGAAACGGATTTTATCTCTATTGATGTTTGCGGCTATCGCCGTTGCTTCTTTGGCGCAAACCTCTGTCAAACTGACGTTTGATCGCACAGGTACGGCTGCAGGAACGAGTTCTCCCACCAGTGTGAGTGTGAATGTGACTGATGCTGATGATACGCCACTCACCGGCGTAACGGCCTCTTTGGTAAATACCAATTTCACGGAGTTCCTCAATACGGGGCAAGCCCCCATTACGCGTGCTACAAATTCTGTGCTTGTTCCCAAACAAGGCACAGGCTATGGCAATGGAAATAATAGTGAAATAACCTACACGTTTAAGATTGACGGCTTGGCGGGTTTCTGTTTCAATACCGCCGACCTTGACGTTTATGCATGTAATAGTGCAGGTAATGCCCAGCCAACAAGTATTAATCGTCCCTTTACCTTTGTGGTCGGGGCTGGTGATGCGGAAGGATCGATAAGTACCGTGGCTGAGCAAACCTCTCAGGCAAACATCTGTGCAGGTGCTTTGACCGATAATTCTCTTATACACAGCATTTATTCTTTCAACAACCACATCAGCCGTTATTCCGTAGCCCCATCAGTCAGCCTTTATGTCAAGGTTACGCTGACCAAGCGAACTGCCGATGGCTGTTTTGCAGGTATCGCTTCCGTGACACTCTCCGATTACTTATACATCAGTAAAACCTCGGGTGACCTGTCAGGCACTACGACTTGGGCATCTAAGTCAGGTGTGACACCCTCCGCCACTTTGACCACCACAGCGGGTAACATACAGTGGAACAGCGACAACTTCAAGTTCTCTGCCAATGGCGCCACAAACTATACCATCACCTTGCCCGCTAACTTTTCCATTGAAAAATTAGTGGCCACCTTCATAGACGGTACGGCGCGAGAATCGTTTGTTACTATCGGCGGCAACCAACAACAGATCAATTCAGGAGCCACGACCACGCTGACGTTTGACGGGTTGTCAGGAAACTCTGTGACCATGACCTTGGATCATAAAGCAAATGTGGCAGGAAACCGTTACATGTACACGCCATGTATCGCTATCGTTTATAAAGAAGCTTATAACGTCACTTATGTGGTGCAGGATGAGTCGGGAAATGAATTGTATAATACCGGCTCTGTGGCGGTAGGCAAAGGCAACACGATCTCTGAACTCCCAGCCGAGTACCGTAGAGACCTATTCTACGACTATACCTGCGCTTCTTTACCTGCGACTGTTACTGGCGACATGACACTCACGTTCACCGCTACACCGAAGTCCAGTGCACCTTTCCTCTTCACAGCTGATGCTACCAATCCCGTGTGGTATGGATTGAGAATACATGGCGGAGCCTATGCGAGATATCCTACATATGTTTCCGGCGGCAATCCCAATGTGACGCTCCCTGCCACTAATGCTCAGGATGCCACTACTTGTTGGGCTTTTGTTGGCAATCCCTATCAAGGATTTCAAGTCATCAACCGCCAAGCAGGTACAACCTTCGTTCTCGGTTCCGAAACTCCTGTAAACGATGGGAATACTGGTGCTAATACCTATGCCACGCTCAATAACTCTGGTACAAAGACCTATGAGACGTGGACCGCCACGGCCAGCACCCACTATACGAATGGCTTCTTCTTGGCCAACGCTCAAGACTACAAATTGAACTTCCGTAGCGATAACAACCTGGCCTATTGGACTGGCGGATACGGAGCAGGTTCCACATTTGTTGCTACACCGATTAAGGACTGGCTCGCCGGTACGCTGACCGCCGCCAATGCTTTGAAGACTATCTACGACACCTATGCGGGCAATCCTTGCTTCCCAACGGCTGCGGCTGTCAGCACTTTCGCAACGGCGATTGCTACCGCGCAAAATGTTTACGACAACGGCGGCGACTATCTCGCTGCACGCAACGCGTTGCGGACTGCGATTTCCACAGTGAAGGCCGACTCTAGCCTGGTGTTCACCCCGCAGACAGACAAGGTGTATAACATCGAGTGCTCACGCGGATGGTGGGCGGTGGGCTCTGGTGCTTCTGACGTGAATTCCACCGCTGAATTGGGCTTGGCCACAATGGCAGCCGACACCAAGCAACAGTTCGCTTTCATTCCCTATGGCGACAACTACTACCTGTACAGCGTTGGCGAGGGTAAGTTCGCCTATATGGATGGTACAAAACTATCCCTCACCGATGTCTTCACCGCGGAGGTGGAGGCCAGCCCCGTGACGTTCACCCGCTCTACTCATGCTAATTCCGACAACTATCCTGCCATCGTGACAATCGACGGCAACCACTTCGGTGTGTCACAGGGCATGTCTCCAGACGTATATAAGTATCAGGGTCTTAATGATGAGGGCAATGCAGCGCGAATAGTGGCCCAAACCGCTTTCGACGACACGTCAGCCGTAGCAGCCGCTGAAAGTTATTTCCTCAATGACTTAACTTATGTGGTGCAGGACGAAGAGGGTACAACGTTGTTCACCTCCCCCGCTATCAATACAAGTCTTGGTACGCACATCACCACGCTCCCCGCTGCGTACCAGCATCCTGCATTCTATACTTACGACGAACTGGACCTCACCACCACCGAGCAGCACACCACCGCCACCTTCACCGCCACCCTGAAACCGCAGGAGGAATGGCCCGTGCTCTTCACCAAAGAGGGTGCAACTCCTGTGTATAACAATCTGAAGATTCGTGGCCAGTACTTCGTCTATGACAGCGAAGCCACTGATTCGGTGAAGTTGCAAGCCACCAGCGAGCCGTTCACTCCCAGTGCGGCATGGGCCTTCGTGGGTGAGCCCTATGCGGGGTTCAAGATGATCAATCAAAAATGTGGATCCAGCCAATACCTGATCTATACTTCTGTAGTGACTGGAGGGAATAGTGGAAATCACAACATCCAGTTCCAAAGTGCTGAAGACTTGGGAGCGAAGCGTTGGATCATAGACGTGAACTCCAATGGCTTCGTACTGAGGATGAAGGAGAATACCGATATCTATTTCCATCATGACAATGGTGGTAACTTCCTGCGTACTTGCAGCAAGACAGAGTGGTCCTCCGTACATACCGACGCAGGCTCCACCATTGTTGCTACCAATGACTATGACGAGGTTGAGAACCTCTACGAGAGCATGAATGACATGGTGTTCGGCCCAGGGCTTGGACATTTCTCGGCCGATGGCATTTCTGATGTAGATGCCAATGGTAAGCTCATGAGTGCCAGTTCGGCCATCGCCAGCCATGCCTATTCGGCCTATCCTGAACTCTATACTTCTTTGATGAGGCTGAAAAATGGCGCGATCATCAACACGCCGTCGTCTGGCACCTTCCTGCGCATCAGGGGTGGTGTCAGCAAGAAGTATTTAGCCAGCGGTATGACCAATGGAACATTCAGCATGACGAATGCCACTGATGCCACCACCGTGTTCTACTACAACGACTCCAAACTCATCAACCTCGCCACAGGCGACGCCAATGGTCTGAATGGCTCTACGTGGGCTTGGGTGACAGGTAATTCGGCTTCTACCGTTACTTTCCAGGATGGCCTCACCGAGGGAGGATACGGCATCAATTCGGCTACCGTTAATTTGTATGACAAAGGGGATGAAAACCGCACAGACCGAGGCACGGGCGTGAACTTGAGCACTGGTGATGTGAAGTACCGCAGTTGGCAACTTGAGGAAATCACTTCGCTCCCCGTCACCATCACCGCCGCAGCCTACTCCTCGCTCTATCTACCCGTGTCGGTGACCATTCCAGAGGGTGTGGTGGTATTATCTGCCACCGTTGACGAGATGCTCCTGAGGTTCACTCCCGTAGAGGATGTGATTCCAGCCAATACGCCTGTCATACTGTATGCTCCTGCTATTCTTGAAGATCCAGATCACACGCCCGTCACCTATACCTTTGCTATCACGTCAGAAACGGGTACGGCACCCGCGAGCAACCTCTTAGAAGGAGCCGCGGTGAGCACGGCCTGCGAGGCTCGTGCCAACTACACGCTGCAAAAGAAGGAGGGCAACATCGGCTTCTATCTCTACACCGGCACGAAGTTGGCTGGCTTCAAGGCCTACCTGCCTTATTCCGAGGTCCACACGCAGGGCATCCGAGGCTTTGCCTTCTCTGATGCGATTATGGAGGATATCACCACGGGTGTCGGGGCAGTGCAGACCGCCGCAGACCGCCTTCCTGTTTACGACCTACAAGGCCGTCGCGTACAAAGCCCGACAAAGGGCGGTATCTATATCGTAGGAGGCCGCAAAACTATTGTTAAATGATTAATCCACATAGCACCATGAAAATATACACCAAACCTATCGTAAAAGATATCTGCCTGCTTATGGATGGTCCTGTGATGATCTATCCCCCCTCTATGATTATCTCCGAAGACGAGGGCGGCGACCAACTCACAAGACGTCAGGACCCCACAGGCGACACATTCAATTCGGACACCTTTTGGGACTTTGACTATAAGCATTGATCATTGACCATTGATCATTGACCATTGATCATTCGCAGCCCCATCCGTTCGCCTATTGCAAACGTTGGGAGCGCGGGCGTCCTCGCCCGCAGGTATTGATCTTTGATCATTAGCTATTGACCATAAACATCCCTTTCTTTGTAGGTGGTATGCCTGCAAAGAAAGGGATGTCTTCGTTAAGCCATTAGCGCTCGGACCCAACGTGTTTCGGCTTTGCCTTGGCGAGAAAACGTCTGCTGTTAAACAAACCATTCCGGGGCAGGAATGATGTTGATTGTCAGGCCATCGTTTTCTATTGTTCCTCGTTCGGAAAAAGTGATAATTGACAGATTCTTACAATGAAACTTCTTCGCGCCTTGTAGCAACGCAGACACCTCCCGCTTACGCGTTTTCTCGTTGCTTATATCATAACACACCTGATACAATTCATTCACCACACCACCTTTTGTCACTATAAAATCAATCTCAAAACCGCGGTCACGATAGTAGAAGACGTCCTCATATCGGACGCTGGCACGATGCAGTAACTCTACAAATATAGCGTTTTCCAATCTCCAGCCGATATTTTCTGTGGAGAAAGTATCTTTCCTGTTAGAAATAAATGCATTATCCACCACATACATCTTCTTCCCTCTTATTCTCTCGCGACTTTTGTATGAGAACTTATGCACTGACAACAACAGAAATGCCTCTTGCAGATAGCGACAATAAGTATCAATCGTGTGGTCTGTAACACCTAAAACCTCTGCTATTGAAGTGGCGTTATATTCTTGTGCGAAATTGTCTATCAGATAAGTTGCTAATTTTTGTAAAACGTCGGGATAGCGCACTTTGAAACGCTTTGTTATATCGCGCTTTATGATAGCATCAAGCAGCCCCATGATATAGTCCTGCTCGTTGCGTTCATAGAGCAATTCAGGAAAACCGCCACTGAATAGATATTCGTTGAGCGCGCGTTTGATTTTGGCTTGAGCGCGTGTGGTTAGTGATGACGTCTCGATCTTTTTTGCCTGTGCATATTCGGCAAACGAGAATGGATACAGTGATATCTTATGATGCCTGCCTGTGAGATGCGTAGTCAGTTCGTTGGAAAGTAGTTTGGCATTGCTTCCTGTGATTAGCAGGTGTATATTCTGTCGCAACAACCGATTAACGAACAACGGCCAGCTGCCTATATTCTGCACTTCATCAAGAAAAAGATATGCAAAATCTCCATATACTATATATAGTGCTTCAAGGATGGTGTTAAGGTCAGCGCTTTGCACGTTCTCGAGGCGCTCGTCATCGAAATTGATGTACGCGGCGTTTACGCCTGCTTCTCGCAAGACCTTACGACAGAGCGTTGATTTACCACTGCGACGCACGCCTATGACCACTTGCGCCAATTTGCTGTTGAGGTCTATCTGCTTTTCTTCTGCACGAGGGCATAACTGCGTGAAGTCCTCATGCAGGAACTCTTCTCTTTGCTCTGCCACGATGGGCAATAATTCTTGTACGGTCATGCAACTGTCTGTTTCTCGGTTGCAAAGGTTCTAAAACTTCGGTAAACAACAAAAGAATCACAGCGTTATTTCGGTATTTTACACGTTTTCGCTCCTCAAACTTCGGTATTTTACACGTTTTCGCTCCTCAAACTTCGATATTTTACGCGTTTTCGTGTCTGGAACTTCGGTATTGTGCAGTATTTGTCCGCGATTGACTGAATGTTGTTTCAACTGTCCCTTGTTGAGAAAATAATTCTCGAACCCTGAAAAAAGACAAGTGTGGCTTTTCGGGGAAACATCCCCCTTCTTGCCACATCCATCGCGCAACACGTAATGCACGCGGTGCGTTATCTTGCCGGAATGCACACAAATGCTGCATTTTCTTTGCTAATTGTTCCCTAAGCCCGTATTTTTGTGCGCTCAAGGAAAATCCCTATTCCCATGCAAAACAAGATAGACTTCGCCAAGGGCGGTGGTTTGGTGCCGGCCATCGTACAAGACGCTACCACGCTACGTGTGCTGATGATGGGCTATATGAACGAGGAAGCCTACAAGAAGACGTTGCTCACCAAGCGTGTCACCTTCTTCAGCCGTTCGCGCCAATGCCTGTGGACCAAGGGCGAGACGAGCGGCAACTATCTCGACCTCGTGAGCCTCAAGCCCGATTGCGACGGCGACACCCTGCTCGTCAAGGCCCACCCGCACGGCCCAGCCTGCCACACGGGTACCGACACCTGTTGGGGCGAGCGCAACGAGGCCAACCCCCTGCTTTTCCTCACCGAACTGCAAGACTTCATCGAGCGGCGCCACGAGGAGATGCCGGAGGGTTCGTACACCACGAGCCTGTTTCGCGACGGCTTGAACCGTATGGCGCAGAAGGTGGGCGAGGAGGCCCTGGAAGCCGTCATTGAGGCCGTGCATGGCACCGACGAGCGCTTGGTCTATGAGGGCAGTGACCTCTTCTATCACCTCATCGTGTTGCTCACGGCCAAAGGCCTCCGCATCGAGGACCTTGCTGCCGAGTTGCGCGAACGCCACGCCCCGGGCTGGAAGAAGCATTAGTATGACGCGGTTGCTGCGGCCATTGTCGCTGTAGCAAACCGCTTTTTCTCTTTTTTATCAAACCTATGAAAGTTTTGAAATTCGGCGGCACGTCGGTAGGCAGCCCCGAGCGAATGAAAGCCGTGGCGCGTCTCATCAGCGACGGGCAGCGGAAGATTGTGGTGCTCAGCGCCATGTCGGGCACAACAAACTCCCTCGTGGAGATAGCCGACTATGCCAAGAAGCGCAACACGGAGTCGGCGGGTGCCATGGTGGGCCACCTGCGTAGCGCCTACAAGAAGCACCTCCCCGCGCTCTATGCCACCGACGCGGCGAAGAAAGCCTGCGAGAACTTCTTCCGCGAGGAGTTTATCAGCCTGCAGCGCTTAGTGAGTGGTGACTACGACGAGGCGACGGAAAAGACCATCCTGGCCCAGGGCGAGATACTGAGCACCCACATGCTCACGTTCTATCTGCAAGAGCTGGGCGTGAAGGTGCGTCTGATGCCTGCGCTCGACTATATGCGCACCGATGCCGACGGCGAGCCGATGCTCAGTCCCATCCACGAATACTGGACACGCCTGTTGGCCGAGGACACCGAAACCGAGGTGTTCCTCACCCAGGGCTTCATCTGCCGCAATGCGCAGGGCGAGATCGACAACCTGCAACGCGGTGGCTCCGACTACACCGCCTCGCTCATCGGCGCCGCCATGCACCTTGAGGAGATACAGATATGGACCGATATTGACGGTATGCACAACAACGACCCGCGCTTCGTGGAGGGCACGCGCCCCGTGCGCCAACTTCATTTCGAGGAGGCGGCGGAGTTGGCCTATTTTGGTGCCAAGATTCTCCACCCCACGTGTATCCAGCCCGCACGCTATGCCGGTGTCCCTGTTCGCCTGCTCAACAACATGGAGCCCGAAGCCCACGGCACGCTCATCAACAACACTATGCAGCCCGGCGTGATCAAGGCCGTGGCCGCCAAGGACAACATCACCGCCATCAAGGTGGTGTCCAGCAGAATGCTCCTTGCCACGGGCTTTTTGCGCCATATCTTCGACATCTTCGCGCGCTACAAGACCAGTATTGATATGGTCGCCACGTCAGAGGTGGGTGTGTCGCTCAGCATCGACAATGCCAGTCGCCTCACACCCATTGTGGAGGAACTGAAGAAAGTGGGCACCGTGGAGGTGGACCAGGACATGTGTATCATCTGCGTGGTGGGCGACCTCGTGCGCGAGAACAAGGGCTTCATCGGTCGCATCACCTCCGCCTTCGCCGATGTAGCCATCCGTATGGTGTCCTACGGCGGGAGCAACCACAACGTGTCGTTCCTCGTGCGTCAGGACGACAAACAGAAGGCCTTGCAGGCCCTCAGTGATGCGCTTTTCAATGACAACCACTCTTAACCCTCAATCCCCCATGCCCCAAACACCTTTCTACTACTACGACCTCGACCTGTTGAACAGCACGCTCAATGCGCTGCAAGCCGCCTTGCGCCCCGACGACCCGTTCTGCGTGCACTACGCTTTCAAAGCCTGTTACAACGCCGACGTCTCGCGCACCATCGCTGCGCGTGGCTTCGGTGCCGACTGTGTGAGCGAGGGTGAGGTGGCACGCCTGCTGGAACTCGGCTTCCCCGCCGAGAAATTGGTATTTGCCGGGGTGGGCAAGACCGACGCCGCCATTGACCTCGGACTGCAAGCCGGTATCGGCGCGTTCAACGTGGAGAACCTCCAGGAACTTGACGTCATCAGCCAGCGCGCCACCGCCCTCGGCAAGACTGCCCGCGTAGCACTGCGTATCAACCCGGGTGTGGATGCCCATACTCACGAGAAGATCACCACCGGACTGCCCGAAAACAAGTTCGGCATCGCCCTCGAAGATACCCTTCTCGCCATACGTCGCGCCCACGAACTGCCCGGCGTGGAGTTCATCGGCCTGCATTTTCACATCGGCAGCCAGGTGCTCGACGCCAGCCTCTTCGCCCCCTTGTGCGACGTGATCAACGCCTTGCAGCACGACATCGAGCAGGCGGGCTTCGCCATGTCCTACATCAACGTGGGTGGCGGCCTCGGCATAGACTATGAGAACCCCGCCGGCAACCCCATCCCCGACTTCGGGATTTACTTCAACGTGTTCCGCCAAGGGCTTGAACTGCGCCCTGGCCAGCAGGTGCATTTTGAGTTGGGACGTAGCATCGTGGGGCAGTGTGGCACGCTCTTTAGCCGTGTGTTGTTTGTGAAGGAGGGGAAGGAAAAGAAATTCGTTATCCTCGATGCCGGCTTCACCGACCTGGTGCGCGTGGCAATGTATGGCGCCTACCACCACATCGAGAACCTCAGTGCCCGCACCGGCGAGGCCGTGGAGCACTACGACGTGGCGGGTCCCATCTGCGAGAGCAGCGACGTGTTCGCCACCGACCGCCTCTTGCCCCACACCCAGCGCGGTGACCTCTTCGCCATCCGCAGCGCAGGGGCCTATGGCCATGTCATGGCTTCCACCTACAACTATCGCACGCTGCCCCAAGAATTTGTGGGCAACGGGCCGATGAACTTCTGAGCCCCATGGACGCCTCGCTGACACCCAGCCCCGAGTGGATCGACCGCCTGATAGACCTCGGCGTGACGGCGGGTAAGAACATTCTTCTTGCCGCCCTCATCTTCGTGGTGGGGCGCTTCCTGGTGAAACTACTCAACGCCCTGTTTGCCCGTATGATGGCGCGCAGTAGTGTGGACGCCGAGGTGCAGACTTTCCTGCGCTCGTTGGTGAACATCCTGCTCACGGTGCTGCTGGTCATCAGCGTCATCGGTGCGTTGGGCATTGAGACCACCTCCTTCGCCGCCTTGCTCGCCTCGGCAGGCGTGGCCGTGGGAATGGCGCTGAGCGGACAGTTGCAGAACTTTGCAGGAGGCATCATCATCCTCTTGCTCAAGCCCTATAAGGTGGGCGACTTCGTGGAGGTGCAGGACACGGCGGGCACGGTTCGTGAGATACAAATTTTCCACACCGTGCTACTTGCTTACGACAACCGCATGATCTATATCCCCAATGCCACGATGAGTAGCAGTGTCATCGTGAACCGCACCCAGCAAGCCACGCGCCGCCTTGAATGGAACGTCGGCGTGTCGTATGGCGAGGATATGGACAAGGTGCGTGCCACCGTGCTGGCGCTCCTGGCAGAGGACAGCCGCGTCCTGGCAGACCCCGCACCGCAGGTGCTCGTGGACAAGATGGGCGAGAGCAGTGTGGACCTGTGCATCCGCGCCTGGTGCGCCACCGATGACTATTGGGCCGTCAATTACGACGTGAACCGCCTGATCTACGACCGCTTCAACCAGGCAGGCATCGAGTTCCCCTTCCCGCAGACCACGGTGCACATGGCCAAGTAGCAGTATAGAATACGTGTCGGCGTAGAGGTAATGCCCCCGTGCGGCCTTTCCAGACAACTCTTCTGACAACCACAAATCTGATATCACTATGAACAAAATTGCAACACTTCTCCTTGTGCTGACCGCCGCCCTCGGTTTTACTGCTTGTGGCAGCGATGACGACGACGTGCCCGCCCTCACCCGCGAAGAGGCCACTACTTGCCTCGACCGGCTGTGGGGCTTCACACTCGACGGGACGGAGTATGCCCTGTCGCTCGCGCGCCACAATTCCGCTTTGGTATCTGCCGAGAATGGTGTGGCCGCCGTGCTTTCGCTCTCTGACAACTATGTGGTGCAGCCCGCTTCGGAGGACGACTTCTCCGCCGGCGTCATCATCATGGGCGGCAGCCTGCCCACCACCTTGCAGTATCGCCACCTCACCGCCGAATCCGTACAGGTGAGCCTCAATGGGCAGCAGTGGGCCACCGCACGCCTTGTAGCCGCAGCGGACGGTGCACTGACGATGGCAGGAGCGGAAGCCCTGCTGCTCAGCGGCAAATGGACCTCGACAGCCTGCGTCCTCCCGCTGCCCGATGAGGCAGAGGACATCACCGATGAGTCGGCTTTCAGCACGGGTTACACACCGGGCAGTGGCCTTTGGATCTCCTACGGCGAGGAGCGTGCCTATACGCTCAGCGGCGAACAGCGCAACGCCTCACACATCTGGCTGATGCAGCACGGCATGCTTGCCACCGATCCTGACCATGCGCAGACGGCCTGGGCCGACTGCCTCATCCGCTTCGGAGAGAACGGCGCGCAGGTGATGCAAGTGTCCGGTCTTGACGAAAACGGCTGTATGCTGACCGGCTTTTCTTACGGCAGTAACTTCCTCGGTGTGCGCCTCACACGCACCGTGCAATGAACAGACGGATCTGAACCTTTGCAAAACGAAAACGTCCGCCCCAATGCTGATTGAGGGCGGACGCTTGTTTGTATGCGTTGGCCAATAGGCTCGCGCCGGAATTACTTGCGCGCCTTGCCGTAGCGGCTCATGAACTTGTCCACGCGACCAGCGGTGTCCACGAGTTTCGACTTGCCCGTATAGAACGGGTGAGAGGTGTTGGAGATTTCTATCTTTACGACCGGATAGGTCTCGCCCTCAAATTCCACCGTCTCGTTGCTGCGGCAGGTGGAGCGGGAAAGGAACATATCGCCGTTACTCATGTCCTTGAACACGACGGGGCGGTAGTTCTCGGGATGAATTCCTTTTTTCATTATTGTACCTAGGTTTTTTGTTTGCTGGTAACGCGTTGGTGGTGTGTAATGGATTGCTTTAAGCGGCGCAAAAGTAGCCATTTTATCCCAACTGCGCAATGTTTAACAAACTTTTTCTGCCACTAGCGATCGTTTTTTCGTAATTACAGCGCGTTTGGGCAAGGTCTGCTGCACATTCGCCACTTTCAGATGTCCCGCCCCAGAGTTCGTTCAAACAAGGTCCGTTGTAGCTTAAACAAGGTCCGTGTGACTTTAAAGTCACACCGAGTGACTTTA
>JAFSWM010000090.1 GCA_017444485.1 Bacteroidaceae bacterium | reverse complement strand
CGGAGACAGGGCGTTCTACGACTGCTCCGGCCTGACGAGCATCACTATCGGCAACTCCGTCACCTCCATCGGAAGCGCTGCGTTCTACAAATGCACCGGCCTAACGAGCGTCACCATCAATAGTAACGATCTTGTGTCAAAGGCCTATACATCATCTTCTAATCTTTCCAACATATTCGGCACGCAAGTAAAGGAATATATAATTGGAGAAGCCGTCACTTCCATCGGAAACTGGGCGTTCTCCCGCTGCTCCGCCCTGACGAGCATCACCATCGGCAACTCCGTCACCACCATCGGAATCCGGGCGTTCTCCAACTGCTCCGGCCTGACGAGCATCACCATCCCCAACTCCGTCACCTCCATCGGAAACTATGCGTTCTCCTACTGCTCCGGCCTGACTAATGTCTACGCCCTGCGAGACGAGCCTGACCAATACAATTGTAATGCAAGCGCTTTTTCTGATAACGTCCCCACCGCTACCTGCATCCTCCATGTCCCCATGGGCAGCAAGGCAGTCTATGCCGCAACCGCGCCGTGGAGCAGTTTCGAGAACATCGTGGAAGAAGACCTTACGCCCGTCCGCCAAGTGACGCTCAGTGAGCAAGCGGGCAAAGCACCCGCCGCCACCTGCTACGATCTGCAAGGTCGCCCCATCATCGGCACCCCGCAGCGCGGCCAGGTCGTCATCCTACGCTACAGCGACGGCACAAGCCGCAAGGTCATCGTGAAGTGAGCGAAGAGCCAAGCGTTTGTCCACAATATATAAAGACGCATTCCCCGAGCCACACACCCAGGCTCGGGGATTTCTTTTGCAACCCGCCCCAAATCCGCATTCAAAGCAGCAAGACATCTATTCTGTCAAAATAAAGACGGCTATCATCATAACGCCAATGACCGATTTGGGTTAAAGTATTCCGTTTGTCTTCAAGCAGTAGCAAAGAGGAAAAATAAAAAGCGACAAGCGAATTTCTCCGTTTGTCGCCTTTGGTCGGAGAGAGGCGACTCGAACGCCCGACCCCTACGTCCCGAACGTAGTGCGCTACCAACTGCGCTACTCTCCGTGCCTTAAAGCGGTGCAAAAGTACAATGATTTTTTTACATTGCGCCGCTCTTGTTGCTTTTTTTAGATTTTAGTTGGTGTGACGGGTGCATGCGGCCTATTTGGCGATGCCATTCTTTGCACCTTCAACAAAGTTGGTGATATAGTCAATTTCTTCGCCTGGGGGCACTTGGTCTTTGATTTGAAGGATGGCGTCTTCAAGGGAGAAGTTGCCCATATAGATCAAGCGGTAGGCGTTGCCGATGTGTCGCAGTGTGCGGTCGTCGGTGCCTGTTTGCTTGAGGATGGTGCTGTTCACACCTTTGAACGAGGCAGGATTGCCGCCGAGCACGATGTAAGGCGGTACGTCTTTCTGCATGCGGCAACCGCTTTGTATCAAAGTGTAGCGCCCCACGCGCACATCTACCAGGCAGACCACGCTGTTGGACAGGATGGCGTTGGAGTCAATTTCCACGCGGCTGCAAAGGATGTTGTTGATGCCTATGACGCAACGATTCTTGATGTGTACGTCATGGCAGAGGTGTGCGTGGTCCAAGAGGTTGTTGTCGTTGCCAATGGCTGTGCCTTCGGGAGTTTCGTAACCGCCCGCAATGACACAGTTTTCACGAATGATGTTGTTGTCGCCAATGGTGACGCTTACGGGGGTGCCTTCTTTAAAATTGAACATGCTCTGCGGCATCGCGCCGATGACAGCGTTTTGGAATACGCGATTGTTCTTGCCGAGCGTAGTACCGGCGAGGATGGAGGCATGGGGATAGATGATGCAGTTGTCGCCCACTTCGGCTCCTGCTTGGATGAAGGCAAAGGGGAAAACCTCGACGTTCTCGCCTAACTTTGCGCCGGGTTCTACTATGGCATGAGGGGAAATCATATGGCTATCAATGAAGTTGTTGTCTGCTTTAGTGCTGGTCTTCGCGTCCACCGCCGAGGGCGCAATAGAGGTTGATGAGCGCCTGCACACGTGCGTGGCGTGCGTTGATGAGCGAGAGTTGTGCCGAGAGCAAACTCTGTTCGGCGGTGAGTTTTTCCAGATAGGTGGTGGAATTGCCGTGAGTGAAGAGTGCGGCGGTCTGATCGCGCGCTGTCTCGAGTTGGCGCACTTGCTGCTCGTACCACGAGGCCTGATCAATGGCGGTCTGGTAGTCCTTGAGGTAGTTGCTCACTTCTTGTCCTGCCTGTAGGAGCGCGTCTTCGAAGTTGAGTTGTGCACGCCGTTGCTCGCTCTCGCTGATGCGTAGGTTGGCGTTGAGTTGTCCTCGGGCGAAGATGGGCTGCGTGAGTTGTCCCACCAGGCTCGCAAGCACCTTTGCGGGGTTGGTGATGCCTGCGCCCGCGCTGTTGGTCCATCCGAGCGAGCCGTTGAGTGTGATGCTCGGGTAGAATGCTGCCTCAGCCTTGTTGCGCCCGTAGAAGGCATAGGCCATTTGCAATTCGGCGATGCGTACGTCGGGGCGGTTTTGGAGCGATTGCAAGGGGATTCCCGTGCTGAACAATTCTGGCAGGCCGGCGGTGTAGAAGGTCTTAGCCCGAGCGATGGGGTGGGGGGCTTCGTGCAGGATGTAGCAAAGGGCATTCTCGGCCTGCGCGATACTGGCCTCAAGTTGTGGCACGCCTGCTTGCAGATTCAGGAGGTTGGCCTTGTACTGCGATACTGCTGCGCCATTGGCCATGCCCGCGTTCATCATATAGCCCATCACCTCCACGTTCTTTTTCCAAATGTCGATGGTCTGACGAGTCGTGGAGAGTTGTGCATCGAGCATCAGGAGCGTGTAGTACAGGTTGGCCACGCTCGAGATGATGTTGGTGCGCACGGCCTGTTTTGCCACGCGTGTCTGCAAGAGGCTCATCTCTGCTTGCTTCTTGGCGTTGCGCAGGTTGCCGAAGGCATCCAACTGCCACGACACGCCTACCGGTATGTTGTAGGTCTGGGTGGCTTTGGCGAAGTCGAAACTGGCGATGGTGCCTTGCGGGTTGAATGCCACGCTGGGCAGATAGGCCAACTTTGACACTTTCAGTCCCTGTTCGGCCTGATAGATGGTCTCATCGGCCAGGAGGATGTTGGTGTTTGCCTCCAGTGCGCGCTCTATGAGCGGCATCACGTAGGGATCGTTGAAGATGTCGCGCCATGGGGTATTCCCGAAACTCACAGTGTCGGTGAGCGGCAGGTAACCCTCGCCGAGGTTGGCCGTGTCGCGGAATAGGCTGTCGGTGAAGGTCGGCGCGGGGGCTTCCTCGTAGTCGCTGTAAAGGCGCTGGTAGGTCTCTTTGGCCGACTTGCAGCCTGCAAGCGTCAGCGATGCGGCGATGAGTATATATAATGCTGTATGTTTCATGAGATCTGCGTTTGTGAGTTTATTCGGCATATTGCAGCAGGTCTGCTTTGGTGTCGTCGTTCTCGGAGTCTTCCCACGTCATCGGGGTGAACTTTTCCTGAATGCTTTGGAAGATAATGAACAGCACCGGCACCACAAAGATTTGGAACAACATACCGATGAGCATACCGCCGATAGCCGTGGTACCAAGTGCGCGGTTACCATTGGCACCCACACCGAAGGCAAACATCATGGGGAGCAGGCCGATGATCATGGCGAAGCTGGTCATCAGGATGGGGCGCAAGCGGGCTGCGGAGCCGAGGATGGCGGCCCACTTGATGCTCATGCCCATCTTGCGGCGTTCAAGCGCAAACTCAATGATCAGAATGGCATTCTTGGCCAGCAGACCCATCAGCATGATGAGTGCAATTTGCACATAGATGTTGTTGGAGGCCGAGCCGAGCAGCGAAACGTGAATCACGCTCTTGATGAGTTCGTCAATGCCACCCATTCCCTGCACGAAGAGGAACGAGCCCATCAGACCGAAAGGCACGCTGAGCAATACAGCCCAGGGCAGGATGTAACTCTCATACTGGGCAGAGAGCAACAAATAGATGAACACGAAGCAGAGCAGGAAGACGATGGCCGTGGTGTTGGTGGAGTTGGCTTCTTCGCGCGACATGCCGCTGAATTCGTAACTGTAGCCTTGGGGTAGGTTAGCCGCCGTCTCCTTCACCGCTGCGATGGCCTCACCGGTGGTATATCCGTCGGCGGGTGTGCCGTTCACAGCGATGGAGGTGTACATGTTGAAGCGGTTGATGTTGTCGGGGCCATAGACGCGCTTGATGTCTATAAATTGCGTGATAGGTGCCATTTCGCTGCCATTGCGCACCTTTATTTTCTTCAGGCTTTCAAGATTGGTGCGTTCGGAGCGCTCGGCTTGCATCATCACGCGATACATCTTTCCGAAGCGGTTGAAGTTGCTGATGTACATCGAGCCAATGTAACCCTGCAAGGTGGTGAGTATGTCGCTCGGCGAGAGACCGGCTTTCATGCATGCCGCCGCATCGATGTCAATCATGTATTGCGGGAAGTTGGGGTTGAAACTGGTCTGTGCACTTTGTATTTGAGGCCGTTTCGACAGTTCGGCGATGAAACTTTGTGCCACCTCAAAGAACTTGTCCAGATCGCCGCCCGTGCGGTCTTGCAGGTTCAGCGAGAAACCGCTCATCGCACCATATCCAGGAATCATCGGCGGGGTGAAGAAGAGCACCTGCGCGTCCTTGATGACATCGCGACACTTCAGGTAGAGCATACCTGCCACGAGGTCGGCACGCCCTATTAGCCCGCGTTCGTCAAAGTCTTTGAGTTTGATGATGAATGAACCATAACTGCTGCCTTGACCACCCATCATGGAGAAGCCGGAGATGACGTTGTGAACCTTCACGGCGGGATTGGCTGCCACGAGGCTGTCCACTCGTTTGAGTATCATCTCGGTGCGGTCCTGCGAAGTACCAGGAGGCATGGTCACTGCACCCATCACTACGCCCTGGTCCTCGGTGGGTACGAGCGAACTGGGGGTGATGGCCATTAGCCACACGAGCAGGGCGATGCTTCCCGCCACAAGGCCCACGGAGAGTAGGGGTACTTTGGTCAGACGCTCCACGTTCTTCTTGTAGCGCGCCTGCAGTTTGTCGTAGAATCGGTTGAACGCGTCGGCGAAACGCTTACTGAACAGACCGATGAAGGCGATGATGGCCACGCCGTAGGCAATGACAGAGAGCGTCACATTCTCAAAGGTGAATGCGCCATAAACCATCAATACGATGGTGGCCACGAGCAAAATCACGGTGATGAATGGTGGCCAGCCAATGGAGAACTTCTTGGGCTTGTATTTCTTCTTCATCTGCTCGGCGGCCTCGGCTGTGGCTTCCTTCACACGTTCACCGAGCGGACGTTCGTCGTCGTGCGTTTTTAGGAAAACGGCGCAGAGGGCCGGTGAGAGCGTCAAGGCGTTTACTGCAGAGAAGAAGATGGCACTGGCCATTGTGATACCGAACTGCTGATAGAAGGTGCCGCTGGTGCCCCCCATGAAACTCACGGGTACGAATACTGCCATCATCACGAGTGTGATGCTGACGATGGCACCGCCCAATTCGCGCATCGCGTCGATACTGGCCAGGCGTGCAGACTTGTAGCCCTGGTCCAACTTGGCATGCACGCCTTCGACCACCACGATGGCATCGTCCACCACGATGGCGATGGCCAGCACAAGGGCGTTTAGCGTGAGCAGGTTCACGCTGAATCCTATGGCATAGAGCACGAAGAATGTGCCAATCAAGGCCACGGGGATGGCAATGGCGGGAATGATGGTGGAGCGGAAGTCTTGCAGGAAGAGGAACACCACGAGGAACACCAACACGAAGGCTTCTACGAGCGTCTTCACCACCTCCTCAATGCTGGCGAAGAGGAAGTCGTTGGCATTCATAATCGTGGCGATCTTCAGGCCTTCGGGAAGTGTGGTTTCGGCTTCAGCCAGCACTTTCTCGGCGTCTTGTATGACCTGCGTGGCGTTTGAACCGGCCAACTGCATGATCATACACGACACCGACGTATGGCCGTTGGCCATACCGCCCCATGCGTAACTGAGGCGCCCGAGTTCCACGCGGGCCACATCGCGCAGGTGCAACACTTCGCCGTCGGCCTTGGCACGGATGACGATATTCTCAAATTCGCTCACCTCGGTGAGGCGTCCGCGGTAGCGTAGCACATATTCGAACGTGTTGCCTTCGCGCTCGCCAATAGTTCCCGGTGCGGCCTCTATGTTCTGAGTGGCCAGCGCATTGCTGATGTCGGTAGGCATCAGGTGGTATTCGGCCATGCGCTCGGGGTCCATCCAAATGCGTATGCTGTAGTCGCCGCCCATCACCATTGCGTCGCCCACACCATTCACGCGTTGCAGTTGCGGAATGATGTTGATCTTGGCATAGTTCTCGATGAATGCGGCTTCATAGGTGTCGCTCTCGTCGTAGATGGAGAGGGCCATGAGGTAACCCGTCTGGCGCTTTTGCGTGACCACACCCACGCGCGTCACCTCGGCAGGCATCAGGCCTTGGGCCATTGACACACGGTTTTGCACGTTCACTGCAGCCATGTCGGGGTCGGTGCCTTGCTTGAATGTGATGTCAATGCGAGCCGAACCCGTGTTGGTGGCCGAAGAACTCATGTAGTCCATGTTCTCCACACCGTTGATTTGTTCCTCGAGCGGCGCAATGACGCTGTTGAGCACGGTTTGTGCCGACGCACCGCTATAGGTGGTGCTCACGCTGACCGTAGGCGGTGCGATGTCGGGGTAGGAAGCAATGGGGAGTGATATGAGGCCCAGCAGACCGAGGATGACGATGAACACAGATATCACCGTCGAGAGCACAGGCCTTTTGATAAATCCGTCTAAGTTCATAAAAACGGGAAAAAGGTTGGTTAGGTTTGAATGGTTGGAACTGATGCCTCACACTGTGGTGTTGTCGGCATATCGGTCGGATAATGCCGATGTTACGTCATCCGTGAGGTAAAGCGTAGGCTTCGCCACGGATTGTTACATCCTTCCGTTCTTGAGGTCGTCGGCTGCCTGGGTACGATTTTTGGCGGCTTGCGCGGCAGTGATAGGCTTGATGGTCATGCCGTCTTTCAGGGTGAGCACCGCGTCGGTAACGATGCGCTCGCCAGGCTGCAAGCCACTGGTTACCACGTAGTTCTTACCGTCGTTTTGGGCCATGACGGTGATTTCGCGCGATTTCACCGTGTTGTCAGCGCCAACGACATAGACGAACTTCTTATCCTGAATTTCGTACGTACACTTCTGCGGGATGATGATGGCCTGTGTCTGGTGCGTGGGGAAGAGAATGGTGGCTGTGCCGCCACTGCGCAGGATGCGATCGGGGTTGTCGAAGAGCGCACGCATGGAAACGGAGCCAGTGTTCTGGTCTATCACGCCGCTTGCTGTGGCCACCGTGCCGCGCTGCCCGTATTCGCTGCCGTCAGCCAGTTTCAGGCCCACGCTGGGCATGTTGCTGATGGCGCCCTGCACGCCGCCGCTCTGACGGGTGAGGGCCAAGAGGTCTTTCTCTGTCATAGAGAAATAAACGTACATGGCCGAAATGTTCGACACCGTGGTGAGGGCCTGCTGGGAGGAGGCACTGACAAGGCTTCCAAGCCTGTAGGGGATGCTGCCCACCACGCCGTTTACGGGTGACGTCACGTTGCAGTAACTCAGGTTGTCGCGAGCCGCGGTGAGGGCGGCCTGAGCCTGTGCCAACTGCGCCTGGAGGCTCTTCAGCGTGTTCTGCGCCATCTGCAGGTCGTACTGGCTGATGATCTCGTGGTCAAACAGATACTGCTTGTTCTGTATGGTGAGTTCCTGCGAGGCGATGTTGGCTTTGAGCACGTTGATCTGTGCCTCGGCCTGGCGCACGGCTTCCTGGTACTGCACCTTGTCGAGCACGAAGAGCACCTGTCCGGCACGCACGGCCTGTCCTTCGTCTACGCAGACGCGGGTGATGAAACCTGAAATCTTCGGGCGGATTTCGATGTCCTCCTTACCCCGAATGGTGGCGGGGTAACTGGTGTTCATCTCGGCTGTGGTGTAGTTTACGGCCTCCACCACATACTCGTTGCTGGCTTCGGGCAATCCCTGCCCGCTCTTTTGGGCGCAACCGGCGGCAAGGAGCGGCAGGAGCGCGAAGATTAACCACTTTTTCATTGTGTTTATGCTATTTCTTTTTGTTTCTGAGCAGGGGAGTGTTCACTCACGGGGTGTAATGGTTGTCACACTTTAAACTGCGCGCAAAATTATTGAAAAACTATTCAATACGTTGTGGTTTTTTATGAAAATTAATAGCCTGTTTTCCCTTTTCATTTGGTTTTAGTTTGCGCTTTGTGGTATTCGCTTTGCAAACTTGACAATTGACGTGCTTTTCGCCCCCAATATTCACGTTGCAATAAGGTGTGCAGCGGGCTAAGAAATCGTTGTTGTGAACTTGGGCTGGAATACATCGGTTGTAGTTCGAACAAGGTGCGTTGTAGTTTAAACAAGGTCCGTGTGACTTTAAAGTCACACGGAGTTACTTTAAAGTCACACGGACCTTGTTTAAACGGAGTATGTCGCTCTCCAAACGAGGAGGCGTTTAGTCTGCTGGAGCCTGGTAGGTGAAGATAGCGTCCTTGACGGCCTTCACGTCGTCGGCGCGGAGTATGGGCGTGTGGTGCGGCGCGGATTTCACACTCTCGGGATCGGCCTTGGCGCGTTCGGCAATAGCCGTCATCGCGGCGATGAAGGCATCGAGCGTCTCCTTACTCTCTGTCTCGGTGGGCTCTATCATTAGGGCTTCGTGGAAGAGCAGGGGGAAATAGATGGTCGGCGCGTGGAAGCCCATGTCGAGAAGGCTCTTCGCTACGTCGAGGGTGGTGACGTGCTGCGCGTCGTGATGGTCGCCGCCGTATTCCGGCCTCAGACCATCGAAGACGAACTCGTGCTTGCACAGGCCGTCGATGGGCAGGAGGTAGTGCGACTTGAGGCGCTCCTTGATGTAGTTGGCATTGAGCGTGGCAAGACGTCCAGCCATGCGGAAACCATCGCTACCGAGTGCGAGCAGGTAGGCATAGGCTCGGACGATGATGCCGTAGTTACCGAGGAAGGCGCTGACGCTACCGAGTGAGCCGTCGCGACATTCAAGGGCGAACGTGCCATCTTCGCGACGTACCACGTGGGGATCGGGCAGGAACTGCTCCAACCCTTTGCGCACACCAACAGGGCCGTCGCCAGGGCCACCGCCACCATGGGGCGTGGAGAAAGTTTTGTGCAGGTTGATGTGCATCACGTCGAAGCCCATATCGCCTGGCCGGCAGACGCCGAGCATGGGGTTGAGGTTGGCGCCGTCGTAGTACATCAGGCCGCCGCACTCGTGCACCAGGCGGGCTATCTCGGGGATTTCGGTCTCAAAGATGCCGAGCGTGTTGGGGTTGGTCATCATCATGCCCGCAATGTCGTCGCCGAGCAGGGGCTTGAGGGATTCCACATCCACCGTGCCGCGCTCGGTGCTCTTCACCTCCACGATTTGCAGACCGCAGACGGCAGCGCTGGCGGGGTTGGTGCCGTGGGCGGAGTCGGGCACGATGATCTTCGTGCGCTTGTCGTCGCCGCGGCTGCGGTGGTAGGCACGGATGGTCATCAGACCGGTGAGTTCGCCGTGTGCTCCGGCATAGGGGTTGAGGGTGAACTCACTCAGTCCGGCTATCTCGGAGAGCATGCGCTGTTCCTCCCAGTAGAGGCGCAGGGCACCCTGCACGGTGGATTCGGGTTGGGCCGGGTGCAACTGCGTGAAGGCGGGCAGCGCGGCCATCTCCTCATTGATCTTCGGGTTGTACTTCATCGTGCAACTGCCCAGCGGGTAGAAGCCGGTATCCACGCCGAAGTTGTTGTTCGACATGTTGGTGTAGTGGCGCGCCACGGTCTGCTCGTCGGCCTCCGGCAGTTCGGGGGCTTCGCTTCTGCGTACCGCTGCGGGCAGGCTGTCCAGGCCCGCGGCTACGGTTTCGCACGGCGGCAGGCTGTATCCTTTACGTCCGGCGCGCGAGAGTTCGAAGATGAGGTTGCTGTATAGTTTGTTGTTCATGGCAGGTCAGGCAGTTAGGCATTCTACAAGTTGGTCGATCTCTGCTTTGCTCCTCTGCTCGGTCACACAGAGTATGAGCCCGTCCTCACCATCCTTGACGCCAGCGAGGTAGCCCGCCTCGGCTGCGCGCGCGATGAGGTCGGCAGGGTTGGCGGCGAGGCAGGTTAGGCGGAACTCGTTGAGGAACGGCTTGTCGAAGGTAAGCGCAAACTTACCACTCCTCACCAGTGCTTCGCAGAGGTAGTGCGCGCCCTTGCAGGAGTTCTCGTTCACCTCACGCAGCCCTTCGGGCCCCATCAGGCTGAGATATGTTGTCACATAGAGGCACATCATGCCCTGCGCGGTGCAGATGTTTGATGTGGCCTTTTCGCGACGTATGTGTTGCTCGCGGGCTTGCATGGTGAGGACAAAGGCGCGTTTCCCTTCGCGGTCCTCGGTCTGCCCCACGATGCGGCCAGGCATTTTGCGGATCAGTGCATTCTTGGCGCAGAGGTATCCGATGTAGGGACCACCGTATCCGAGGGGGATGCCGAGGCTTTGCGCGTCGCCACAGGCGATGTCGGCGCCCCATTCCCCAGGGCTCTTGAGCACGCCCAGCGGCGAGGCGGGGCCACTCACTACGAGCAGGGCTTTCGCTGTGTGCGTCTCGTCGGCCAGGCCAGTGAAGTCCTCCGTGATGCCGTAGCGGTTGGGCTGTGGCACGATGATGCCGGCCACGTCGCCGCCAGCGAGCATCTGCGTGAGGGCTTCGCGGTCGGTCACGCCGTCCTTCATCGGCACGAGGGTGATGTCGGTGCCGTGGTAGGAGGCATAGGCCTGGCAGACGTCGAGCACACGTTGAGGAAGCGTGGCGGAGAGTAGCACGCGGTTCTTCTTACGCGCGGCGGCGGTGCACATCATCATGGCTTCGGCGGTGGCCGTGGTGCCGTCGTACATCGATGCGTTCGACACGTCCATACCCGTCAGGCGAGCCATCATCGTTTGGTATTCAAAGATGTATTGCAGCGTGCCCTGCGAGATCTCGGCCTGGTAGGGTGTGTAACTGGTGGAGAATTCTGAGCGTGAAGCGATGTAGGGCACGAGCGCGGGTGTGTAGTGGTCGTAACTGCCTGCGCCGGCGAAACATACGAGGGGCTTGTTTGCAGCCGAGAGTTCCTGGAACTTGCGGCGTATCTCAGCCTCGCTCTTGCCGAGCGGCAGGTCGAGGTCGCGTCCGAGTTTCAGCTCCTCGGGCACTTCGGCATAGAGGTCGTCGAGCGACTTCACGCCGATGACTTCGAGCATCTGCCGCACGTCCTCGTCCGTGTGTGGAAAATAGCGGTGTTGCATGTTGCTGTGATGTGATGATTGGTGAATGGTTGGTGGTTTAATAGACTTTCGGAATAACTTCTCAAAAAGGTAGTTCTATATTAGGCATAGGTTCGCTCACAAGTGCGGATGGGGTAAGCGCCTCGCTTAATTGCAAGTCCTTAATTTTAGAATGTATTTCAGCAAAACGTTGTGGAGAATCCAATTCCTCTCGTCTTTGCTGGCTCATCTTCAAGTATGTTTCTTCCTGATCTATACCGAGGAAACGTCTTCCGGTAAGTGTGGCTGCGATACCTGTAGTAGAAGAACCCGTAAATGGATCTAATATCCAGTCTCCGACATCAGTAGAAGCAAGTATGATACGTGTGAGTAACGATAAAGGCTTTTGGGTGGGATGCTTACCACATGATTTTTCCCAGGGGGCTATGGCTGGTAGTCGCCACACATCGGTCATCTGTTTTTGACCATTGATAAGGCGCATGAGTTCATAGTTGAATTTATGGGGTTTCTTTTGTTCTTTACGAGCCCAGATGATGAACTCTGTGCTATATGTGAAATAGCGGCAAGAAATGTTAGGTGGAGGATTAGTTTTTGCCCACGTGATGACATTAAGTATCTTGAAATTTAGCTCCGTCAAGGCGTTGGCTACAGAAAAGATATTGTGATATGTTCCGCTAATCCAAATGGTTCCGTTCTCTTTCAATTTTTCCCGACAGAGGCTTATCCATTCGTGATTAAAGGTTTCCATCCTTTCAGAACCTTTGTCCCAATCGCCTTTGTTAACGCTAACAATTTTACCTGCTTGCACGCTAATTCCACCATTTGATAGGAAGTATGGTGGATCTGCAAATATCATGTCAAACTTGAACCTAAAATCTTTCAGGAGAGTACGGCAGTCACCGAGCAGAAGGTTAAAATCGTGATTTGGCGTGCGGTAGTATGGGGTTAACATTATAGTTCGGATTTTATGGTGGCAATAAAGTTCGTTATTGTTGTTAGGTTATAAACACTTGATATATTGTAGTATGCTTCTTGCAATTTATTTTTAGCATCGTACCAGCCCCAGCCATCTGTTATCCATACGAACTCATATCTATCTGTCTTGGCAATCTTTGCTGCAATATTCGTATAGGAACGAGCCACTTCATTCAGTTTTGAACCCCCTTTGTTATAATAATTAACTTCAACGAGCAGAATCCTATCCCGGGTTTTGATGACGAAATCAAAAACCTTCTTGTCTTCGCCTAATATCTCTAAACCAGGTAACTCTGCAGAAGAAATTTGCTCCTGATATGGTATAGAATTCTTGTTTAACAATTCTCCTACAAGTCTCTCCATTAACTTGCCACTCCTATTCTTGCGAGCGTTAGTGTCTAATCCTACTTCAACACCGAAAACATAGTCAGTAAGGTCTTTGATATCTTTGTTAATGAATACTTGTTGCAATCCAGTGTCGTGAATAAACTCCAATACACCCTCGGGAGTTGTGAAGAAATCTTCTATAGGATGAATATAACCATCTCGGCCAAAGGAGTGCTTCTTATCATTAGATCGGATTGCAATTAGAATATTGAGTACACTAAACACCTTCGGGTTTTCTTCCCAAAGTTCGCGTACAGCCTTCTCCATATCAGACTGGCCTATCAAGTAGTTTAGCGTGTTTAGGCGAATAGCGACTTTTGAGACATTCTTACGTATCTTGCTGAAATCTGTCCAGTAAGACAGGTTGGCATTGGTTTGGGAAAGTTGCGAAAAGAATTCGTCAAAGTGCTCTTTTGAGTGGGCTTTCATATTTCACACTATTTCCTTTGTGGGTTTCGGTGCGCAAAAGTAAAGAAAAACTACAGTTTTGCAGCATTCAGATGTCAAGTCTGTATGCCGCATTAAACTTACCTATTGTTTTAGGAGGCTGTATTTCTCTCTACTCAATACTTACCTACCATGAAAAGGAAGGTTTGGTCGCAGTCGTGGGCTTTGAGCATGTACTCGGGACGGGGCTTGGCACCCCAACTGTTCACACAGCCCACACCCATCTGCTTACCGATGTGTACCACGGTGTAGTGGCGGGGAGTGAGGTCGCCGGAATGTGAGTGGTGGGCTTCCTTCTCGGGGCCGTCGTCGAGGTCGGACGTCTCGTAAGGCAGAGCACTGAACTCAAACGGGGCAGTAGCGGTGAGCGTCACTTGCAGATTGCCGTCGGTCAGTGCCATGAGGCGCGTGCCGTAGTGGTTGCCGCTCTCTTGCGGGCGCACATAGCCGAAGTATTGGTCGGCTACATTGCCCTCGTGCTGGCCGAGGAACTCGCTGCTGTGGCGGTCAATGTACGTCTCGTTCGGGCCGAGGCCATACCAGGAGAGTTTGTCAAACGCTTTCGGCATGCGGAAGGTCATCGCGAAGCGGGGCAGTTCGTATCCTGCGGCTTGCTCGCCAGGAACGAGTTGTTGGTGCACCGTCATGCCGTCGGCGGCAATGGAGTAGGTGAGGCGCAGCGTGCAGTGCAGTTCTGGCATTTCATAGACCGCTGAAACCTTATCGTCTCCGAACTCCAGGCTTACGACCTTCATCTCAGGCTTTTTCCACGCAGCGAAGCGGCGTTGCAGTCCGGCGCCATAGTCATTGTCGGTGGGTGCCCGCCAGAAGTCGGGTTCCATGCTCGTGCCGTATTGCAGCAGAGGCGTGCCCTCGTAGTCGATGTAATCCACCAATCCGTTGCTGCGATTGAAGGTCACACTCAGGTTGCCCGCCGTATAGGTCACTGCGCTCTTGGTTTGCGACATCTGTGTCTGCGTCTCTGTGAACGAGGTCATGCGGCTGATGCTTTCGGCCACGTTGTTGTTGAATGCCCCGTCTTTGAACACAAACTGCTGGCGCGCCAGGGTGTCGGGCTCAGCAAACTGTGGCTTGCGGATGTAGTACAGGGTGAGAGTGGTCTCTAAGGGCAAAGACATCGTGCCGATTGTTTCGGCAGCGTCGGAGAGTGTCAGGATGTGGCGGCCTTGTGGGGCTAATTCGGGCAGTGCCTCTTCGCCGCTGGCGAAACTATGTTGCATGTTGCCCAGCACCCAGCGCAGTTGCACGTCGCGCAGTGGTTCAAAGAAGTTCTCGTTGTAGACTTCAAGTTCGCAACGCGCGGAGTCGCGCAGCGTGGTCCAGATGTTCTGATGGAAATACTGCACCTCGTAGGCGTGCGGGTTCCATACGCGGTCGGGGCGTATGAGGCCGTTGCAGTTGAAGTTGTGGTCGGTTGCAGGATAACGCCCGAAGTCACCACCATAGCCGAAACTCGGGATACCGTTGGCGGTCTCGCCGCGCCCGGGCTGCATGATGCCCGCACTGTCGCGATGGGCATAGATGCCCTGGTCCACGAAGTCCCAAATGAAGCCGCCCTGATAGTTGGGATAGCGGCGTATGAGGTCCCAGTACTCCTTGAAACCGCCCTCGCTGTTGCCCATGGCATGGGCGTATTCGCACTGTATGAGCGGCTTGGTGGGGTTGTTGCGCAGGTAGCGTTCGCAGCCCTCGTAGCCCAGGTACATGGGGCAGTAGATGTCGGTCTTGCCCTCTACGCCTGCGCGTTCGTATTGTACGGGGCGAGTGGGATCGTAGCGCTTCACCTCGTCGTAGGCATCAACGAAGTTTTGTCCGTAGCCGGCCTCGTTGCCCAGACTCCATATTATTATAGAGGGGTGGTTCTTGAAGGTGTGCACGTTGTTGCGGTTGCGCTCCAGGTGTGCTTGCCGCCACTCGGGGACTTTGGCCAGCGTGCGGTCGCCGTAGCCCATGCCGTGGCTCTCTATGTTGGCCTCGGCCACCACGTAGAAGCCGTATTCATCGAGCAGGTCGTAGAAGCGCGGGTCGTCGGGGTAGTGACAGGTGCGCACGGCATTGATGCCCATGCGTTTCATGATGCGAAGGTCCTGGCGCATCCTGTCCAGGCTGATCACATACCCGCCGTCGGGGTCCATCTCGTGGCGGTTCGCACCTTTGATGAGTATCGGCTGGCCGTTCACCAGCAACCGCGCGTCGCGTATCTCCACGGTGCGGAAGCCCACCTGATGCTGAAAACTCTCCAACACCTCTTTCCCCTTGCGCAGGGTGACACGAAGCCAATACAAGTTCGGCGCCTCGGCTGACCACGGACGAACATCCGGCAAGCGTGCCTCAATCTTCTGTCCTGGCTTTGCGCCTTTCTTCTCAAAGATAGTGCCTTCGTCGCGGCTGTACAGGCAGTAGTCCACGGTGCAGCCCTTTGCATCGGGAGCGCTAAGTTCCACGGCCAGCACTCCGTCCTTATAGCCATTGGTGAGGCCGGCGGTGATGCGTATGTCGTCGATGTGCTGCTTGGGACGTGCTTGCAGATAGACCTCACGGGCGATGCCCGTGAAGCGCCAGAAGTCCTGGTCTTCAAGATAGGTGCCGTCGCACCAACGCATCACCCGCATGGCAATGAGGTTCTCCTCCCCGCAACGGATGTAGGGTGTGATGTCGAACTCGGCGGCCACCTTGCTGTCTTCGCTGTAGCCCACCGCCTGGCCGTTCACCCACACTTGTAGATTGCTCGTGGCGCTGCCCACATGGAGCACCACCTGCATGCCTTTCCATGCGGCGGGGATGCTGACGTGCTTACGGTAGGAGCCCGTGTAGTTGTTTTTCTCCTCCACCATGGGCGGGTTGTTGTCAAACTGTGTGGCCCAAGCATAGCCCACGTTCTTATAGATCGGGTCGCCGTGACCGTTCAGTTCGAACAGTCCAGGCACGGGAAACTCCTCCCAAGTCGCATCGGCTTGGTAGTCGGTTTTGTAGAACTCCCTGGGGGCGGTGTTGTGATCGTTGTCGAAACGGAAAGTCCACATCCCTTCAAGGCTGAGGAAGCGTGCTGACCGGCTCTTGTCGTCGATGGCGCCCAGTTCCTCTGTCTCGTAGGCAAAGAAAGGGGTATGCGGAGCGAGCGTGCCCACGCGGTTCACTGCAGGATTAAGCCAATTTGGCAACGCATCGGAATGAGCCTGCGTGCCATCCGTACTCGTGTTTTGCGCCGTGGCAGAGAAGGCTGCCAGCAGCAAGGCCAGTGCGATAAGTTTGCTTCTCATGGTTATGGTTAGGTTTATAGTTAGTGCGTGACGAGTTGCAAAGAGCAATGAGAACGGCTGTGCCGATTGATACGACGTTAGAAACGACAAGTTCGGTCGCTCTGCCTGCAAAAATAACAACTATTGACAAAAGTGTTCCGTTTCCGCCTGAATATGTTACTTTTGCACGCTTCAAGCAGACCCCGACGCTCAGACCTTTAACATCTCTGCCGAAGCGTTGCCTACCGGCACACGATTAACAACCAAGAAAGAAACTAAATTGAATAATAAGAATTAAAAGCATATTTGTGATGGACAAGAGACTCTTTTTGGCGCTCGCCACCACGCTCATTTGCTGCATAACATCACATGCGCAAGTCACAACGAAGACCTACCCGCAGGCCGAATGGCTCACGGCGGGCGACATCCTGATGCACACGCCCGGGCAGGAACTGTTCAACGGCGTCATTCACCCCGCAGCGGGACTATTTGAAGACTACTTTGACGTGGACAAGGCTGCCGAGGAGCACAAGGGGTATATCACGATGCTTGAGAATAATGGCATTCGCGTGCATACGGTGATGGACATCTTGCAAGAGGTGGGCCTTGACAGCCTGCGCAACCTCGCCTCGACATTGCTCACCTATGACATCAGCGACATCCCCAGCGAGGATGCCGTGGCTACGGAGGAGTACCGACAATACGTGCTTACGAAGATGAGCCGTGCCGACCTCATCCGCTGCATCTTCCTGCAGCCCACAGTGAAATTGTCGCAAACCGATAACAACACGGGCTACGAGGCGCAGTACATCCAGAGCCCGCTGATGAACCTCTACTTCACTCGTGACCAGAGCATCACCACCCCGCGCGGACACGTCATCTGCAACATGAACTCCTCGCAGCGTGCCGCAGAGACGCAGATTATCGCGCTCTGCTATGAACACCTTGGCCTGAAGCCCATCCTACGCATTGCGGGCGATGGCAGACTGGAGGGTGGCGACTACATACCTGCTGGCAACATCTCGCTCATAGGCTGCGGCATGCGCACCAACGATGAGGGAATCCGGCAGATGATGGAGGCCGACGCCTTCGGCCACGATACCATTGTCGTCGTGCGCGACCACAAATTCTGGCAGATGCAAATGCACCTCGACACCTACTTCAATATCATCGACAGCAACCTCTGCACCATGGTGCGCAGCCGATTGGAGGCACAGCCAGGAGAACCAGAATACGTGACCTGCGACATCTGGGCCCGTATGCCCGGCACCAAGCAATATGCGCTTTGGAAGCAGGACCAGCCCTTTGTGGAGTACATCCGTAGCCGAGGCTACGAGATCATACCTATCGACTACAACGATGAGATGCACTACGCCAACAATTTCTTGACCATCGCCCCGTGCCACATCATGGCCGTTGGCGGCCAGTCGGCAGAACTACAACAACGCTTCCGCGATGCAGGAGTGACGGTGGAATGGATACCCCTTGAAAGCCTTATCGACGGATACGGCGCAGCCCATTGTATGACACAGGTGTTGCGCCGCGCACCCTACGACCCCACGGCGACCGGCATAAATACAGCCCGCCTCTCAGCCTCAGGCCCCAATACAACCTACCGCTTTGACGGCGTTCCCGCTACGGCCGATACCCTTGGCGTCATCATCGAGAATGGAAGAAAGGTCGTAAACCGCCTTTAGTCTCAATGCTTAATAATTAGGATGGTTGTCATCATAATGCTAATGACCATTGGAACTTAAAGTTTGACCTATAGAAACAACAGGAGAGCCCTGCAAGGCCGGCTGACGACACCCTTTGTCTGAGTGGTTGTCTCTGCCGCTCTTGCAGGGCTGATTTATTGCGACATTTAGGAGCGTTTAGGGGTAGAGTATGACAACGCGCAAATAATCTTTCAGCCTGCCGAGGCGCTTGCCAGCGCGGTTCTGGGAGTCATTGATAAGGAGCAGGGTGCGCCGCCCGCCCTCCAATTCAGGGCCTAAGCACATGCCCTCATAGTTGGCCCAACCGATGCTGAATGCGGCTATCTTCGTGGTGAACGAGGTGAGCAAGTGTTTAGGTACATAGTCACCGGGCGCTAGGTGCTGCACGTCGGTGGTGTCGGAGATGGCTTTTGCTCTCTTGGGGTCAACGAGATAAATTTTTGTCACGGTCTCGCTACCGAGGTAGTTCTTTGTGATGTTGAGTTCGCGTTCCATCACGAGCAGTCGCCCGTCGCCGTAGGGGCATATCGCGCTTACACCGTAGGCATAGTTACGCCCGTTCTTTTTGGTACGCCCCACGTCCATGCGATAGGCATACTGTGCGGCGGGCTGGAGGTCGTCGCCGAAACTTTGTAGGCGCAGCACGTTGATGACACTCGGTGTGCGCGCGGTGACGTGCGGGCCGTCGGCGGGCAGTGTGGTCTCGGTGGTGGTCCAGAAGCGGTGCGTCGCGGTGTCGTAGCAGAGGGCTTCAAACCCCATGTTGCCCACCGTCTTGCCTTTGCCGAAGATGGCGGGGATGGCGAGGCGGCGACCAGTGGGTAGCCCGCGCATGGTGTATTCCAGGATTTCTTGGTCGCCCTCGCCGCTGATGAAGATGCTACCCGTGGGATGGTAGGCTATGCCTTCGCAGTCGCGTACGCTGTACCCTTGCCAGGTGCGTTCGGCTTTGGGGTTGGCAAAGAAACCTTCATCGGTGACGTTGGTGATGACGCCCGTGGCCGACGATATTTCTATCTGGAAAATATGGAAACCGTCCGCGCTGTCTTTGTCGCTCACCACGGCATAGCGGTCGTTGCCCAGGGGCGTGATACCGCTGTAGTTGCCAGCGGGGATGTCCCATTTCTTCAGGTTTTGTGGGTCGAGGGGCTCGGCGCGTTGTGCCGTGAGGGCTATGGGCAGGACCAGGGCTGCGAGTGTGAGGAGTCTTTTCATAAATACGGAGTGATGTGGTGGGTGCGCTGCTTATGCTGTCGCCACCCGTGTTTGTGTAGCGCAAAAGTACGCAATTCCTTGGATGTTGCAAGCCCGTTCTTCATAAAACCCTTATCCGAGGTGAACTTACGTTCAACGAATCATCGGCTGCGTAGTACACATACTTCTCTTGTCGTCAGTCTTGCTCGTCGTCACGGTCGGACATATACCACGTTCTTTCCGGCATAGTATTCGTAGGGGAACACCTTTTCCAACGGCCAAACCTCGGCGGTGCGCTTGAAGGGGCGCAGTTCGGCCTGCAAGTCGCCCCCTTTGAGACACAGTATGCCATTGGGCAGGGCGTTGCGCTGCATTTGGCTGATGTTCTTGCGCACCAGGTTGGCCAGGTCGCTGAGTTTCATCACGGCGCGGCTCACCACGAAGTCAAACTTCCCTTTCTCCTCAATGGCATTGCGGTGGGCAAGTGTCACGTTGTCCAGTCCGATAGCTTCAGCCACAGCCGTGGCCACACGAATTTTCTTGCCGATGCTGTCGATGAGGTGGAAGCGGCATTCAGGGAACATGATGGCGAGTGGGATGCCTGGGAAGCCGCCGCCGGTGCCGATGTCCATCACCTCTGTGCCGCGCTGGAAGTGTATGGCCTCGGTGATGCCGAGGGAGTGTAGCACGTGGTGTTCGTAGAGGTTGTCAATGTCGCGACGCGAAATCACGTTGATCTTGGCGTTCCAGTCGCGGTAGAGCGCGTCGAGGGCTTTGAACTGTTCGCGCTGCTTATCGGTGAGTTCGGGGAAGTGCTTGAAAACTACGGAGGCTGGCATGTTGTTTGGTAGTGAGTTTGTGCTGTTTGGTACTATGGCGGCGTTCAGTGTCGCCGTGGCTTTCTCTTCTTGGCCTGTGGTTGTTGTTGTGAGGCTCCTCGTCCATAGAGCCGCCGTATCAGGTCGTCGCGTTTCAGGCGTTGCAGGGCGGAGACGATGCGTTGCCGCTCCTC
Organism: Bacteroidaceae bacterium; assembly: GCA_017444485.1. Taxonomy (GTDB): domain Bacteria; phylum Bacteroidota; class Bacteroidia; order Bacteroidales; family Bacteroidaceae; genus Alloprevotella. Next base: position 6,618 of record JAFSWM010000090.1, on the reverse strand, counting down.
AGGCTTGTACCAGAAGAAGAACATGCGTTGCCGCTCTTTCTCTGTAGGACTTTTGGCAGAGAAGAGGGGTTGAAAGGTGTAGGGGTGGTAGCCGCTGTACCAGGCCGTGGTGGCTACGGTCATGGGCGTCGGGGTGAAGTCCTGTACCTGTTCCAGCCGGAAGCCTGCCTCGCGGGTGAGGGCGGCGAGTTCGGCCATATCCTCCTCGGTGCAACCCGGGTGCGAACTGATGAAATAGGGAATGATCTGATAGGGCAGGTGGTGGCGCCGGCACACGTCGTCAAAGAGGCGCTTGAAATCGCGAAAGAGGTCGTAGGAGGGTTTGCGCATCACGCCAAGCACGCGGTCGGAGGTGTGTTCGGGAGCCACCTTGAGGCGCCCCGAAACGTGGTGACAAATCAGTTCCTCGGCATATCGGCGGTTGGTGCGGTCGGTGTCGGGCGAACCGGTGGGGTGTAGGATCAGGTCGTAACGCACACCGCTACCGATATATACGTGCTTCACGTCTGGGACTGCGCTGACGGCGCGATAGAGATCAAGCAGCGGCGCATGGTCGGTGTTGAGGTTGGGGCATACTTTGGGATGGGCGCACGAGGGGCGCTTGCACCGCTTGCACAGGGCGAGGTCCTTGCCTCCCATACGATACATATTTGCCGATGGTCCGCCGAGGTCGCTCAGCGTGCCGTGGAAGTCGGGCATCTGTACGATTTTCTTCACCTCGCGCAGTACGCTCTCCTTGCTACGGCTCATGATGAACTTACCCTGATGGGCGGAGATGGTACAGAATGCGCAGCCGCCGAAGCAACCGCGGTGCAAGCACACGCTGTGCTTGATCATGTCGTAGGCCGGTATGCGATGGCCGCGGTATTTGGGGTGGGGCAGGCGGGTGTAGGGGAGGTCGAAACTGTGGTCGGTCTCCGCCGTGGTGAGCGGAGGGTAGGGGGGATTGACCACCACGCATTGTGTGCCCACGTGTTGCAGGATGCGTTGCGCCTGCCAGCGGTTGCTCTGTTCCTCGATGATGCGAAAGTTGGCGGCGTACTTGCGCTTGTCAGCCAGGCATTCCTCGTGGCTGTGCAGCACCAGGTCATCGTCGCGCACCCCGCCAGGCACGGCGTCGCTGTCGTAGAGCGTCACGGTCTGTGCTACGGGGTGGCGCGTCACGGCGTGGCGAAACTCTCCCACGGTGCAGTAGCGGTCCTCATTGCCGTGGAGCACGTTGTCCTCAATGAGATGACAGAGCGCGGGCAGGGGTTTCTCGCCCATGCCATAAACAATCATGTCGGCGGGTGCGTCGCAGAGCAGGCAGGGACGCACGCGTTCCTGCCAATAGTCATAGTGCGTGAGGCGCCGCAATGAGGCTTCTATGCCGCCGAGCAGCACAGGCGTGTCGGGGTATAGGCGTTTCAGGATTTGGGAATAGACTATGCTGGGGTACTCAGGGCGTCGGTCGTGCCGGCCATCGGGGGTATAGGCGTCTTCCTTGCGCAGACGTCGCGCGGCGGTGTACTTGTTCACCATCGAGTCCATCGCACCAGGGGAAACGAGGAAAAACAATCGTGGACGCCCCAGGCGTTTGAAGTCGCGCAAGTCGCCGTGCCAATCGGGTTGTGGCACGATAGCGATGCGGAAGCCCGCGTCCTCAATGATTCTGCCACATACGGCCATGCCGAACGACGGGTGATCCACGTATGCGTCGCCACTGAAGAGCACCACGTCGGGCCGCTCCCATCCGCGCATCTCCATTTCGCGGCGCGTGGTGGGCAGGAAGTCGGTGAGACGAGGAGGCGTGTAGGGCATGGGGAAGGGTGGCGTGCGCGGTGCGCTTTTAGGGTTTGGGCTGGGGTAGCAGGAAACGCAGGATGGCACGCATGGTGAGACGTTGCATGTCGCGGTCCTTGATGCACTCGAAGGGGAATGCGGCGCATACCACACGTGCTGCCGACGTGTCGCCTGTGCCACCATTGCCTCCATAGGCCGTACCGGCACCATGCCCGTTCTGATAGGCGAAGGCACTGAACGTCCCAGCGTCGGCAGGCATGATGACTTCTGGATGCTGTGTGGCATAATGGGCCTCGCAGGGCGTGCGATGTATGGGTATCTGACGTCCGAGCCCGGTTACCAATTCGCCGTCGCCAGCGGTGAGCGTGTCGGCGTGGGTGTAGTGTAGCACGCGGGCGGCAAACTCCCGCTCTTCCGCACTGCGCAACTCGCTGCCGAGGTAGGCACCGCTCACAAAGAGTGACGTGCCGCGCCCTGCACACTCCGTCAGTCGTGCACGTAGCGATGGGGTGAAGAGTTTGTGGGGGCGCAGGTTCTGCGGCGCGTCGCGTTCCAGCCCGCCCACGATGTCGATGAGGTCGTAGGCCGAGGCATCCACCGTGCCGCTTTCAAAGGCTTGACGGCTGCAACTGCTCACGGCGTAGCCCCCGTTGTCGGCAATGGCGCGCGCGTGTTCGGTGGTGAAGTCAAAGGTGTTGCCAGCGATGATCTTACCTTGCAGTTCGCTGCCGCTGTATCCCAAAGCGTTGGGGCCCTCGGTCCAGTCGAGCGAGGTACTGAAGTTTTGTTGCCGCCCGCAAAAGGAGGCGTTGTAGCCCCATGCCACCCCGATGTCGGCATTGAGGTCAAAGCCCTGCTTGCCGTCGCCCCTCACCTGTGCGGGGCCGCTCACACGGTCGAATGCATTGACCACCAACACGCGCTTCGTGGTCTGTTCGGGGCTATATACGGCCACCTCCTCGCTCAGCAGGCTCTGCCCGCCGCTGTTGCAGGCCGCCACACGGAAGCGCAGCAGTTCGCCATGAGGAATAGCCATAGTGGCAGAGGTGTTGCCCGTGATGAGTTGGCCGTTGTCAAACCCGCCGTCGCCGCGTGCGGTATATAGTATGTAACTGGTCGGTTGCGCGCTGCGCTCCAGCGTGTCAGGGGTGGCTTGCCAGGCGAGGGTGACGCTTTTGCCATCCTTGTTGAGCACTGCACTGAGGTTGCGCACCGGCAGGGGTTGTACCACGAAGTCGCTGATGCCGTGCCCGTAGTTTACAAAGCGCAGGATGCCCTTATAGATGGCGCGTGCCATGAGGAACTTGAACCAGGGGTCATGGCCGTAGACCAAGTCGCCGAAGTTTTGGTGCGACATGATCTCGAGAATTGACGAGGGCACTTGCGGCGTGCGCGACTCTCCGTAGTTTCTGTCCCACATCTCGCGGCGTGTCCACCCATTGGGAAGGGCCTTACTCAGGTCTTCGCACACCGTGTTGAGGAGCAGGTTGGCCAGGTCTGCGCTGGCCTGGCGTGAGAGCCCGCTGGGCAGCGTGCGTATGCTGTCGCTCACGGTGGTGGTGCAGATGCCCAGCGTGCCGTATATACCGCCGTCGCGCCTGACACCCGCGTCGCTGTGTATGGCCAGCGACATCTCAAAGGGCACGCCGCTCCCCTTGTCAGCGGGGAGGAAGGCGCTACGCCCGGCCATGAAATTACACATCTCCGAGCGCGTGCGGATGTCGTCGTTGTAGTCGTTGGTGCCGTCGCCGAGGGAGTTGTACACCTCGCGCGGCATACCGCTATATAGGGCGTGGTATCTGGCTCCTTCGAGGAAGCGCGGCAGTCCGCTCCGTCCGCCTGTGCCGCGACTCACGAGCGAGGTTCCACCACCCAACCGCACCGCGTCGGCACTCACCACGCCACGTCCAGCCGTATGGGTGCTGAGCGTGATGCGCCCCTGGCGATTTTGTCCCTTCTCAAAGCGGAACGTGCCGAGATACACCCATGTGCCGCCGCCCATCTGCTGATTTATGCGAAAGGTGGTCCTGCCGCCGGTGTGGTGCACGGTGTATTGCGCATCGGTGATGCTGTTGGGCAGGCTGGCGTAACTCACATAGACGGCATAATCCCCTGTCCGTGGCACGTCGGGTGTCCACACGGCTTCCCCGTCATGGTTGCGGCGCGTGGTGGCTGTGGCGATGCGTGCCGTGCCTTGAGCGAAGGGGTTGTTCCCGTCGGTCAGTGCACCATCCTGGTGCGCGAAGCCTGCCACCGGTGCGACGCGCCATTGGCAAGCGGTGTCGCCCGTCTCCTCGTAGGTGCCGAAGCGGTTAGGCGCATCGTTGTCGGTCACCACCATACTCGTCTGGTAGTCGCGCTCACGCGCCGTGCCGACCACCGCTCCCGCATTTTCCAGCATGGGATAGAGGAAGGGGATGACGATGCTCTGCGTGAAGAGGTCCTCCGTGGTGCAATAGAGTTGCGGGCGCTGCCATTCCCATTTTCCCAGCTTATAATAGCGTCCGTGGCTGGGTGTCACCATCAGGTGTCGCCCCTCCAGCCCGTGCTCGGGGCGTAGGGGACGCGATGCATTGGTCACCCATGCCGGCCCATCGTGTCGGCGCGTACCCCACAGGCGACTCTCGTCGCGCCCGGTGGTGCGCAGGTGGTTGGGAATATACGTCTCGATGCTCTGCCCCTTGGCGTCGGTGATGCTCACAGCATAGGTGTTGTAGGGCTGTGGCAAGCGCAGTTGCAGGCTTCGCGCCGCTGCCGCCACGCTCTCCGGCGTGAACGGCTGGGCACAGAAACTCTCGTTTGCCACCACGCGCACGGTGCGTAGGCTGTCGTCGGCATAGACGGCCTCATAGCCCATCGGCTTCGAGGGGCGGTAGCCGTCCACGCGGTAGTTGGCGATCCACGTGTTCACACCCTCCTTCACAACGTCGGGAACGGTCTGTGCGCCGCAGTGCAGCGCGAAGAGTATGAGGAGCAGGAGCAGAGGCTTGCGGTAGGGGAGCATAGGCTGGTTTATGGGGTGAAGTGTTCGGCGCACTCGGTCTGAAACTGCCCCACGTGGCGTTCTGTGCCGGCAAAGGGAGCGTAGTAGTCCATGATGGTGCGCCAGTCAGCATCAAAGTCGTCGCCCGGCGTCAGTTCCTTGGTGCAGACGATGCGTTTGTGCTTGTAGTCGATGGCAAAGAGTTGTATGGGCAGTCCGGCTTTCTGGGCGATGAAGTAGAAGCCGCGCTTCCAGCGTTCCACACGCTTGCGTGTGCCCTCGGGCGTGACGGCCAGTTCAAAGTGTGCTTCCGTTTTTGCCGCTTCTGCCAATGCATCGGTGAGGCTGCCGTGGCGACTGCGGTCCACAGGGATGCCCCCGAGGCGGCGAAACAGTGGTCCCAACGGCCAGAAGAACCAACTCTTTTTCATTAGGAAACCCGCGTGACGTCCTATGGCGGCGTAGTAGAGTTCGCCAATGAGGAAGTCGAAGTTACTGGTGTGGGGTGCCACGCAGATGACGCACTTGTCGCGTCTCGGCACGCTTACCTCCTCTGTCCAGCCGAGCCAGCCGAACAGCAGTTTGTGGCACAGTTTTCGTATCATGGCTTCAGAGTTTCACCACCTCGGCGGCAATGGCATTGGCTTCCTGGAGCAACTCCTCGCGCAGCCTCTTGTAGTAGAGGCGCACGCTACCGGGCTCCGTGTGGTTCACGCGGGCCACAAACTCCTGCTCCATCTGCAGGGCGCGGGCAGCGAGGGCCGACAGGCGGGCTTCGTCAGCGTCGCCCGTCATACCGAGGGCCATGCAGTCGGTGAGCAGTTCGTCGGTGATGTTTCTGATTGCTTTCTTGAGTGTCTTGCGGCTTGCCATAGTGTATCGGTATTATGTTTGCCGCAAAAGTAAGAAATTCGGGCCATATAGGGTTGCGCAGGCCGCCCTTTTGTGTATTTTTGCAGCAGGAACGCAGGCCGCCCTACAGCCGCCCACGTCTTGCAACAGTTCGTTAAACCTGGTTATACCCATACCAATTCCACCATGATGAAAAACCTCCTCTTCACCCTCTGCATGGCCTGTCTCACGCTGGTCAGCAACCCCGCTGCGGCACAGACCGAAATCCCTTTGCCCAAGCCCGATTTCCCCAACACGATGAGCTTGGCCGAAGCCTTGCAGACGCGTCGCTCCTCGCGCGACTTCGCCAATCCTCGCAGGCTCAGCGACCAAATGCTCTCCAATCTGCTGTGGGCCGCCTGCGGAGTGAGCAGTGCCGACGGCAAGATCACTGCGCCCTCCGCCATGAACAAGCAAGACATTCGCGTCTATGTATGCCGCGCCGATGGGGCTTATCTCTACGACCCGCGTGCCAACACGCTCACACAAGTATCTGCTACCGACCTACGTCCTGCTGTGGCTGGACGACAGGCCTTTGCTGCACAAGCACCCGTGAGCCTTGTGCTGGTCAGCGACCTCACATTATTCAACCACAACGCCGAGCAGATGGGTAGCATCGACGTGGGCTATGTCTCCCAGAACATCTGCTTGGCCTGCACCGCCCTGGGGATCAAGACCGTGCCGCGTATGACGATGGATGCCGCCGCCCTGCGCAGCGCCCTCTCCCTGCCCGAAACCACTGCCTTGCTCATCAACCACCCCGTAGGGTATTGAGTCCAAGAGGATTCGGCTCAAAAACCGAATTTCTACCTACAAAAAAGCCCTGAAAGCGCAGACCTCATGTCCGCGACCTTTCAGGGCTTAGTCTTTGTGGGCGCAGCACCCGCGCTTACAGAGATGTGACAACCGCTCTCCGAGCTTCACGTGCCGATATGCGTTTGCGGCAAAACAAGGTCCGTGGG
>JAFSWM010000089.1 GCA_017444485.1 Bacteroidaceae bacterium | reverse complement strand
CCTCATAACCTTACAACCTTATAACCTCAATTAGTTGAGCCACCCCATGCGCCTCACCTTCCTCGGCACGGGTACCAGCACCAGCATTCCCGTCATCGGCTGCAAATGCCGCGTATGCGCCTCCGACGATCCTCGCGACCGCAGGATGCGGACGTCTGCGCTGTTGGACACAGATCAAGGCACACGCATCCTCATAGACTGCGGGCCTGACTTCCGCACGCAGATGCTTGACCAGGAGTTTCGCGCCTTTGACGCCATACTGCTCACCCACGAACACTACGACCACGTAGGCGGCCTTGACGACCTGAGGCCCTATGGCAGGTTTGGCGAACAGCACGTCTATGCCAACGACGTATGCCTGCAACACCTACGGGAACGGATGCCCTATTGCTTCGGGGGACGAACACCGAGCGGCATTCCCCGACTATGCTTGCACGAGGCACGCAGTGGGCAGCCGCTGCAGATAAGAGAACTGGATGTTCTACCAGTGGAAGTGATGCACGGCCCCCTGCCCATTCTCGGCTATCGCATCGGCACCTTTGCCTACGTCACCGACCTCAAAACCATCGCCTCGGAGAGCGTGGAAATGCTGCGTGGCACTGAAACACTGGTTCTCAATGCCCTGCGCCACCGCCCCCACGTCACGCACCAGACCATCGACGAAGCACTTCGCCTTAGCCGTGAGATTGGCGCACGACGCACCTATCTCATACACCTCAGTCACGACGCACCGCTCCATGCCCTTGCCGAGCAGGAACTCCCTAGCGGCACTTACTTCGCCTACGACGGGCTACAAATAGATGTCTGACACTCGCAGCCATACCGAATTAATATAAGTATCTGCAAACACAAGGCACAAAAACACTCATAAAAGACTTCTTCGCACGCAGAAAGTTCAATTTGAACTATCTGCGTATGTTTTTCTTTTCGTACTTTCGCGCCGTGCCTGAGTTGCAAGTCAGGCTAACGAATATCTATCATCCGCATTCCAAACAATCATTCAAATAATGACACTTCAGCAACAAAAGATCAAGACGCTTGTAGAGATGCGCGCCAAAGCTAGACTGGGCGGTGGCGAGAAAGCCATTGACAAGCAGCACGCCAAGGGCAAACTGACCGCCCGAGAGCGCATAGACCTGCTCCTCGACAAAGGCTCGTTCGAAGAGATGGACATGTTCAAACTCCACCGTTGCCACAACTTCGGCATGGAGAAGAAGCAGTACCTCGGCGACGGTGTGGTCTGCGGCAGCGGAACGATAGAAGGCCGGCTGGTCTATGTCTTCGCGCAAGACTTCACCGTGAATGGCGGATCGCTCTCCGAAACGATGGCAGAAAAGATCTGCAAGGTGATGGACCAAAGCCTCAAGATGGGCGCGCCCTGCATCGGCTTGAACGACAGTGGCGGCGCACGCATTCAGGAGGGCATCAACTCCCTGGCCGGCTTCGGCGAGATATTCCAGCGCAACATCGAGGCCAGCGGCGTAGTACCCCAGATCAGCGGTATCTGCGGCCCATGTGCGGGCGGCGCAGTTTACAGCCCTGCGCTCACCGACTTTGTGGTGATGCTTGAAGGCATCAGTTATATGTTCCTCACCGGCCCCAAGGTGGTGAAGACCGTCACCGGCGAGGATGTCAGCCAGGAGGAACTTGGCGGCGCGAGCGTGCACAGCACCAAAAGCGGTGTGGCGCACTTTACGGCAAAGAATGAACAAGAATTTGCCGCACTGATACGCCGTTTGCTCTCCTACCTGCCTCAGAATAATCGCGAACGTGCTCCTCGCGTGCCCTGCACCGACCCCATTGACCGCAAGGCCGATGCGCTCAACACCATCATTCCCGACAACCCCAACCAGGCATACGACATGTACGAAGTGGTGAGCGCCGTGGTTGACAACGGCGAGTTCCTTGAGGTACACCGCGACTTCGCCCGCAACATCATCGTAGGGTTCGCCCGCATGAACGGACAGACCGTAGGTATCGTGGCCAACCAGCCTAAGGTTTATGCTGGTGTGCTGGACTGCAATGCTTCGCGCAAAGCAGCCCGCTTCGTGCGCTTCTGCGACTGCTTCAACATCCCCATCGTCTCGCTCGTTGATGTCCCGGGCTTCCTCCCTGGCACTGGCCAGGAATACAACGCCGTGATTGACCATGGCGCCAAACTGCTCTATGCCTATGGCGAAGCCACCGTGCCCAAGGTAACCGTCACGCTGCGCAAGAGTTATGGTGGCTCGCACATCGTCATGGGCTGCAAGCAACTCAAGGCCGACCTCAACTATGCCTGGCCCAGCAGCGAAATCGCCGTGATGGGAGCCGCAGGAGCCGTTGCTATCATCGACGGAAAAGCCGCCAAGGAACAGCCCGATCCCAAAGCCTATCTCGCACAGAAAGAGAAGAAATACAACGACCTATTCAACACCCCCTACAAGGCCGCCGAGTACGGATACATCGACGATGTGATTGAGCCGCGCAACACGCGCCTACGCATCTGCCGCGCCCTCGCCCAGTTGGAGAACAAGCGCGAGACACGTCCTGCAAAGAAACACGGCAATATCCCCTTGTAAGCATCCCAAAAAGGTTATTTCAAATGAAGACCATTAGATATAAGGTAGGTGAACACGACTTCCGTATCACGCTGAGCGAAAAAACGGGCAACGTGATCAGTGTCACCACCGACGGGCATCCCCACCGCCCCGCACCCGACGTGATGCCGCGCTATGCCGCCGCCGTATGCCTCGCCCTGATACAATACGAAGTTGAAGAAGTGCACGATGACGAAGAAACGGGAATCACCATTACACACGCTGGTGGCTCATGGGGCGACCCTTCAGAAATGTTCAACAAACTTTAACCATTGCCATTATTCATTGACCGTTGACCATTGAACATTGAACATTCGCAAAACCCATTGCAACTGGTATTGGCAATGATCAATGGTCAATCATCAATGTTCAATGAAAAATAATCTCACAACAATGAAACAATACAGTTACAACATAGACGGCGCACGCTACGACGTGACCATCGAAACCCTGCGCGACGGCATGGCCGAAGTGAACGTGAACGGTGTGGGGCTTAATGTGGAAATCCTCAGCGGTCCGCTCTCTGAGAGCGACCTCCCCGACAGCACCCTCGCTGCACCAGCCCCTGTAAGCGCGAGCGTCCCACCCGCAGGTATAGCACCATCCGAGCGCACCGCTGCCCCCGAGGCCGCCGCTACCGGAGCAGGCGAAGGCACACCCGTCAAAGCCCCCCTGCCCGGCGTAGTCACCGCAATCAACGTCACTGTGGGGCAGAAAGTGAAGAAAGGCGACACCGTGGCCGTACTCGAAGCGATGAAGATGGAAAACAACATCACCGCCGAACAAGACGGCACCGTGACGGGCATCGCAGCCACTCCAGGCCAGAGCGTGCCAGAAGGTGCAGTGCTTGTCACCATTGCATAAAGACGTTTGGAGTATTGTTCGTTGATAAACGGAATCTCCGAACATAAACATAGCCTGTATTCATAGAGCGCACTATTGCCTCAATGAATACAGGCTTTGTCTTGTCACAATCCAAGAACGATGTGGCCGCTCCAGATTAGAACTGCGTATAGATAAACTGTGTGGCCGCGCCTGTATCGGCGCAGATGTAGAGAAAGGCAAGCAACACGTAATAAACAGCCCAGCGCGCCCAGCGGCGCTGCATGAGGCCATTTCCCTTGAAATGGAGGGGCGAGGAAGCATTGCGCATGAAGTATTCCGTGAGCAGTGCCCCAAAAATGACAACGAGGTAGAACCAACGTGAGCCGCCTGGCGCGGGCTGCATAGGCAGAGCAGGCGTAAACAATCTGCACAAGAAGGCCCATACCGCCACCGCATTAGGAGCACGGAATATGACGAAGCCCACGGCAACGAGCAGATAGGTTCGGGCCATTTTCATAGATTCTGTCGCAGCGGGCAGGCCCCAACGAGCAGTTCTCAGTTTTTTGTTGCGTCCAAAAGTGCCACCAAAAACGAGGGGCATGAAGAGCATAGCGTGGTACAGCCCGAAGAGCAAATACGTAACGGAATCCCCATGCCACATCCCTATAACAACGAGGTTTACCGTGACTGCGGCAGCCAATCCCCATCGGCCAGCATCGCGCCACCTAAGGCTCAAGGGCATGAACACATAGTCTGTGACCCACGTAGTGAGGGACATATGCCACCGCCGCCAGTACTCCGCCACATTGCGAGCCATGAAGGGCTGTCGGAAATTGCAGGCCACATCAAAGCCCAGCGTCTTTGCCACACCGATGGCCATGAGCGAGTAGCCGCTGAAGTCGGCATACATCTGCATGGGGTACATCAGAAAGGCCCAAAGCGCGAGCCGTTCGCCACCAGCGTCCCAGGCCATGTCGGTGACAGGCGACAGAATGTCGGCTACGCAGACTTTCATAAACGCGCCCCACAATATCATCTTTGCCCCCGACACAAGATTCTCCCAACGAAGGGCGCGCGACTGATGAAGTTGAGGAAGGAAATGCTGAGGGCGGTCTATGGGACCGGCGAGGATGGTGGGAAAGAAGGCCACATAGGCCGCAAAAGCCACAAAGTCGCGCTCGGCGAGGATGCGCTCGCGACGGACCTCCACCATATAGCTGATGAGTTTGAACGAATAGAAACTCAGGCCCACAGGCAGCACGAGGTGAAGGGCCGTCCACGAAACATTCAGCCCCATGCTTTGCATGGACGCAACAATCCCCTCAGCAAAAAAATCAAGATACTTGAACGCCACAAGCAAACCCACTGCTGCGCTTACCCCTGCCGTAGTGAGGATGCCGGCAGCCCGTTCGGCTCCGTGGGCTTGCAAACGCTGTGTACCCCAGCCAACGGCAAAGGAGACCAGGGTGGCAGCAACGAGTAGCCACAACATCCGGGCGTCAAGATATGCATATACTGCATACGACGCGAGCAAGAGCAATACGTTTTGAAAGCGGGGCGTTTGCATCAAGAGAGTTTCTGCTGTAAGGCTTCGGCCATCTCGCCCACATTGCGCCATTTGAGGATTTCGCGGCTGGTGAAACGCACACCGAATTCCTGTTCTACGGCCACGATGAGTTGCACATGCGAGAGACTATCCCACTCCTCTACTTCGTCTGCATTGGTAGCGGGATTGATCGTCAGCGTTTCGTCATCAAACACGTCGCGAAACACTGCAGTGAGGCGGTTGTATATTTCTTGGGAAGTCATGTTATTCATTGAACATTGACCGTTGAACATTGAACATTATTCATTGACCATTAACCATTGACGATTGACCATTAGCAAAGCCACACCTTGCCGGTATTGACAATAGTCAATGGTCAATGGTCAATGAAGAACGGTCTATGCTCATTGGGGGAGCGATGTAGTTCTTGATTTCAAGCACATAGGGCACTGCGCGTATTGTTGTGGCGACAGCACCATAGGAAGAACGGCAACAAATGGGTGCAGGACAGAAACCTGCCTTGGGGAGCAGGTTGGCTACCATTGCGTTTTTGGGAGTGGGGATATACTCGGCTGTGATGCGCGTTGCGCCGAGCGAACGAGCCCGTTCCACCACGGTGTTCATCATGAGCGTCTCCATACCTCGTTTCAGCACGCGGCACGACATGAGGAACGTATCAAGAAAGTAGGTGTCTGCGTCCGTGCGCTTCAATATGGCCACACCCACCAGCCCATGGCTGCCGAAGCGGTCGGAGAGGCTGAAGCAAAGGGCGATAGCATTGTCGCCATCACATTCTGCCTGCAATTCGGCCTCGGTATAGCGGCGCGTGCGCAGGTTGAATTGGTTGCTACGTTGAGTGAGTTGCGCCGCACGGGGAAGATTGAACGGCGTAAGCCCTTCCACACTGGCTTGCATTTCAAGGGAGGCAAGATATTCTTCCTCATCCTTGAACACCTTACGAAACGCTACGCGGCTTGCTTCGCGGCGGTACTGCTCACCACGCTGGGCATCGGCGGCAGAGATGGAAGCAGTGTCGAAAAGGTGAAGCCCAGCAAGAAAAGCCGTGCGCCGAGCGGGATCGTCAGGCAGTTCGGGCACGCAGATGTCGGGTACACCGCGGCGCACGAGGTTGCGTTCAAAGGGGTTGTCGTCAAGAAACACCATCTGGTCCGTGCCGATATGCAGGATTTCAGCAAGGTGGAGAATGTTGTCGGCTTTCGTCTCCCAGTTGGCAAGAAACACGGCTACGTCGTCCTCGCGCAACAACATATCGGGATGTTCCTGGAATGGGAGACGGGCTATCTGTTCATCGTTTTTCGACACCACGCAAAGGATGATACCCCGAGCCAATAGTTTCTTTATCCAACGCTGGATTTCGCTGAAGGCGCGCCCTATGCCGAGGGAATGGCCTATTTGTAGTCCCTGCACACCGTCCTCGCCTACCACGCCGCCCCAAAGGGTGTCATCGAGATCGGTAACCAACACCTTGCGCAACATGCCGCGCCGTACGGCCACGACACTAATCACACGTTCGCACACCGCGGGCAAGGCAGCAGGGGAAATATCGATCTCGGTAGCGGTGTAAACAGCATCGTCTGTGAAATAGTCACGCCCGAGGGTGGCTTGTATTGCGTCGATGTCGCACACCACAAAGTTGGAATGGGCCTGAGCGAGACGTTGAAAACCGAAGTTAAAAGCACGGATCTGCGAAGGGAGGGAATTCTTCACAGATGACGCAAGAGTGCCATACACGCCGTCGTCAACCATTGGCAAGTTGAATGCAACAATGGTGCGGGCGGCAAAGTAAGAGTCATTGGCCAGGGTCTCAAAGAAAACAAGTTCATCGTCAGCCATGTGGCATTGCTCCTCGATGCTGCAGGCGGCGTGCTTTTCGGCAAAATGGCGAGAGGAACAGTACACCACAATGTATTGGGCATCCCATTCACGAAGAGAACCCATCTCGCCAAGCAGCTCGCGACGAGCCAGTCCGTAGGGAGTTTCGTAGAGTTCCAAACGCAGCCCACGCTGAGCAGCCGCACCCCGAAGGCCAGTGGCAAGAAGTCCCGTGGCGGTGTCGCCAGCCAATGCCATACGCACAGACGGAGCATCGGCTGAGATGTGTTTTGCTGCCTTTTTTAGTTCTTGAAATGTGGCCATACACTCGTTTTACAGCGCAAAGGTAAGGTTTTCTTGCCGTGTTCGTTTATCTTTGCAAATGGTTTTAGCCCCTTACAACCTCATAACCTCATAACCTCATACCTTACAACCTCATAACCTTATAACCTCATAACCTTATAACCTCATAACCTTATAACCTCATAACCTTATAACCTCATAACCTTATAACCTCATAACCTTATAACCTCATAACCTTATAACCTCAT
>JAFSWM010000088.1 GCA_017444485.1 Bacteroidaceae bacterium | reverse complement strand
CCTCATAACCTTATAACCTCATAACCTTATAACCTCATAACCTTATAACATGAACAAGCCTTCGGCACAATCGCCCCGCTCTCCCCTACCCCGAGCATATCCCGCGCTGCGGCATGTGCTCCGTGCCCTGCTGTTCTTCCTGCCGCTCCTACTCTTGTTCACAGTGGCTGAATGTGCTTTGCGCTCCATGCCCAACACATATCGTATAAAGTCTGAAGGAATGGCCGCCGCAGCCCCGGAGTTGCAGACTATCGTACTCGGCGCATCACACACACTGATGAGCATCAATCCGGCACTACTCACCACAAAAGCCTACAACATGGCCGGTGTGAGCCAAACGCTTGACATCGACTGCGACCTGTTAGCCACCTATCTGCCCCAAACACCCGGGCTTCAATGTGTGGTGGTCTGCGCCGACGCAGGCATCTTGTTCGACCCGCCACTGAGCCAAGGAACGGAGAGTTTTCGCTGCACCTATTACAACCTCTACACCCCCGTTCCTCGCATAGGTAATTGGCCGCGCTTTGCCCTCGAAACGGCGTCCTATACTGGCGCGAAAGAGAAAATAAAGTCATGGTTTCGTGGCGAAGGGCCACAAATCGATGCAGGTGGATTTTACACAGGCTATACGCCCGACTTGAGCGACACCACCGCTTTCACCATCAAGCAGGCAGCCGAACGCACGGCCTATCATCTCAGCAAAGGTTTCAAGCATTTGGACGACAACCGAAAGCACTTGTTTCAGTTGTACGAGCAATGCCAAAAACACAATTTGAGATTTATCCTCATTACCACCCCCACCCATCCACTCTATCAGGACGCACTGCCCGATTCTGCCCGCACAGCCGTCAGCGCCACGCTGGGCGAATTCAGAGGCCGCCCCAAGTCGCTTGTTCTTGACTATAGCAGCGACAAGCGGTTCACCACACCCGACTTCTTCGACCTCGACCATCTCAACACCCGTGGCGCAGCCAAGTTTACAAGAATACTGAGCAAGGAAGCCGGCATTTAACCTTCCACAGCGCAAGCACCTTCAAGGATTCACAATCGTCTGCAAAGCAGCGAAGCGGCGCGAACATCCAAATAGATGCCGCACCGCTTCGCTAGTTTGTTGGCTCTAATGCCAAGAGTGCGTAAATGCTCCGCCTACTACATCAACAGGCTGGTCCAAACTTGCTTGTTGTTGATGCTGTCGAGATCGGCCTTGAGCATACGTCCCTTAAAGGTCACAGCCACGCTGTCGCCGGGCTTGTCAAGAATGCCGCGCAATTGGTCCACACTGGCAGGCTCGGCATCGAGACGGACTTTGATTTCATCTTGTGCGTCACGACCAGACATAACGATCCAAAAAGGCTTGAGTTCTGCACCTTCCTTCACCTCCACATTGGTGCGACCCAGTTTGATGGTCATGGCCACGTCTGCGGAGTCTCCATCCACGGTCACAGTGAGGGGAATGCTGTCAATGTCGCCATCGTCAAACTGCTGGAAGAAATCGCCTGACGTGCCGGTGATGCCGCCGTAGGTCATGTAACTGGGTTCGGGTTCGCTCGTGCAGGCTGCCATCAGTGCAAAGGCTGCGAATGCAAAAAAGATTTTCTTCATACCATAAATAATATATATAGGGTAAACAATGAATATAGGAGAGGGGGACTCAGTCTTCCCATCCTAATGCGCTTGCGCCAAGCACAGCGGCTTCGCTGCCCTTAAGGCTGCTGACAAGCAGTTTCGCCTTGCCCTTGTATATATTCAAGATTTCCTCGTTGTAGGCACGCTCAATGGGGTCCATGATATAATGGCCTGCCTTGGTGAGTCCGCCGAAGAACACAAAGGCCTCGGGCGAGGAGAAGAGAGCGTAGTTGGCGCACGCACGACCGAGAATGGTGCCGGTGTAATCAAAAATCTCCAGGGCCAGTTTATCGCCCTTTTCAGCTGCAAGGAACACGTCGTAACTGGTAATCTTCTCAGGGTCGAGGTCGCGCAGGGGGCTGGGCTCTGTGCTCTTCTCAAGCATTAGGCGTGCTGTGCGTGCCACACCAGTGGCACTGGTATAGGTTTCAAGACATCCCTTGCGGCCACAACCGCACTGACGTGCCTCGGGCGAGCGGTCGTAGATAGCGTGACCCAATTCTCCGGCAAAGCCGTCGCACCCGTAAACCACCTTGCCGTCCACGACGATGCCACTACCCACGCCGGTGCCAAGGGTTATCATGATGAAATTCTTCATGCCGCGTGCCACACCATAGGTCATCTCGCCCAGGGCGGCGGCGTTGGCATCGTTGGTGACACGGCAGGGAATGCCAAGGGCTTCTTCAAAGAGTTTGCCGATGGGCACCACACCCTCCCACAGCAGGTTGGCAGCGTATTCAATGGTACCATTGTAATAGTTGCCGTTGGGTGCGCCGATACCCATT
Organism: Bacteroidaceae bacterium; assembly: GCA_017444485.1. Classification (GTDB taxonomy): domain Bacteria; phylum Bacteroidota; class Bacteroidia; order Bacteroidales; family Bacteroidaceae; genus Alloprevotella. Next base: position 2,886 of record JAFSWM010000088.1, on the reverse strand, counting down.
GCCTTGATTTTGCCGATGCCTCCGGCCTCCTCAATGATGGGTTCGAGTGCGGCCTTGGCTGCTGCAACGTAGTCGTTGATTTCGGGGTAGGCCTTCGTGCTGATGGCTGTCTGCGCGATGATGTTGCCGCGCTGGTCCACAATGCCGAAGACGCTGTTAGTGCCGCCCATGTCAAGGCCAATGACATAGGGCTTGGCGAGAGTAGTGTTTTCCATAGGTTGACAGATAAAGGTTTGTAGAACTACCAACGTTCGGCTCTTCTTGGCAAATCCAAAGCAGGGATTGCTTTGCGCAGGTTGAATGAACAAAAACGTGGTTTAGAATTGTTTTGCGCTGCAAATATAAAATAAAAAGACTAAAATGACGGGCGAACCTACGAGGTTTCAGCCCACGCTACCCTCAAGCGACACACTGAGGAGTTTCTGCGCCTCGACAGCAAACTCCATGGGCAGTTTGTTGATTACCTCACGGGCGTAACCACCCACGATAAGTCCCACAGCCTCTTCTACAGGAATTCCGCGCTGCCTGAGGTAGAAGAGTTGCTCCTCGCTGATCTTGCTGGTACTGGCCTCATGCTCCACAATGGCGTTGTTGTTTTGCACGTCTACATAGGGAAAGGTATGTGCTCCGCAAGTGTCGCCAAGAAGCAGGCTGTCGCAAGAGGAGTAGTTGCGTGCACCAGTAGCGCGTTTTCCTACCTTTACCAGTCCGCGATAACTATTCTGACTACGACCTGCGGAAATGCCTTTGCTGATGATGGTGCTACGGGTGTCGCGCCCGATGTGAATCATTTTCGTTCCCGTATCGGCCTCCTGATGGTTGTTGGTGACCGCCACGCTGTAGAACTCTGCCTGTGAGCCATCGCCAGAAAGGATGCAAGAGGGATATTTCCATGTGATGGCACTGCCGGTTTCTACCTGTGTCCACGACAGCTTGGCACGCTCGCCGCGCAGGTGGCCGCGCTTGGTGACGAGGTTCAGCACACCACCGCGCCCCTCACTGTCGCCAGGATACCAGTTCTGCACAGTACTATACTTCACCTCCGCATCGCGCTCCACCACGATCTCCACAATGGCAGCATGGAGTTGATTCTCATCGCGCATCGGGGCGGTGCAGCCCTCAAGATAGGAGACATAGCCCCCTTCCTCAGCCACGATGAGCGTGCGCTCAAACTGTCCCGTGCCGCGAGCGTTTATACGGAAGTAGGTGCTCAGCTCCATGGGACAGCGCACGCCCTTAGGGATGTAACAGAATGAGCCATCGCTGAACACCGCGCTGTTGAGCGCAGCAAAATAGTTGTCGCGATAGGGCACGACTGTGCCGAGGTAGCGGCGCACGAGATCGGGGTTCTCACGAACGGCTTCGCTGATGGAACAGAAGATAATGCCTTTCTCCTGTAATGTTTCTTTGAACGTGGTTTTGACGCTCACGCTGTCCATCACCGCGTCCACGGCCACGCCCCCCAGTGCCATACGCTCTTCAAGAGGTATGCCAAGTTTGTCAAACGTCTTGACGAGTTCGGGATCGAGTTCTTTGCGCCCCTCTTTTTTCTTTGTGGGGTCTGCGTAGTAGGAGATGGCTTGGTAATCTATCGGGGGCAATGTGACGTGCGCCCACGCGGGTTGTTCCAACGTGAGCCAGTGGCGGTAGGCCTTGAGCCGAAAATCAAGTAGCCATGCGGGTTCGCCCTTGCGTGCCGAGATGCGGCGTATGATGTCCTCGTTCAGCCCTTGCTCAAAGACCTCGGTATCTACCTCTGTAGTGAAGCCGTAGCCATACTCGCTGTGAGCAAGGGAATTGAGCAAGTCTTTGTTGTCTTCCATTCAATCAATTATTATCTACTGTACTATCTGGTGAGGAAACATCCACCCAGATGGTATCCCCCTGTAAGACATTATCACTTTCCTGCGGTGTAGCAGTATCGCTGTGAAAAAACACGGTCAGTGCGGAACGCACCGGTTCAAAGAGCAGGGAGTCTTCGGTTTTGCTGCTGTCAAGGATATGCAGCGCGCTCATCACGTTGAAAGCACAACTGAGCAACACGCCAAACTTCAGCGCGCTGACCACGGCACCCAAAACGGCGTTGGGCAAGCCGATGACTTTGCCTTTCACAGCCTTAGTGATGAGTGTGGCCACAAATCCGAGGAATATCGGCACGGCAATCCAGAGGATGAGGAACGCGGCGATGCTGGTGAATTGATTGGCCTCTGTACCGTCCACAGTGAGGTATTCACCGAGTGCGGAATAGCAGGTGGCTGCCACGAGCAGCCCCAAGAGCCAGCCAATGGCTGACACCAATTCGCAGAGCAAGCCCTGTCGCCAGCCGTTGTAGCATGCCCATATCAGTACCGCGCAAATAAAAAGGTCGATAAACATAATAAATGAGGTTGCAAGGTTATGAGGTTATGAGGTTGCAAGGTTGTAAGGTTGTAAGGTTATGTGGTTGCAAGGACCTCAAAACCTAATAACCTAATAACCTCATAACCTCATATGTTTTGCGGTGCAAAGATACGCAAAACGGCTGGAAGCACGAAGGTCGGGCACGCTCTGGCACAAAAAGATGCCGCCAGGCGTGTTTCTCACATACCTGGCGGCCAAGTGTATCATTAACCCTAAAAACTCTGTAGTGGGCGCTGAGGGAGTCGAACCCCCGACCCTCTGCTTGTAAGGCAGACGCTCTAAACCAACTGAGCTAAGCGCCCTGCTTTTTGCAGGCTGTCTGTGCCTTAGCGGGTTGTGGGCGCTGAGGGAGTCGAACCCCCGACCCTCTGCTTGTAAGGCAGACGCTCTAAACCAACTGAGCTAAGCGCCCTGCTTACGGCACGAGTACTTTTGCGGACAAAGTGGTGGGCGCTGAGGGAGTCGAACCCCCGACCCTCTGCTTGT
>JAFSWM010000087.1 GCA_017444485.1 Bacteroidaceae bacterium | reverse complement strand
GGGCGTCCCCGCCCGCCTCTGCGCTGAAAGCAAACCAGCGGGCGGGGACGCCCGCGCTCCCAGCGTTTGCAATAGGCGGGCTGACGATCAACGGTCAATGAAACATCTAAGAGCATGGCGGAATACGACTTGAAACGGCTACATCAGTGCATACTCGGCAATCTCTTGGCGGTGGACGAGGTATGCCGGCGGCACGGCTTGCGCTATTACATCTACGACGGCACGATGTTGGGCGCAGTGCGCCATGGGGGCTTCATCCCCTGGGACGATGACCTGGACATCGCCATGCCCCGCGAGGACTATGAGGTGTTTATCAATAACGCCCACGAATGGCTGCCAGCGCCCTACGAGTTTGTGTCGTTCGAAACCGACCATTCCTATCCCCTCCCCTTCGGCAAAGTGCAGGACAGCAGCACCACGCTCATTGAGCGCGCACACCTCCCGTATCTGGGTGGCCTCTACATCGACGTGTTCCCCATCGACGGCCTTCCCGACAGCACGCTCATGCGCCGTCTCCACCTTGTGCGCTACGACTTTTTGAAAAAGGCTGTGTACTGGGCCTATCGCGACCCTTATCGCCACGGGCGCGGTCCTTCTTCGTGGATACCGCTCTTTTTCCGGAGCGTTTTCGGACAGGAGCGGCTACAACGTGCCACGCGCCGATGCCTACGCAAATACCCCTTTGCCGAGAGTCGCCTGGTATGCGTCTTCGACGACGGTTTCCACGGCGCGATGGAGAAGAGCCTGATAGGCCAGCCCACGCCCGTAGCCTTTGAAGGCAAAGAGGTGTGGGGCGTGGAGCATCCCGAAGAGTACCTCACGCACATGTATGGCGACTATATGACACCCCCACCACACGATGAGCAGCGCCAGCACCGCTTTCACTACGTGGATTTTGACAAACCCTATCGCACTTATGACGAACAAAACATACTGTAGCCTTGAAGCAGAAACACGCCACGGCTTCGCGGTCTCTGCCGAAATGAAACGCGTGTGGAACGTGGAAATCGACCTCCTGATGCGGCTCATTGAAGTCTGCGACAGGCTCGGCCTGCGCTGCTGGGTGGCCGATGGCACGTTGCTCGGAGCGGTGCGTCATGGGGGCTTCATACCCTGGGACAACGACATCGACGTCTGCATGCTACGCGAGGACTACGACCGCCTGGTAGAAGCCGGACCGCAAGCCTTCTCCCATCCCTACTTCCTGCAAACAGCCTTCTCCGACACGAACTACTTCCGATACCACGCCCAACTGCGCAACTCGGAGACCGCCGCCATCCGCCCGTCCGACTCGCACCGCCCCTTCAATCAGGGAATCTTTATCGACATCTTCCCGCTCGATGCCGTGCCTGAGGACGAGAAACGCTTGCAGCACGTAGTGCACAGCGTGCGTCGCACGGTGCGCTTCCTCAAAACGATGGACACACCCATCCTCCTCTCAGGGCGCATCGGGCTGCTTTTCAGAAAGTGGCATTGCAAGCGCGAGGTCAAGAAGCGCGGCTGGACGGAGGTTTACCGCACCGGCGTGGACGACGTGCTACGCGCCACCGACATTGGCGACTGCCGCTATGTGGCAGAGATAGGGTTCAGCGGCAGCGACCACCTCTTCGACAAGCATATCTTCGACAAAACGGTGATGCTCGATTTCGAACAAGCGAGCGTGCCCGCCCCCGCTGGCTATGAGGCCTACCTGCGTGCACAATACGGCGACGACTATATGACTCCACGCCAAGTTTCTACCGCGCACGACGACGCGCTGTTCGACACGGAGAAGAGTTATACCGAACTGCTGCCCCTGGCGCGGCGCATGTATTTGAAGAAACAACTACAGAAACTATTCTGCTGGAAATGAGAGTCGTCGTGAGCAAAGATTTCTCCGAACTTTCCGTCTTCATCGGCCAAATCCCTGGGTTGATGGAAGACGGCGGGGGCGAGATGGTCTATGAGGGGCGCAACCGCGTAGTGCGTTTTCGCCATGCCGGACGTTCGCTCATCGTGAAGCGCTATAAGAAGCCGCTCCTGGTGCAACGCTTCGCGTACACGTTTTTCCGAAAATCAAAAGCCGAACGCGCATTCCTCTTTGCCGAAGAGTTTCTTCGCCGTGGCATTGACACGCCTGCGCCGGTGGCTTTTGTGGAATGCTCGGTCGGCGGCCTTCTGTCTATGTGCTATTTCGTCAGCGTGGAGAGCGAAGGGGTGGAAACGTCCCAGTTGCTTCGCGAGGTGGCTGACTACCCGGGGGAACTGGCCGAAGCCGTGGCGAAACAAGTGTTGGAGATGCACCGCCGTGGTGTGCTACACGGCGACCTCAACCTGTCGAATTTCCTCTGCACAGCGTGTCCCGAAGGATACCATTTCACGATGATTGACACCAATCGTTCACGTTTCTGTCAGGGAATGCCCACCGACAAGCAGTGCATGGAGAACATGATTCGGCTCACGCACCGACGCGACTTGTACGAAGACCTGATTCGCCGCTATGCCCGCCGTCGGGGATGGGACGAGGAACAAGTCGCCACCAAAGCCCTGCGCCTGCTCCACAATTTTGAGCACCGACGCTTCAAACTATAAAGCCATTGAACGTTGAACATTGAACATTCGCAAAACCTGCTATACCTGCGGGCGGGGACGCCCGCGCTCCCAGCGTTTGCAATAGGCGGGCTGACGATTGCTAATGGTCAATGGTCAATGGTCAGCCCCGCCATGGCCTCGGTGAGGGCGCGCAAAAGAAAGTCCCCGTCATTGAGGCTCTCCGCCACCTCCACGGCACGCCGACGCATCGCATTGTATTGTTCGGCAGAGATGGTGCTGAGCCTGTCGCTCAACTCCTCCAAAGAACGCACCACCAGCCCGATGCCTTTTTCTCTTACGATGGCAGCGATAGCGGCTTCTTCCCACACAATGAGCGGCAAGCCCGCCCGTAGGTAGAAGGAAGCCTTGTGCGGGCTGTTGTAGCGCAGATATTCGCCAAACTTCCCCGTGCAGCCATCGAGCGTATCGCCGTCCCATACCAACCCATAGTGGGCCTCTACCTCGCTGATAAAATCGTCGGCAGGCATGAAGTCGTGGAACACCATGCGCTCGTTGTCCTCCATACCTGGCAGGCCGCTGCGGTTGCCATAGATGTGGAGTTCGTAAGGCAATGGTAAGTGCGCGAGTTCCAAGAGGAAAGCGTTCTTGCGCATGGCCAGCGAACCCGCATAGACCAGGCGCACCGGCATTGGGGGAACGGGGCGGGCGTTATGGGCTGGCGAGCGATAGTCGAAGAGACCGAGGCTCCCCACGGGGCGCCTGAGGCCATGCGCTGTGAGCCACTGCTTCATCACCGCGTTAGAGGCGATAACATAATCCGCATTCGACAGGCGCGCTATCTCGCTGGCGACGGTCAGTTTCCGCCTGCGAAACGAGCCCAAATCATGAATGAGGGCCACGGTGTGGGCCTTTTTTAGCCGCGCCACCTTGCATATAAACGAGAAGTACTTCTTGACAGGATATTGCAGGAACAGCACATCGCCCCTCCTGAGGCAGCACAAAGCCTTGAGCACGCCGGCCAAATCGATGAAGAACGTGGCGACCTTGCTGCCGTAATAAGTGCGTTGCAAACCCAAGTTGCGGCATCCTGCGGCTTGCAGCGTGTCTTCGTTGTCGGTCTTGGCCTTGTTTCCCGCCGACTCCGTGCCGCGATAATTCCTTGAGATATAGCAAAGATGACTTCGCATTGATATTTGAGGTTTTAAGGTTGTGAGGTCGTGAGGTTTTGAGGTTTTAAGGTTGTGAGGTCGTGAGGTTTTGAGGTTTTAAGGTTGTGAGGTCGTGAGGTCGTGAGGTTTTGAGGTTTTAAGGTTGTG
>JAFSWM010000012.1 GCA_017444485.1 Bacteroidaceae bacterium | reverse complement strand
GTAAGCGACACGCCCCATCCGCCGTCCGCTCCACGGACGCGACACACTCGGCCTCCCGCACGCCCGCCAACAGCGCAGCGGGAGGCCGCTGTGTCAGAGGAAGGCTCCATGTCGAAGACGACACAAAGACAGGGCAGAAAGAATCGGTGACGGCGATAAGCAAAAGGAAACTCCCAGGAAGGCAATCGGCGCGGAGCAAAACGTAGTCAGACATTTTGTCCTTGACACGCACCACCCGCACGCTTACTTTTGCCCCCGTGGGGCCAAAGAATGCCCCTTGCAGCAGCGCGTCAGCCCTACGAGAACCCGCCTACTACCGCAGGTGCGAAATCGCGCCGGCAAAAGATTATACCATAATTTCGTTAAAAACTATTGGCTTTGCGTGCCGACGCGCAAAGCCAATCGTTTTTTCTGCAAAGCCAATCGTTCGAACAAAGTCCGTTCTGGACGCGTCCAGGGCGAACATCGCATTTCTTATCACGCAGGAAAGGCACAAAATGTCCCTGCCGGAAAGTCCTAAAACCAAGGCCCAATGAAGCAACGCCGTTTCAAGAGCGCGGAAATTCGCTGAAAAAAGAAAAAAGTGGCGCACGAAGCACGGCGATCAGTGAAAAAAGTTTAATTTTGCACGCAGGAAAAAATACAGCAACAAGATACATGAGCCAAACAACCATTCAGTCCGGGCGCATCTCGCAGATCATAGGCCCGGTAATCGATGTGGCTTTCGACGCGGTGGGCGATGATCCCGCTCGCGCCTTGCCGCGTATCCACGACGCCCTTGAAGTGACGCACCCCGACGGGCGCCGCATCGTCATTGAGGTGCAGCAGCACATCGGAGAGGACACGGTGCGCACCGTAGCCATGGACAACACCGACGGACTCAAGCGCGGACTTGAAGTAAAGGTCACCGGTAGGCAGATTGCCATGCCCGTGGGCGACCAGATCAAAGGCCGTATGCTCAACGTCATCGGCGAGAGCATCGACGGCCTGAAAGAGTTCGACACCGAGGGTGGCTACGAAATCCACCGCGAAGCACCTGCCTTCGAGGAACTCACTACTAGCCGCGAAGTGCTCTACACCGGCATCAAGGTCATTGACCTGCTCGAGCCTTACATGAAAGGCGGAAAGATCGGCCTCTTCGGGGGCGCCGGTGTGGGCAAGACCGTGCTCATCATGGAACTGATCAACAACATCGCCAAAGGTCACGACGGCTACTCCGTATTTGCTGGCGTGGGCGAGCGCACCCGCGAGGGAAATGACTTGCTGCGCGAAATGATAGAAAGCGGTGTGATCAAATACGGAGACGCATTCGTCGAAGCCATGGAGAAAGGCGAATGGGACCTGAGCAAGGTGGACTACGAAGAAATGGCCAAGAGCCAGGCCACACTGGTTTACGGACAGATGAACGAGCCCCCAGGCGCACGTTCCAGCGTGGCACTGAGTGGACTCTCCATCGCCGAGAGTTTCCGCGACGGAGGTAGCAAGGACGGCAAAGCCACCGACATCCTCTTCTTCATCGACAACATCTTCCGCTTCACGCAAGCAGGAAGCGAGGTATCGGCACTGCTCGGACGCATGCCCAGCGCCGTGGGTTACCAACCCACCCTGGCCAGCGACATGGGCGCTATGCAGGAACGCATCACCTCCACGAAGAACGGTTCTATCACATCCATCCAGGCAGTGTACGTGCCCGCCGACGACCTGACGGACCCCGCACCCGCCACCACCTTCACCCACCTCGACGCCACCACCGTGCTCTCGCGTAAGATCACCGAACTGGGCATCTACCCCGCTGTGGATCCGCTCGACTCCACCTCGCGCATCATGGATCCCAACGTCATCGGGCGCGAACACTATGACTGTGCGCAAAACGTGGTGAAGATCCTGCAGAAGTACAAGGAACTGCAAGACATCATTGCCATCCTCGGCATGGACGAACTCTCCGGCGAGGACAAAGTCACCGTGAACCGCGCGCGCCGCGTGCAGCGCTTCCTCAGCCAGCCCTTCACCGTGGCCGAGAAGTTCACCGGCGTGCCGGGTGTGATGGTGCCCATCGAGGAAGTCATTCGCGGCTTCAACATGATCCTTGCCGGCGAGGTGGACTACCTGCCCGAGCAGGCCTTCATGAACGTAGGTACCATCGACGACGCGATCGCCAAAGGTAAGAAACTGCTGGAGAACGCACAATAAGGCTATGCTCAAAACGACAATCGTATCCCCGGAGCGCACACTCTATGAGGGCGAGGCCGAAAAGGTGTTCGTCCCGGGCGCTGCAGGTCGCTTCGAAATACTGACGGGGCACGCCCCCATCGTCTCCATCCTGGCAGCGGGCACCGTGCGCTGCGAGGGCGGCGGCGAGCCATTCGAAGTGGCCGTGAGCGGCGGCTTCGTAGAGGTGGCCCGCGATGAGGTGTCCGTGTGCGTGGAGTGCGCTGCCGACAACGCATGAAGCCACTCACGCTCACACTGCTCTGCGCCCTGGCGCTGTTGCTGGTCGCACCCGCCGCGCTATACATTGAAATCCGACTGGCCGGACGCGAAGCCGCAACGCAGACGTTGCCCTTAGCAGGCACCGCACTCGCCATGTGGCTCAGCGCAGTAGCCGAAGCCTTCGCAGCCAGCAGTTTCGGAAAGGACAAGGCACAGACGCAACTCAAAGTGATGATGCTCTGCAAGGCACTGCGCTTCCTGCTCGCCGCACTGCTGCTCATCGCCTACGGCATCCTCGGACACGGAGACGTGAGGCTGTTTGCCATCAACCTCTTGGTGTGCTACATCGCCGTCACCATCGTACTCACCACTGGTTATACACGCCGCAAGAAACATACCGAAAACAGCAAGCCCGAAGCGGCTTAACCCCATACGCACACTATGCGCAAAACATTTGTTAATCCCCGCCCCTACCTCGCCATGCTCCTGCTCGGCCTGCTCACCCTGGCCGGCACCAGCCGTGTCGCTGCCGCCGAGGACAAGGAAATGGTAGACGTGAAGGAAGTGGTGCTCGGCCACATGAGCGACGCCTACGACTGGCACATCACCACATGGGGCGGCCACCACATCAGCATCCCCCTACCCGTTATCGTGCGCAGCCAGAAAGACGGCGCCTGGCACATGTTCAGTTCCGCCCGCTTCGGCCACCACAGCGACGAGGTCTATGAGGGCTTCTATATCGACCCCAATCGCCAGGGCAAAGTCTATGAGCAAGGCTTTGACGAAAGACCATGGGACCTGAGCATCACCAAGGACGTGGTGCAGATCTGGATCAACATCCTCATTCTGCTCGCTGTGTTCCTGGGCTGCGCCCGTTGGTACAAAAAACGCAAGCCACAGGACGGCGCGCCGGGCGGCTTTGTCGGAATGATGGAAGTGTTGGTTCTGGCCATCAACGACGACGTGATCAAAGCCTCAATCGGCGAGAAGCACTACCGGCGCTACGCCCCCTACCTGCTCACCGTGTTCTTCTTCCTGCTCGTGACCAACCTGATGGGGCTCGTGCCCATATTCCCCGGCGGCGCAAACGTCACGGGAAACATCACCATCACATTCCTCTTCGCCACCATCACTTTCCTGTTCATCAATGTCTTCGGCAATCGCGAGTACTGGAAAGAGATTTTCTGGCCCGACGTACCTGTGTGGATGAAATGTCCCGCGCCGATCATGCCCGTCATAGAACTGTTCGGCATCTTCACCAAGCCGTTCGCCCTCATGGTGCGTCTGTTCGCCAACATGCTGGCCGGCCACGCCATCATCCTCTCCCTGACGTGCATCATCTTCATCACGTTCCAAGTGAATGCGCTGGTGGGCACGTCGCTCTCCGCCGTAAGTTTCGTGATGATCCTCTTCATGGACCTGCTGGAGCTTCTTGTGGCGTTCATACAGGCCTATGTCTTCACGATGCTCAGCGCGGTATTCATCGGGATGTCATTGCCCGAACACCATAAGTAAAAGAGACAAACAAAAACAAACAAATAATCAACTAAAACCAAGAAAACTATGGTACTTTTAGAAGCAGCTGCTGCCGCAGCAGGAATCGCAAAGTTAGGTATCGGCCTCGGCGCCGGCATCGCCGCCATCGGCGCAGGTCTGGGCATCGGCAAGATCGGTAGTTCCGCCATGGAAGCCATCGCACGCCAACCCGAAGCCACCAACGACATCCGCTCCAACATGATTGTGATTGCCGCCCTGATCGAAGGTGTTGCGCTCTTCGCAGTCATCGTGTGCCTCCTGATGCTCTTCCTCTAATCGTCCGCCGAAAAACACAGACACCATGCAGAACATGCCTTCCATACTGACGCCGGACTTCGGCCTGCTCTTTTGGATGCTGCTCGCATTCCTCGTGGTGCTGTTCGTCCTGGCCAAGTTCGCCTTCCCCGCCATCACCAGCGCGGTGGAGGAACGCAAGAAGTTCATTGACGAGTCCCTGAAGAACGCCCGCGAGGCCAACGAGAAACTGGCCGGCATCGAGGCACAGAGCGCTGCGTTGCTCAAGGAAGCCCGCGAGCAGCAAGCGCAAATCCTCAAAGAAGCCAAGCAGACCGGCGACAACATCATCGCCGAAGCCAGGGCAAAGGCGCAGGCCGAAGGGGCGAAAGACCTTGCCGCCGCCAAGAAGCAGATTGCTGTGGAGAAAGAGAACGCACTGCGCGAGATACGCAACCAAGTGGCGGAACTCTCCCTGCAAATCGCAGAAAAGGTGGTGCGTGCCAACCTCGGCGAAGACAAAGAGCAGCAAGCGTACATCGAACGCCTGCTGGCCGGAGAGGGCACACAGTCGTAACCCAAGCGGAGAGAACTATGAACACAGGGATCACCTCCGCACGCTACGCCAAGGCCTTGCTACGCTTTGCCACCGAGAACGGCGAGGAAGCAAAAGTGTATGCCGAGATGGGGCAACTGCTGCAATCGTTTGTGGCAGAGCCACGCCTGACGGCCATGCTCCAAAACCCCGCATTGCCTGCAGCGCAACAGTCGGCACTGCTCGTAGCGGCAGCCACACCGGCAGGAAAAATCGTAACGGCCTCCGTGAAGCGCTTCATGGACCTGCTCGTCAAGCAAAAGCGGGCAGACCTGGCGCAATACGCGGCAGCCTCCTTCCTGGCGCAATACCGCGAGGAGAAAGGGCTCATAGAAGCCAGCCTGACCACCGCCGTGCCGGCCACCGACGCAATCACTGAACGTATGCGCAACCTCGTGGAGACACGCACGGGGCGCAAGGTGAGTTTCGCCACGAAGACCGACCCTGACATCGGCGCAGGATTTATCCTCGAGTACGGCACATACCGCATGGACGCAAGCCTCAAGCGGCAGTTCGCCGACCTCAAACGCGCACTGGCTGGATAAGGACGGACACACTGAAAGAGAGCGTTTATTAAACACCCGTGCCGCAAGCAAGACGGCACACCTAACAAGCAAATACCATTATGCCCAATAACATCAAGCCCGCCGAGGTTTCCGAGGTGCTCCTGCAACAACTACGCAGCGTGGAGCAACAACTCAGTTTCGAGGAAGTGGGCACCGTGCTGACCATCGGCGACGGCGTGGCACGTGTGTATGGCCTTACCAACGTGACCGAAAACGAACTCGTGGAGTTTGAGAACGGCACACGCGGCGTGGCCATGAACCTGGAACAGGACAACGTCGGCGTGGTGCTGTTCGGATCGTCCGAAGGCATCAAAGAGGGACAAAGCGTGAAGCGCACCGGTCGCGTGGCCTCCATCGAGGTCAGCGAAGAGATGCTGGGACGCGTCATCAACCCCATCGGACAACCCCTTGACGGCGGTGCAGAAATCGGCGGCGAGAAGTATGTGATGCCCCTCGACCGCAAAGCCCCCGGCGTCATCTACCGTCAGCCCGTGGACCACGCGCTGCAGACCGGACTCAAGGCCGTGGACTCCATGATACCCATCGGACGGGGACAGCGCGAACTGATCATCGGCGACCGCCAGACGGGTAAGACGGCCATCGCCATCGATACCATCATCAACCAAAAGGAGAACTACGAGCAGGGCGACCCCGTCTACTGCATCTATGTAGCCATCGGCCAGAAGGCCAGCACCGTGGCCAACATCGTCAATTCGCTCAAGGAACACGGCGCGATGCCCTACACCATCGTCATCGCCGCCACCGCCAGCACACCGGCTGCCTTGCAGTACTATGCCCCCTTTGCAGGTGCCGCCATCGGCGAGTTCTTCCGCGACAGGGGAATGAACGCCCTCGTGGTGTACGACGACCTCTCCAAGCAGGCCGTGGCCTATCGCGAAGTGTCGCTCATCCTGCGCCGCCCCTCCGGACGCGAGGCCTATCCTGGTGATATCTTCTACCTGCACAGCCGACTGCTGGAACGCGCAGCGCGCATCAACAACCAGCAGGAAGTGGCCGAGAAGATGAACGACCTCCCCGAATGCCTCAAAGGGAAAGTGCGCGGCGGAGGGTCGCTCACCGCACTGCCCATCATCGAGACACAGGCAGGCGACGTGTCGGCCTACATCCCCACTAACGTCATCTCCATCACCGACGGACAGATCTACCTCGACACCAACCTCTTCAACAACGGCACACGCCCAGCCATCGACGTGGGTATCAGCGTGTCGCGCGTAGGTGGTGCGGCACAGATCAAGAGCATGAAGAAAGTGGCCGGCACCTTGAAGATCGACCAGGCGCAGTATCGCGAACTGGAAGCGTTCTCAAAATTCGCCAGTGACATGGACGCCGTCACCGCAATGACCATCGACCGCGGGCGAAAGAACAACGAACTGCTCATACAGCCCCAGTACTCGCCGATGCCCGTGGCCGAACAGGTGGCCATCCTCTATTGCGGCACAAAAGGCCTGATGCGCGAAGTGCCACTCAACAAGGTGCGTGAGTTCCAGGACAACTTCCTGCAAGTGATGCGTGCCAGCCACGCCGACACCGTGCTGAAAGCCATCGCCGACGGTAAACTCGACGAGCAGGTCACTGGCACTATTGAGAAAGTGGCCGCCGACCTCGCCGCACAGTACAAATAAACACACACTATGGCTTCTCTCAAAGAAGTAAAGACCCGCATAGCCTCCGTCAACAACACGCGCAAGATCACCAGCGCGATGAAGATGGTGGCCTCCTCCAAACTGCACCGCGCACAGCAGTCCATCGAAAACATGCGTCCCTACGAGAGCCGCATGACACGCATGATGACCGCCTTCGTGGGCAGTATGGAGGGCGAGATCGACACACCCTACGCCGCCGTGCGCCCCGTCAAGCGCGTCGCCATCGTGGTCTATACCTCAAACAGCAGCCTCTGTGGGGGCTTCAACGCCAACGTCATCCGCGCCATGCGCAACAAGGTGGAAGCCTACAAGAAGGAGGGTGTGGAGGTGGCACGTGTCATCGCGCTCGGCAGGAAAGGAGCCGACGCCGCCCGTAAACTCGGTTTTGCCGACACAGGCGACTACACAGCGCTCATGGATCGTCCCGCCTTCCAGCCTGCCGCTGACATCGCCGAGGAACTGATGAAGCAGTTCGCCGCAGGCGAGATAGACCGCGCCGACGTGATCTACCACCACTTCAAGAGTTCGGCCTCGCAGGTGCTTACCGAAGAGACGTTCCTGCCCGTGCGTCTGCACGAGGCCGAGGAGGAAGCCACCACACCGGCTGACTACATCGTGGAACCCTCACGCGAAGCCGTGGTGGGCCAACTCATTCCGAGCGTCCTGCGTCTGCAACTCTACACCGCCCTGCTCGACAGCCTGGCCAGCGAGCACGCCGCACGCGTCATCGCCATGCAGATCGCCACCGACAATGCCGACGAACTGCTGCAAGAACTCACGCTGACCTACAACAAGACTCGTCAGGACGCCATCACCACCGAACTGCTCGACATCGCGGGCGGCTCGATGCAATAACGAAACCTTAACACCCAACAACACCATACCATGACAGACAACCCCAAATGCGGCCTGCGCCGCGAAGATTTCCAGAAAGAGGTGCAGGGTAAGCCCGTGGACCTCTATTTCCTGCGCAACTCCGACGGCATGGAAGTGGCCGTCACCAACTACGGCGGCTCGCTCGTAGCCATCATGGTGCCCGACCGTGAGGGCAACTACGCCAACGTCATCCAAGGGCACGACAACATCGACGACTGCATCAACAGTCCCGAGCCTTTCCTCTCCACACTCGTAGGACGCTACGGCAACCGCATCGCTCGCGGCAAATTCTCCCTCAACGGAAAAGAATACACCCTCGCCGTGAACAACGGGCCCAACCACTTGCACGGCGGCCCCACAGGTTTCCACGCCCGCGTTTGGGACGCTGAGCAAGTAAACGAGAGCACACTCGTGCTGCGCTACGTCTCGGCATACTATCAGGAAGGCTTCCCCGGCGAACTCACCATGACCGTGCGCTACATGCTCACCGAGGATAACGAACTCGTCATCGACTATCACGGCACCACCAACAAGAAGACCGTGGTCAACATGACGTCGCACGGCTTCTTCTCCCTGGCAGGCATCGCCAACCCCACGCCCAGCGCCATGGACGTGGTGTGCCAGATCAACGCCGACTTCTACGTGCCTATCGACGAGACGAGCATCCCCACCGGCGAAATCCTCAAGGTGGAGGGCACTCCCTTCGACTTCCGCACACCGAAACCCGTTGGCCGTGACATCGACGCCGACGACGAGCAAATCAAGAACGGCGCGGGCTACGACCACTGCTTCGTGCTCAACAAGAAAGAAGCGGGCGAAATCTCCTTCGCCGCCAAGATTGTGGAGCCCAAGAGCGGACGCACCATGGAGGTTTATACCACAGAGCCAGGCGTGCAGTTCTACTCCGACAACTGGGCCGACGGCTACCGCGGACAGCACGGCGCCACCTTTGGCCGTCGCAGCGCACTCTGCTTCGAGGCGCAGCACTTCCCCGACAGCCCCAACAAGGCCCACTTCCCCAGCGTAGTCCTCCGTCCCGGCGAGGTCTATACCCAAAAGACCATCTACAAGTTCGGCGTGGAATAATTTTCATTTATAGGACGTCGTGAGGGACGTGGCGATGTGCCGTGCGAAGTCCCAGCCAGCATCGCCTCACACAGACGCGTAAACTTCTTTCACGCATCAAGCGCAAATCAAAAAGGCATCTCGTCAGCGGGATGCCTTTTTGATACCTTTGCACGGCTTCGTGCGCGGCTACATCTTCACCTCGTCAAGGCTGACGAGGCCGCCGGCGATGGCATAGATGGTGAGGCCGGCGACGGAGTGGATGCTGAGTTTGCGGGCTATGTTCTTGCGGTGTGTCAGCACGGTATTTACGCTGATGAAGAGCGCCTCGGCTACCTCCTTGTTGGTCATCCCGCGCACGATGCAGCGCACAATGTCTTTCTCGCGCTCAGAGAGGGCCTCCTCCTTAGGTTTGGGCGAAGCATTGTCGGGCACGGCCTCGCCGCTAACCACTTTGGACTCAAGGCGCTCCACGGCGGGGATAAACAGGTGGTCCTCCATCTGTTCGTGCTGGTGAAGGTCAATCTCGCAAAGGAAGATGTCGCCCAGCGCAGATAGCAGTTGGTTGGCATCGCTGCCGCCCTTGTAGTACTTAATAATGATACTCTTGAGTTCACCCAGTTTGCGCTCCACGGCAGCATGGCCACGACTGTACACCTCTATGCTGTAGCCCTGTGGCTGACGTCCTTCGAGCAGTTCGCGCACATAGGGGAAGGTGCGGTTTTCCTCACCAGCCATGTGCTTGCGCACCTCGGCCTGATATTCATCGAAGAAGCGCAGGATGAGGAACGCCACCTTACCGCCCGCCACGGTGTCGATGGCGGCAAGGAGTTTGCGGCGTATCTGCGGAAGCAAGAAGTTGAGGAAATAGTTGTGCGTGTTTTCAAGGTAAGCAATCAACGTGCGCACGCTAATCCTCTCCACATAGGGCGCGGCGGCGTCCTGCCCGCCGATGCTGAAGTTGGCCACGGCGAGGAAGGTGTCGGTGTCCACGCCAGCCTCGCTGCACACCTCCTGCACGGTCTTCTCGCCGAAGCCGAGGGAGATGCCGAAGCGCGAGAGCATCAGCAGGAGCATATAGTCGCCCGTGAGGATGGTGCACATGCGGTCGGTAGGAGCAATTCTTGAGTTCATCATATTGATGGTATCATCGGTTTATCTGACCGCAAAGTTAAGGTTTCTGCCCGCGCTGAGCAACCCCTTTGTGTCCATTTTACCCGCGAAATGGGACGTTTTACCCCAAAATGGGTATTGTAGCGGGACGTTGCAGGGCATACTTTTGCAGCCGGAAACGAGAAAAGGACACTTACCCCATGAAGATAAGACTCACCACACTGGCGCTCGCCGCCCTTGCCGCGAGTGCTACCCCGACAAAGGCAGTGACGCCTGGGGCGGAGGAGAATTCCTTGATGTACGCCCCCGCCCCGGGCGACACGCTGGCTCCCAGCGACGACTACAAGTTCCGCATCGGCGGCTATGGCGAGGTCGTGGCACGTAGTATGGACTACGGCCTGAATCGCTGGACTGGCACCAGCAACGGCTCCGCTCGTGTGAACCACGCTGACGTAGCCATCCCCCGCTTCATCATCGCTATGGACTATCGGTTCAACCGCCGCTGGTCGCTCGGTGCCGAGATAGAATTCGAGGCCGGCGGCACGGGTACGGAATACGAGTTAGAATCGGGCACCGGCAGCGAGAACGGCGAGTACGAGACCGAGGTTGAGAAAGGCGGCGAGGTGGCTTTGGAGCAGTTCCATGTGACCTACTCGCACGCACGTTGGCTCAACATCCGCGCGGGCCACATGATCGTGCCCGTAGGTCTGACCAACTCGCACCACGAGCCCATCTTCTTCTTCGGCGCCCGCCGTCCCGAAGGCGAGACCACCATCCTGCCCTCCACCTGGCACGAGACGGGTATCGCCGTGTTCGGACGTGTGGGAAGCGGCACGGCCACCTTCGACTACGAGGCACAGGTCGTGGCCGGCGCCAACCCCAATGGTTTTGACAAGTACAACTGGATACAGAAAGGCAAGCAGGGTTATTTCGAGACCGACAACTTCACGTCGCCGGCCTATGTGCTGCGTGCCGACTGGGTGGGTGTGCCCGGGCTTAGGCTGGGTGGTAGTATCTACTATGTGGCCAACGCAGGCAAGAACTGCGACAAACTCACCACCTACAAGGCCTACGGCGCGATGCCTGTGTTCCTTTGGAATCTCGACGGCCAATATAGCGGGCGCTTCGTCACAGCACGTGCCAACATCTTGAGCGGCAATATCCACAACGCCGACATCATCAGCAGCGTAAACCGCCGCTACAGCAGCGCCTCGCCCTACAACCGCACCCCCTACGTTGCCAAGCGCGCCCTGACGTGGAGCGTGGAGGCGGGCTTCAACCTGCACGAGATATGCAGCGCACTGGGATGGACGGAGAAGATGCCTGTGCTCTACCCCTTCGCACACTATTGCTACTACAACCCGCAGGAAAAAGGTCAGAGCGAGGCCTCCACGATGGATGCCCGTTGCCAGGTGAGCATGTGGCGCGTGGGGCTGAACTGGAAGCCGCTGCCCAACCTCGTGGTCAAGGCCGACTACACCACCCGCCAAATAGGTACTGCCAAGATCTTCGGCAAGGGACAGTACAACAGCGAGAACGAATGGAGCCTGGGCGTGGCCTATGTCGGCTGGTTCTTCCGCAAATAACATCGCCCGCGCAGACCACTGACAAGCCCTTCATACTACACGGGCAACAGCGGCACAACCAACAAAAGTACAAACCAATAAACCTATAAAAAAGATGAAAAAGAACTTCTTAGTGATGGCTCTCATAGCCATGGGAATGCCTCTTACGTTCAGCGCTTGCAGCGACAACGACGACAACAATGAAACGGAAGAGGCCGCCAACATCGACGTAACCACCGAGAATGTCCAGAAATGGGCCAAATATATGGAAGTGGTGTCGCAGAAACTGCTCGCCGACTCCGAGACGCTGCTTGCCGACTGGCAGACCAGTTACAACGGCGGCAGAAGTTACGCTGAACTCTTCAAGGCCCACGACGGCGCGAGCGGCTTCAACTCCGCCACCGACTGCATCGGGCAGATCATAGACGGTTGCGCCGACATCGCCAACGAGGTGGGTAGCGCTAAGATCGGCGACCCCTACGACCTCTACATATCCGGCAAGCGCACCGAGGCACTCTATGCCGTGGAGTCGTGGTACAGTTGGCACTCCATCGATGACTACAGCAACAACATTCTCTCCGTGCGCAACGCCCTCTTTGGCACGCGCAATGGCAGCAAGAACGAAAACAGTATTATCAAGTTTGTGGAATATCGCAACGAGGCTTTGGCCGCCAATGTAGAAAATGCTGTGAATGCTGCCTACGATGCTATCCAGGCCATCCCCGCCCCGCTGCGCAATAATATCGTTTGCGAGCAGACCGAGGCCGCTATGGCGGCCTGCGCCGACCTCGAAGAGGTGCTCACCAAGGAACTCAAGCCCTTCTTCACCAACATGACGGTGGATGAGGACGACGAGAAGGAACTCGATGCCATCGTGGTGAACTACGTGGACAACGTGGTGCTCCCCACCTACCGCGACCTCGTGGCCAAGAACACCGCGCTCTACACCGCCGTACGCACGTTCCAGGCTGCCCCCTCCAATGCTGGCTTTGAGGCCTGCGCCGCCGCATGGATTGCAGCCCGCGAGCCATGGGAGACCAGCGAGGGATTCCTCTTCGGCCCCGTTGCCGACAAGGGCCTTGACCCCAACATGGACAGTTGGCCCCTCGACCAGGACGGCATCGTCAAGATCATGAACAGCGGAAACTACAGCGCCCTCGACTGGAGCGGCGAGTTCGACGAAGAGAGCGAGAGCATCGCCGACGCACAGAGCCTGCGTGGATACCACACCCTGGAGTTCCTGATCTTCAAGGACGGCAAGGCACGCACCATCACGGCTCTCGGCGAGTGATGCCAGCCACCACCTACACAGACATAATTCCCCAAATGTTGGAGACACGCACTGCGAAATGCGTGTGTCCAACTTTGGGTAAATAAGGCGGAAAACACCAAGACCTACTCCGAGGACAGCCCGCCGCAGTTCGGAAAACTACAACGCACATCGTTGAAACTACATCCGTGGGACTTT
>JAFSWM010000086.1 GCA_017444485.1 Bacteroidaceae bacterium | reverse complement strand
TATGGTTTGGCCTTCGGTGATGCCTTGGATGAGTTCGTACTCAAGGGCTGAGAGCACGGCTTTGACGTCGGCTTTGGAAACGGTGGAGCGTTTCTCGATGCGGTCGGCAAGCTTGTCGAGCGTGATGGGGTCTTGCTTGGCGGCTTGGATGTACCACTTCACGTTGGTGGTGCCAGGCTGCTTGATGGCACGAGTTACGTACTTGTACATGGCGTAAAGATTTTTGGTTTGCCGCCGAAAGTCCCCGAATGCGGCTGGGTAGAACTGAAATGTTGGGGTGCAAAAAAGCGCAGGACTTTGTTTTGGGGTGTTCATCTTATATCGGGCTCTGGTAAAACCGCTGGAGAAATGAACGGGGAGTAAACAAAAACCTACGCTGACGTATATACATCGTTCTTGCACACGACCGCGGGACGGCTGGATGCATGAGTATATACTGGTCAGTGGGCTGTTGTTTGTTTCCGTGCCTTCTCCTTTGAAATTTACCAGATTTCGATATAAAGGACAGAAGCAAAAACGCCTTCTTGGCCTTGCGGATTTCTCCCGCAAGACGGGGCAAAGATAGGCATAAATGCGCTGTGTGGGTTCTTTGGCTCCAAAAAATTAGTCTCCTCTGCCCGCGCGCGGGCTGTTTGTCTGCCAGTGCATACGAAAACGCGAGGCACACCTTTTCAGGCGGCCTCGCGTTGATGCGATAGGGCGGGAGGAGGGATTACTTGCCGTGTTGGCGGTCGTATTTCTCCCAGAGGTTCTGGCGCGAGCACTTCTCTTTGAGGCTCTGCGTGAAGGCTACGGCAGCGGCTTCGGTGCGGGCTTCGTCTTCAGGGCTGGCATAGGCGTGGCGATAGCCTTTCACCTTGTTCCACTCGCCGCGGGTGAAGTCGGGGAAGGCCACGCTGGCGCAGTTGTTGTCCATGGAGAGGGTGCCGAGTTCGGCCAGGCAGCACCATTCGGCCAGGTCGTAAACGTCCATGTCGAGCGGCAGGCCGTTGCGCAGGCAGTACACGAGGCGGCTGTCCATCATGAAGTCCATGCCGCCGTGACCGAGACGACGTCCGGCTTCGCCGTATTTGAGGATGATGGGGCTTTCGTACTGTGCCGTCAGGGCTTGTTGCTGCTCGTAGGGCATGTAGTCGTGGCTGTTGAGGTTGTCGATCTGCGGGGTTACGCCGCTGGCTTGCAACTGGGCGGCGTCGAGGGCGTAGCCGCGGCCATCGCCGTTCTCGCGCACGGGGTACTTGTCGGCAAAGCCCTTGGTGCCTACCAGTTGGTACAGGCGGTTGTAGGGCTGCGGGTTCATCACGTTGTGCTGTATTTCGATGACTTTGCCGTTGGCGGTGCGCATCAGGGTGGTGGTGTGGTCGCCGTTGCGGAAGTTGCTGCACGGACGTCCGGTCTTTCCTTCTACGGATTCAGGGCCGTGTGAGGCTTTGGTGTCCATGGCCACGAGGGTGGTGATGCGGTCGCCACGATGGATGTCGAGGGCTTGTGCCACAGGACCCATGCCGTGAGTGGCATATACGTCACCACGGTTGTCGCGGTTGTACACCATGCGCCAGCCGAGACGGTCGGGGTCGCTGCCGTCGGGGTTCTTCCAATAGTAGTCCCAGAAGGGATCGAGGTTGTGGATGTATGCGCCCTTGACATGAAGTATTTCGCCGAATACACCCGCCTGCGCCATGTTGAGCGTGCGGAGTTCGAACCAGTCGTAGCAGCAGTTCTCAAGAATCATGCAGTGACGGCGGGACTTCTCGCTGAGGTTGATGAGTTCCCAGCACTGTTCGAGGTTCATGGCCGAGGGCACTTCGATGGCGGTGTGCTTGCCATTGAGCAGGGCGCACTTTGCTACGGGGAAGTGGTGGTCCCAGTCGGTGGCTACATACACGAGGTCCACGTCGTTGCGCTTGCATACCTCCTCGTAGCCATTGGCACCGCTGTAGATGTCGGCGGGGGGCAGGCCTTGCTTGCGGAGATACTGCTGGCAACGCTCTGCACGCTCTGCCTCATAGTCGCAGAGGGCCACGATCTGCACGCCGGGGATGACGCAGAAGCGCTCCACGGCACCAGGGCCGCGCATGCCGAGACCAACGAAGGCCACGCGCACCACAGGCAGGGCGGGGGCGGTGAGGCCGATGACGGACTGCTGTCCGGCGGGGCGCTGCGGGGTGTCCACTACGATGGTGCCCTTGTTCCAGTGCCACGTGGTGCTGGGGGACAGGGATTGGGCTACGGCTGTGCCAGCGCTCAGGCACATGGCCAGCGCGAGCGACAGGAAAGTTTTGAGTTTCATAGATTTTAAGTATTAGATTTATTTTGATGCGGTTTCTATACCTGCGGGCGGGGACGCCCGCGCTCCCAGCGTGTGCAAGAGGCGGGCTGACGGTTGTCACTGGTCAATGGTCAATGTTCAATACCTGCGGGCGGGGACGCCCGCGCTCCCAGC
>JAFSWM010000085.1 GCA_017444485.1 Bacteroidaceae bacterium | reverse complement strand
TACTACCGCTTATTGGGGCTGCACAAAAGTAACGCCCCTTATTTTTGAGCGAGCAATCTATTTATCATACTTTTGCCTGCAACTCAATACGTGGGACAAAAGTATGAATGTCTTTTTCCTGCTCAAAAATAAGGGGCGTTATTTCTGAACAATTAACAATCATTTGTGCGCTTTTGCCAAATAAGAGTTAGGGGAATGGTAATCGGGCTTGTCAATCCGTATAAAAAGGCACACCAGTGGCCAAAACAGCACAAAGTCAGGAAAATAGGCTTTCGTGTCACATTAGCGCACAAAACCACGCTATCAACTTTCATTCTGCCACCTTAAACCCCTGCAAACTGCCCTGGGAGCGCGGGCGTCTCGCCCGCGACAGCGCTTAGATGGCATTGAAAGCAATACAACAGCGTTGCCGCGGACAAGACGCCAACACTCCCGGAGTGAGCAAAAGCCGCGGGCGAGACGCCCGCGCTCCCGGGGATTGAAGTAGGCTCTATACTACACCTATTCCCACAAGCGGGAAAGGTGGCGATAGTTACACAGTTCAATCTCCCCACCCTGGTTCTCATACTCACCGGCATAGAGTACAGCGCGGCGGGAGATGGGTTCAACGAGATACTGGTCGGCTCTTCTCAGCACCCGCTCGAAAGAGGCGTTATAGGTGGTAGATGACTTTATTTCAACAGCCACGACCTCCCCCCCCCGTAAAGAGAAGCAAATCAATCTCGTTGCCCGTAGCGTCGCGGAAATAAAACAAGTTGGAGGCCTTGCCTTGATTGAAACGATGCTTCAAGGCTTCCATCACAACGAAATTCTCAAACAGGGCCCCGCGCATTTTGTCGCGCTCCAACATCCTCGGACTCTCTATATTGAGCAAATGACACGCTAAACCGGTATCACAAAAATACAGTTTGGGCGAGCGGGTGAGCCGCTTGCGAGTATTGTTATTGTAAGGCGGGAGGAGGTAGACCACATATGACGCTTGCAAGATGCTGAGCCACGACTGCACCGTAGGCACGCTCACACCTACCTCTGAGCCTCATCTATATACATTGGCTGACCACCACGATTTAGGAACGCGCGAGGGTCGGACATCGCAAATTGCCGCACATCCAAATCTTCAAGAGAACATCGGTAATAGTCTTTGAACTCATGACGAATAAGGGTGCTCTTTCCCGATTGCCGAGGTCCTGTGACAAAGAGTACAGGAAAGGAGCGCTGGGCCTTATGCAGGAAATCAGCCATCTCCCGAGGTATAAAGGTGCTTGTTTCCATTCTTAAGACGATGAACTCAAATCTGTCAATAGGTTGTTATGCACTGTCACGTCTACTTGTTGTCATCCTCACGCTAATGACCTGTTGGGGATTAACGGGACAAAATTATGAAAAATCAGAATGGCACGCACAAAAAAACCTTGCAGATTTAAAGTGCGACTTTAAATCTGCAAGGTTTTTGGTCGTTATAGGAGTATTCGGCAAGAGCCCTTATAGACTCTGCATGCCGATTTCGGTGAGATAGTTGTACACCCAGCCTGCGATGCCGAGGAGGAGCACACCGGCGGTGCACAGAGCGAGGGCGACGCGAGTGTAGCCGTCGCTTCGGAAAGTGGCTATGGGTTTGTCGCTCTCGCTGATATACATAGCCTTGACGATGAGTAGGTAGTAATAGAGCGAGATGATGGTGTTCACCAAGGCGATGAACACAAGCACCTTGAAGCCAGCGTTGAAGGCCGCCATGAAGATGAAGAACTTGGAGAAGAAGCCTGCAAATGGCGGGATGCCGGCCAGGGAGAAGAGGCAGAGCGTCATGAGGAACGCCAGGCGGGGGTTGGTCTGATAGAGCCCGTTGTAGTCCTTGATGCCGAGTTTCCCACTGTTCTGCTCTACAACGTTAATCACGGCGAAGGCACCCATATTGGCAGCGAGATAGACGAGGAGGTAGTACACCATGGCTGTCATGCCCTGCGCCGTGCCGTCATTGGCCAGTTCGGTGCCGCCCATGATACCGAGCACCAGATAGCCCGCCTGCGAGATGGCGCTGTAAGCCATGAAGCGTTTGAGGTTGCTCTGGCGTATGGCAAAGAGGTTGGCCAGCGTGATGCTGGCGATGATGATCCAGAAGAAAGCAATCTCCCAGTCCATCTTGATGCCGCCAATGGTGAAGGCCTTGGCCAGCACAACAAGGAGCACAAAAGCCGCGCTGCCCTTGCTGACTACGCTGAGGTAGGCGGTGACAGCGGTGGGTGCTCCCTCGTAGGTGTCGGCAGTCCAGAGGTGGAAGGGCACCAGCGAAATCTTGAAGCCCATGCCTGCCAGGAACATCGCCAAGCCACAGAGGAGGAGCAGGCTCGGCGTGTTGGCTATACCGATCTGGTTGAAGTAGAGCGAGCCGGTGGTAGCATAGATGAGGCTGACGCCATAGAGCAGCAGGGCGCTGGAGAAGAGGGCGAGCAGGATGTATTTCGCGCCGGCCTCAGCACTCTCGTAGCGGTACTTGTCGAAACTGACGAGGGCGACCATGGGGATGCTGGCCAGTTCGAGGCCGATGAAGAACATCAAGAAGTGGCCGCTGGAAATCATGAAGTACATACCCAGGAGGGTGAACAGCGTCACCACATAGAACTCGCCCTGCTTGACGAGGTTCTCGGGGCGTGCGAGCCACTTGTGCGCCAGGAGGAAGGTGATGAGCGTGCCGACATTGAGCGTGGTCTTGACGATGGTGTCCATGGGGGTGTGCTGGTACATACCGCCGAAGGCCTCAAACTGCACATCGCTGAGGGGGAGCGCGTTGAACACAGTCATCACGCCGAGCAGAATGACGGGCAGCGGCGAGTTGTAGATACCGCCACGCTTGCTGTCCTTACAGAAGAGCAGGTCGGTCACGAAGAGCAACAGGATGACTCCGAGCAGGCTCATCTCCTCGTGCATATAAAGAAATTGCGAATAGTCCATATCAATAGGGATTTATATTCGTTCAGAAAACTATACGGCGGCTGCCAGGATATGTTTCACGATGGGCACCACGCCGTCGTTCACCAGTCCGGAGACGAAGAAAGGCGCAAGGCCGATGGCAGCGATACAACAAATCAGCACGATGACGGGGAAGCGCTCCACAGCGGTGGCATCGGTGAGTGCGAGGTGGTGCTCGTTGGTGCACTTGCCATAGAGAATCTTGCCTATCATGCGCAGGATGTACACGGCGGTGGTGACGATGCTGGAGCAGGCGAGGATGGTGAACACGCGATGGAAGGTGTCCTCGTGCTGGAACGAGCCCACGAAGATAGTCATTTCAGCCACGAAGCCGCTCAAGCCGGGCAGTCCGAGGTTGCCCAGTCCGGCAATCACATACCCCACGGCGAGGAAAGGCATGATGCGCATCAGGCCGCTCATCTCGCGGATGTCGCGGGTGTGGGTGCGCCCATAGATCATACCGATGAGAGCAAAGAAGAGGGCTGTCATCAGACCGTGCGAAAGCATCTGAATAATGGCACCCGTGCCGGCAGTCTCGTTCATCATGAGCAGGGCGAAGAGCACCAGTCCGCAGTGGGACACAGAACTGTAAGCGTTGATGTACTTCAAGTCGGTCTGCACGCAGGCGCTGAACGCTCCGTACACCACGCTGATACCCGTGAGGATGAGGAAGATCCACGCCAGTTCGTGGGCGGCTTCGGGCATGAGGTACATGGCGATGCGGAAGCAACCGTAGCCACCGAGTTTCATGAGCACGCCGGCATGGAGCATGGACACGGCGGTGGGTGCGCTGGCGTGGCCATCGGGCGACCAAGTGTGGAAGGGGAACAAGGCACCCAGCACGCCGAAGCCTACGAAGGTCATGGGGAACCAGACGAGTTGTTCGGGCAACGCGATGGCCGTGGCACCGCCGGTCTGTGTGGCGATCTCGATGATGTTCATCGTCTGGCCGCCGGAGCCATAGAAGATTCCGAAGATGCCGCACATCAGGAAGGCGGAGCCACCCATGAGCATCAGGGTGAGTTTCATGGCGCTGTACTCCTTCTTACCCGTGCCCCATACGCCGATAAGCAGGTACATGGGGATGAGGGCCACCTCGTAGAACATGAACATGGTGAACATGTCCACACTGATGAAGAAGCCAAACACGCCGAGGCTGAGCAGGGTGAACCAAAGGAAATACTCCTTGCACATGTCCCAACTCACAAAAGTGCCGGTGAAGACGATCACGCCTGAGAGCAGGAGCATGGCCACGCTGATGCCGTCCACACCCACACTATATTTAATATGGAGCGGAGTGAACCAATCAAAAGAGGCCGTATAGAGCATCGGGGCATCTGCTCCGGCTGCGCGGTCGGAGAGGAAAATCACGGTGAGATATACCGCCAGGCCCAACAAGGCTGTGCTACCTACGGCCATGACAGCGCGGATGGCGTTCTGCCCCTTGACAAGCCACAAGGCGAGGAGCATCACCAAGGGGATAAGGACGAATATGGAAAGGAAGTTCATATCGTGTGAATACTATATTATCATTATAAAGAACACTATCACTATGCCCATCAGGAACACGTAGGCGTACTGCTGCAAACGTCCGCTCTGCAAGGGGCGTATGGATTCGCCGATGTAGTTCGCCCCGCTGGCGAGCCCGTTGAGCGCGCCGTCCACGATGTGGCGGTCGAACCAAGCGATGGGTGTGGAAATCAGGGCGAAGATGATGCGATGCGTCACAAACTGATAGACCTCGTCGAGATAGAAGCGACGGTAGGCCCACTCGTGCAGTCGAGGCATGGCAGCCTTCATCCGTTCGGCCACGGGCTGACTGCTGCGGACGTAGATCCAAGTAGCCAAGGCTATGCTCACGCAGGCGATGACCACGCTCGTCACGGCGATCTGCAGGTCGAGGTGGATCTCGTAGGGTTGGCCAGTGGCGCTAACGTAACTGCCGAACGTGCCGGGCAACGTCCATCCCATAAAGACGGTGAACAGCGTGAGCAAGACAAGCGGCAGAGTCATCACGGCAGGAGCCTCCCCGAAGTGACCGTGTGCCTTGAGTTCCTCATGGAGTTCCTTGTTCTCCGTACCCCAGAAGATGCCATAGTAGAGGCGGAACATATAGAAGGCTGTCATGGCTGCGATGGCCGTCATCACCCACCCCATCACGGGGCTATAGGCGAAACTGGCCGCGAGGATCTCGTCCTTCGAGAAGAAACCGCTGAACGGAGGGATGCCGCTGATAGCAAGCGTGGCGATAAGGAACGTGATGTGCGTCACGGGCATGTACTTGCGCATACCGCCCATGGCCGACATCTCGTTGCTGTGCACGGCATGGATGATGCAGCCGGCGCAGAGGAAGAGGGTGGCCTTGAACATGGCATGGGTGAAGAGGTGGTACATCGAAGCCATATAGCCCAGCGAGCCGTGGTTGTCGATCACCGCGCCCTCATGGCCGGGCATGCACACGCCGAGTGCCACCATCATAAAGGCGATCTGCGAGATGGTGGAGAATGCCAGCACACGCTTGATGTCGCTCTGTGCCATCGCCACCGCTGCAGCATAGAATGCGGTGAATGCTCCGATCCAAGCCACATAGTGGAGCGTCTCGGGCGCATATTGTATCCACATCGGGAACATGCGAGCCACCTGGAACACACCGGCCACCACCATCGTGGCAGCATGGATCAGTGCGCTGACAGGTGTGGGACCTTCCATAGCGTCGGGCAGCCAGATGTGCAGGGGGAACATCGCACTCTTACCCGCGCCGCCGATGAACATCAGGAACAAAGCCGTGGGGAGAATAAAACCGCCTGCAGCAACGGCCTTTGAGGCATCGGGAGCCACACCATGCAACGCGCCGGCGGCATAGGTGAAGGATTCCGTGAAGTCAAAACTGAACGAACCCGTATAATAGCCGAACACCAGAATACCCACCAGGAAGCCGAGGTCGGCAAAGCGGGTGACGATGAAGGCTTTCTTCGAGGCGGCAATTGCGGGGTTCTCGGTGAAGTAGAAGCCGATGAGCAGGTAGGAGCAGACACCCACCAATTCCCAGAACATATACATCTGGAAAATGTTGGTGGCCACTACGAGGCCGAGCATCGACATGGTGAAGAGGCTCAAAAAAGCGTAGTAGCGCTGGAAGCCCCGCTCGCCGTGCATATATCCGAAACTATAGATGTGCACCATCAGCGAAACGGTGCTGATGACGATGAGCATCATCACGCTGATGGGGTCGAGCATGATGCCCATGTCGAAGTGTAGGTTGCCGATATAGAACGGCAACCACTCGAAGTTGTAGGGCACGAGTGTGGCGAATGCCCCGTCTGCGCCGCGCGCTCCGAAATAGGCAAAAGCGGTGTAGTACGACAGCACGGCCACCGCCCCTATGCTCAATGTGCCGATAAGCCCTGCCACACGGTGGCTAAGCCACTTGCCCGCAAGCCCGAGTATCAAGAACGACACGATGGGCAGGCAAAGTATGAGAAGCGTATATTGGTAGTCCATAGATTAAGTATTCAAGTTTCGGAAGTTATTCTTGGGAAGTTATAGAAGGAAGTTAATAGGGTAGTTATAAAGGGCCGTTACCTTGCTGCGTAGGGGTAAAAATAGGAGGCAAAGAAGTATTGGCTCGTTATAACTCCCCCCTTATAACTCCCGTTTTTAACTCCACATCATAACTTCAGAAACTTAAGTTAAGTATAAGCCTTTACCACTTGAGTTTAGAGAGTTTGTCGGCAGTGGTGTCCTTGAGTTGCCGGTAGATGTTGATCATGATGGCGATGGCCACCGCGCTCTCCGCCGCCGAGATAGCGATGGAAAAGAGGGTGAAGAAATAGCCCTCGTGGCCGCCCGAGTACATCAGACGATTGATGGCGGCGAAGTTCAGATCCGTGGCGTTGAGCATCAGTTCGATGGAGAGCAGGATGGCCAACGTGCTGCGACGTGTGAGGAAGCCGAAGACACCGGCAAACATCATCACGGCTGAAACAATCAGTATGTATTCTATCTGTATCATCTTTCTACTGCTTTACGGGTTATCGTTTACGGGCGATCATCACGCCGGCCACGATGCAGGCGAGCAGCAAGATGCTGACGGCCTCGAAAGGTAGCAGGTAGCCGTTCATGTCGGT
Organism: Bacteroidaceae bacterium; assembly: GCA_017444485.1. GTDB lineage: Bacteria > Bacteroidota > Bacteroidia > Bacteroidales > Bacteroidaceae > Alloprevotella. The sequence goes on along the minus strand of JAFSWM010000085.1, from coordinate 10,303 downwards.
GGAAAGCATATTCTCGCCCACACGCGTCATAGTCATCACACGCTCATCGGGGGCGGTGAGGACCTCGGAACGGAGTTTGGCTGTAAAAATGATATACCCCACCAGGCCAAACCCCACCAGGGAAAGCACGGCGCTGAGCGCTATCTTCTTGCGGGTGTTCTCGCTGATACGATCTTTGACGCCCCGAGTGAGCAGGATGGCAAACACATAAAGCACGATGATGCCGCCGGCATAAACCATGGTCTGCACCGCACCAAGGAAGGTGTAACCCATGAGGAAATACATACCTGCCGTACCTAACAGGGCGAAGAACAGGAACGTGGCTGCACGCATGATGCTGCGTGTCACCACTGTGAGCACTGACGAGGCGACGATGATGCCCGCCAACACAAAGAACATAATATTATAGGAGTCCATAGCGTCACTTGGTTTCTTCGGGTTTCACATCTTCTACTTTCCCATCGGCAGGGGCAGCAGCCTCCGTACCGGCCTTTGCAGCCGCTTCCTTGGCGGCCTTGCGCGCCTTAGCAGCCTCTATCTTCGCTTGCATCTCGGGGGAGAACTTTGAGGCGGGAGCAGCGGGCTTTTCGGCGACAGGTGCACTTTCTGCAGCCTCTTTTGCAGCCTTGCGTGCCTTAGCAGCCTCTATCTTCGCTTGCATCTCGGGGGAGAACTGCTTGGCGGGTTTTGCAGCAGGAGCGGCAGCACCTTCGGCAGGGGCGGCACCAGCGGCCTCTTTCGCTGCCTTAGCGGCCTTGGCAGCCTCAATCTTCGCCTGCATCTCAGGGGTGAGTTGAGGCTTTGCCTTCTCAGCCACCTTGGAACCAGGCTTGTTGAGTTGAAGAATCAGTTTGGAGCGGTCAAACACGGCATTCTCAAAACTTTGGTCGAACTCAATGGCCCCGTGCGGGCAAGAAGTGACACAAAGGTTGCAGAATATGCACGAGCCGAGGTTGTACTCGTAGCGCACCAGGCGTTTCTTCTTCTTGCCGTCCTCTTCCACCATCTCGCTCACCACGTTGATGGTGCCATTGGGGCAGGCGTTCTGACAAATGCCGCAAGCCACACACTTGTGTTCGTTCTTCTCGTTGTGCGGCATGGTGAGGCTGCCACGGAAACGATCGAACATCACGAGTTCCTTGCGGTTTTCGGGATATTGCTGCGTGATCTTCTTGACGAAGAGTTCGCGCATGGTAGTCTTGAGTCCGACAGCCACCGACTTGATGCCGTCGGCCAGACCGCCGAGATAAGATTTTTCCTTATAGTACATGGTAGTCGTCTATTTTTAGAAGTGAAGGCCGAAAGCGACCACAAGGGCCATGACCACAAGGTTCACCATGCTGATCGGCATGAGGTATTTCCACTCTAACGTGAGGATGTGGTCGATGCGCAGTCTGGGCAGCGTCCAGCGTTCCCACATGAACAAGAAGACGATGAAGAGCGCCTTACCCACGAACCATACAACGCCGGGGATGTAGTCCATCACCTGGTTGAAACCGTCGAGCCCAGCAATGTGAAGCGGTGCCCAACCACCGAGGAACACCGTGGTGGCCAGACCGGCGCTGATGAAGAGGTTCATGTACTCGGCCAAATAGAAATAGCCGAAGTGCATACCGCTGTACTCGGTGTGGTAGCCCGCCGTGAGTTCGCTCTCGCTCTCGGGGAGGTCGAACGGGCCACGGTTGCACTCCGCGTTACCGGCTATCATGTAGATAATAAAGGCCACCAGCATGGGAAGGTGTCCACGGAAGATGTTCCAACCCTCGGCATACTGCTGCTCCACGATCTCGCTGATTTGCATCGTGCCGGTGAGACAGATGACGGTGAGCATCGTCAGGCCGATGGAGATCTCGTAACTGATGATCTGCGCGCCGCTGCGCATCGCTCCGATGAGCGGATACTTGGAGTTACTGCCCCAGCCGGCGAGCAAGATGCCCACCACGCTGACGCTGCTCACCGCGAGAAAGAAGAACACGCCGATGTTGAAGTCCAGGATCTGCGCGCCCCTGTTCCACGGCAAGCAGGCAATGGTGATCATAGAGGCTGAGATGACAAAGAACGGAGCGAGGTCGTGAAGGAAGCGGTCGGTCTGACGCATCTTGATGATCTCCTTCTGCAACATCTTGAACACGTCGGCAAAGAGTTGCAGCAAGCCCCACTTACCCACGCGGTTCGGGCCGAGGCGGCACTGGAAGAAGGCGCACACCTTGCGCTCCATATAGATGAGCACCATGGCGAAGATGGCGGCCAGCGAGATGATGACCACGGCCACCAGCACGCTCTCCGTCAGCACCGCAGCCCACTCCGGCAGGAAACTCAGCAGCAGCGTGTGCAGCCAGTCGGTTATTACACTGAAGTCAAACATATTCTTGAATAAACTTAATGACTAAATGCTTTAAGGCTGACTATCGGTCGATATCGGGCACGATGTAGTCGAACGTTCCGCCGATGGTCACGAGGTCGGCAATGAGGTTGCCCCGACAGGCCGTGTTCATGGCATATACCAGAGGCAGGCCGGTGGAGCGGTAGTGCACGCGATAGGGGCTCTTGTCGCCACGACTCTCGAGGTACACACCGAACTGTCCGCGGCTGCCTTCTACCGCACTGTAATACACGCCCTCGGGCACTTTGATGATGGGTTTCATCTTCTCTTGGAACGGGCCATCGGGGATATTGTCGATGAGTTGCTCAATGATACGCAGGCTCTGTTCAATCTCGTTCATGCGCACCATGTAGCGGCAGAAACTGTCGCCAGTCTCGAAGGTGATTTCGTCAAACTCCACGCGGTCGTAGGCATCATAGGGGCGCAGTTTGCGCAGGTCGTTGTGCCAACCCGAGGCACGCCCTGTACCGCCGGTGCAACCCATCGCGATGACTTGCTCCTTGCTCAGGATGCCTACACCCTCCATGCGGTTGCGAGCGATGACATTGCCCGTGAAGAGGTCGTGGTACTCCTTCAAGCCCTTACGCATCACAGGGATGAAGTCCTTGACACGTTGCACAAAATTGGGGTGCAGATCGTGCATCACGCCACCGATGGTGTTGTAGTTCAGGATAAGACGCCCGCCGCAGGTCTCCTCAAAGATGTCGAGTATCTTCTCGCGGTCGCGGAAGCCGTAGATAAAGGCGGTGGTGGCGCCGAGGTCCTGCGCCAGGCAGGAGAAGAAGAGGATGTGCGAGTCGATACGTTGCAACTCGTCCATGATGGTGCGGATGACCTTCACGCGGTCGCTCACTTCCACACCCATGGCCTCCTCGATGACCTTGCAGAGCGCGTGGCGGTTCTGCATCGCGCCGAGGTAGTCCATACGGTCGGTGAGAGCGAGCATCTGCGGATAGGTCATACTCTCGTTCATCTTCTCAATGCCGCGGTGGATGTAACCCAGCACGGGGTCCACGTGTTTGATAGTTTCGCCCTCAATGGCCACGCGGAAGTGAAGCACGCCGTGGGTGGAAGGGTGCTGCGGACCGATGTTCACCACATAGTCCTCGGGCTCAAAGACAACGTTCTCGCGTTTAGTCAGCGTGCCGTCCTCTGAGAGTTCGTACTGCCAGGTGGTGTCGCTCAACGGCTCGTTGTCCATGCGCAGGGGGTTCTGGGCTTCGGGGTTGTCGTCCTTGCGGAGGGGATGTCCCACCCAGTCCTCACGAAGATAAATGCGGCGCATGTCTGGGTGTCCTGCGAAGATGATGCCGAGGAAATCATAAGCCTCGCGCTCGTAGATATTGGCGATGTCCCAGATGTCGCTCACGGTGGGTAATACAGGCTGTTCGCGATTGGGGGTGACGCAGCGCAGGTTCACCTGCTCTTTGGTCTGCGTGTTTTCCAACTGATAGACCACACCAAAACCCTCATCGCCCAGGTCGAGCCCAGTGAGGAACACAAGGAAGTCCATGCCTCCCTCGCGCAAGCGCAGACACTCGTCACGCAGTGCGCCAGGGGCTATTGTCTGATAAGTCAAGTTCATTAGTTTCCTATATATATATAATATGGTATAGGCCGGATGTGCTATGCCTCCTCCTGGCTTTCAAGTATCTTCTCGCTGCGCTCCTTGTACTCCTGCTTGAAGGGGTCGCGCTCCTTGCGATTGGTGGTGCCAAAGAATTGCTCCACCTTCACTTTGCGCTGGAGCTGCATCATGCCATAGAGAAACGACTCCGGACGGGGCGGACAGCCGGGCACATAGACATCTACAGGGATAATCTCGTCCACGCCTTGCACCACGTGGTAACTCTTGCGGAACGGGCCGCCACTCACGCTGCACGCACCGATGGCGATGACATACTTAGGGTCGGCCATCTGGTCGTAGAGGCGCTTCAACACGGGAGCCATCTTCTTCACAATCGTGCCGCTCACCAGGATCACATCGGCATGGCGCGGCGAGTTGCGCGTCACCTCAAAGCCGAAGCGCGCAATGTCGTGACGTGCTGCGCAGACAGCCATAAACTCAATGCCGCAGCAACTTGTGGCAAACGTCAGGGGCCACAGCGAGTGGGAGCGGCCCCAGTCGAAGAGCCAGTCCAGGCTGCGCACGGCGATGTTCACGCCGTTTTGGTTCAGTTCCTCAACGAGTTTCTCAAACGTCTCGTTATCCTTGAACTCCTCGTAGGGGATGTTCTTGATGGCAGGTCGCTTCAACGCCATTTCAACGCTCCTTTCCTCCAGGCGTAGGCCAGGCCCAGAACTAAGATGAACAAAAAGAACAGCACTGCCGTAAGTCCGGCAGGCCCCATCGTCTTCATCACGACAGCCCACGGAAACAAGAACATCGTTTCCACGTCGAACATGAGGAACAAGATGGCAAAGAGATAATAGCCCACACGGAACTGCATCCACGAGCCGCCGCGCGTAGGCACGCCGCACTCATACGGCTCCTCCTTCTGCGCATTGAAACTCCTTGGGGCAAGCAACCGAGCCATCAGCGTGACAAGGGCCACAAAGCCCACACCCGTTAGCACAGCCGCCAGAAACAAGGTAAAATTCATACCGATTTACGTTGTTTGTGTGAATATGTATAAGAATTTGAATACCTACTTTTTAGGCCGCGAAAGTAACCCTTTCCGCAAAAACCACCAAAACGGGCGTAAGATTTTTTAACTTTTGAGACGCACGGCTGGCCGCGCCGGCCAGTTTATCCACCTCAACGCGAAAAAAGGGTGACCACAATGCGGCTGAGATAGAAGGAATGGAGGTCAAAAAAGCAAGGGCAACAGAACGTACGAAAAGCACAAACGAGACGACACCCACGACGTCTGTGTCAGAAAATAAAAGGAGCACGGGGCGTAGCATCGGAGGATATATATTATTTTTGCATCGGAAAAGGAATTCATTAAGAACTATGGAAGAACAGCAAACACACACTCACGAAGCCCCCGCAAAGACCACAGACAAGAAAAAGAAACGCAGCGGGTGGCGCAAATTTTTCCTCACCCTTATATGGCTTGCCTTCCTCGGCGCCGCAGGTGCTGGCGGTTGGTACGGCTGGAATTATTATCAGGCCGCACGACCCACAGGCGATGCGGCCTACATTGACTCGCTGACACAGCGAGCAGAGGCTGGAAACCTCAAGGCTCAAAGCGAACTGGCTGCCGCCTACTGGAACGGCTCACGCACAGAGAAGAATGACACGCTGGCGCTGCGCTGGGCAAAGATTGCTGCCGAGAGAGGTAGTGGCAACGCACAACTCATCCTGGCTCGCATGTACGACACTGGCAAGGGTGTCAAGGCTGACAACGTGGAGGCCTACCACTGGTATTATGAATCCGCACGGCGGGGCATCGCCATCGCACAGCGCGAGACGGGCCTACGCCTGTTTGAAGGCAACGGCACGCCGCAAGACTATGCGCAGGCCGCACGATGGCTGAAACGGGCCGCCGACAAGGGCGACAGCCAGGCCCTCCTCGCCCTGGCACGTTGCTACCGAGAAGGGAAAGGTGTGGGACGCAACGTCAAGCAGGCCATCGCTCTCCTGGAGCGCGCTGACAGCACCGGCGAAACCATCGCCGCACGTGAACTGGGACACATCTACAACGACACCGTGGCTCACGACTCTGCAAAAGCCGTATTCTGGTATCAGAAAGCCGCACTCAAGGGCGACGCCTGGTCTCAAAACTTCGTGGGCGACTGGCGCTACAACATGAAAGAATACAAGAAAGCTGTGGAAATGTACCAGCGCGCCGCTGACCAGGGGAATGCCGAGGCGCAGTACAGTCTGGCCTACTGCTACGAACATGGAGAGGGCGTGGAGAAGAACCTGACCACCGCGGCAGCATGGTATGAGAAAGCCGCCGACCAGGGCAACGTGAAGGCGCGCTTCTGCCTGGGCTGTGTCTATGACGAACTCAAACAGCCCGAGCAGGCCTTCAAAGCCTATAACGCTGCCGCCGAAGCCGGACACGCCGATGCGCTGAACAACCTGGCCTATTGCTATCTGTATGGGCAAGGCGTCACCGCCGACACCAACAAAGGGATAGCCCTACTCCGCAAAGCCGCTGCAGAGGGTTCAGTGCTGGCTTGGCGCAACCTCGGCGACTGCTACTACAACGGCAAGGGGGTAGCCCTGGATTACCGCCAAGCCGTACACTGGTACACCCAAGCCGCCGAAGCGGGCGACAAAAACGCACAATACCAACTCGGCATCTGCTACGAAAACGGACAAGGTGTACTGAAAGACATTCTCGCCGCAAATCGTTGGTACGACAAAGCCAACGAGCCCTAAACCTCCCAGCATGTCCCTCACCTTCAAATCCGAACTGCGTGGAAGCGTGGAACTGCCCGCTTCCAAGAGTCTGTCTAACCGCGCGTTGCTCATCAACTCGCTGGCAAAGCCCTATTGCCAGTTAGAGGGACTTGCTCAGTGCGACGACACGAAAGCCATGAGGCTGGCCGTCAATGCAGCCCTCGGCAGGAAAGCGATGGCAAAAGGCACACGAAAAGCCAAGAAAGTGGCCACCGGCATGGGAGACCTCTTTGCAGAGGCCATCACCGCCCCACCCACTGAACCCGCCATAACAGAAAATCCGCCCATAGCCATCAACGTCGGGGCAGCAGGAACGGCCATGCGTTTCGCCACAGCATTGCTTGCAGTAACCGAAGGGAAATGCTTCAGGATCAGCGGTTCGGAGCGTATGCACCACAGGCCTATCTCCATCCTGGTGGAAGCCTTGCGTGCACTCGGTGCGGATATTGAGTATGCAGGCAAAGAAGGATATCCTCCCCTGGAAATCAGCGGCAAGCGACTGACGGGGACCACGGTAGAACTCTCGGCAGAGGTCAGTTCGCAGTACATCTCTGCACTCCTGATGCTCGGCCCCGTGCTTCCCAACGGCCTCCAACTGCGGCTACGCGGCGACATCATATCCCGCCCTTACATCAACCTCACCCTGAGCGTGATGGAAGCGTTCGGAGCAAAAGCCGTGTGGATTGGCGAGAGCACCATCTATGTGCACGCTGGCGGCTATCAGCGCGAAAGCCCTTTCCATATAGAAAAAGACTGGAGCGCGGCTTCCTACTGGTACGAACTTGTAGCCCTCTCCGACGACCCCAACGCATGCATCGACCTGCCCGGGCTTGACACCCGCAGCATGCAGGGCGACCGTAGGGTGATGGACTACTTCACAAGGCTCGGGGTGCGCACCGAACAACAAGAAGACGGGGTGCGCCTGACCAAGACTGGTGTTGAGCCCGACATTTTCCTGAGTCTCGACCTCAGCGAGCAGCCCGACATCGCACAGACGCTCGTGGTGACCTGCGCCATGCTTGGTGTGCCGTTCCATTTCACAGGGTTGCAAACCCTGCGCATCAAGGAGACCGACCGCCTTGCGGCCTTGCAGAACGAATTGGAAAAGTTCGGAGTCGTCCCGCAGGTGCGTCTTGACAACGAACTGCTTTGGGATGGCTCTGCCAAGCGCTGCATGCCCGCAAGCATCGACACCTACGACGACCACCGCATGGCAATGGCCTTTGCCCCGTGCGCCCTCAAACACCCAGGGCTGATCATCAACAACCCTGATGTGGTCACAAAATCCTACCCTAACTTCTGGAACGACCTGCGTCCGTTCCTCAACGAAGACTGACGCTGTATGTGGGTCCTGCTCCTGATGCTCCTCACGCTGGGCATATTCGCCGCACTGCTCGGGCTGCGCCGTACACAGCCGCGCGCAGTGGACACGACAAAACTTGTCGGTGACGACGAGGACGAGCCAGCCGCAGAGAACTGCAATGCTTGTGCCGCCGAAGGCACAGGTTGCTACGCAGAACGTATGTTGCGCCACGCGGCACAAACGGCTCCCCAATATTTTGAAGACGAGGAACTGGACCGCTTCGCCGGGACGCCCGCCGGTAACTATTCAACAGAACAAGCAGCCCTGTTCGCCGAAGTGCTACGCACGCTCCGCGCCGAAGAGGTCGCTGACTGGCTGCACGCGCTCACCCTGCGGGGCATAGAACTTCCAGCCTCTCTGCGCGACGAGGCCATACTCTTGATGCAAGGATAATCTCACCCCACACACACAAAAAAAGCGAGCCGCACGTCCTGTAGAGGATGTGCGGCATTGCATTGGAGTGGATGAGTTTGTGGGCAAAGATGGATTCGAACCACCGAAGGCGAAAGCCAGCAGATTTACAGTCTGCCCCATTTGTCCACTCTGGTATTTGCCCTTATTTTCGCAGCAAAAGTACACCTTACTGGCCTATCTGCGAAACAAATTGCGCCATTTTTATCGCTGTGAGTGCAAACTCTCGGCCTTTATCTCCCTCCGTTCCCCCACAGCGGGCCTCGGCCTGGGCGTAATTGTTCACGGTGAGTACTCCGAACACGACGGGCGTGACACTCTCGGCGTTAATCTGTGCCAAGCCTTGTGTCACCCCCTGACAGATATAATCGAAATGCGGCGTGCCACCACGCACCACACACCCTATCGCGATGACAGCATCGTAGCATCCCCTGCGGGCGAGGCTGCCTGCAGCAAAGATCAGTTCAAAGGCCCCAGGCACTGTCGTTTCAAAGATGTCGGCCTCGCCGGCTCCATATTCAAGCAGGGCGGCGCGCGCGCTCGACGACAAGCGGTCGGTGATGTTGTTGTTCCAATCCGTGCGGACTATTGCAAAGCGCTTTCCGCAAGCGCTGCGGGCAGGAAGCCCATCTGTATGAAAACCTTCGGAGGCCATAATCTGTAGGCATTTTTGAAATGAAAAAAGGCTTAAGAGACGAGGTACTCTTCAATAGTAGCCGCAATCCCCTAAGCCCGTACAGTTTAATTGATGCTCCTTACTTCGTGGCGCGCTCGATGAACACATCGATCATCGCTGCTCCCACAGAGCCGTCCTGTTGTTGCTGAGCCACGCTGTACTGGCAACGAGGATACTTTTCCTTCACGCTCTTGTACACGCTGACAGCCTCAGGATATTTCTTCTGCGTCTCCAGGAGTTCGCCGGCTTTGACAAGGAACAGCGGGCTGAGGATCTCGTTGTCAGCACGCTCGGCAGCATCTTGATAGGTGGCGATAGCCTTGTCTATCTGCCCCACACCGGCATAGGCATTGGCCAATGCGCCGAGGGCAGCAGGTGTCAGCGAGTTATCACCAGCGGGAGAGAAGCTTTCAAGTTGTGCCACGGCTTCCTTATATTTGCCTTGCTGGGCATAGCAGAACCCGGCCTGAGCCTTGGCTGCATTTGCGGCATCAGTGCCGCTGTAGTTGTTGATGAGTTTCAGCAAGCCAGGAAACTTACCCTCACCTTTCAGCGCCTCGTCATACTTCTGCTGGGCGGCAAGAGCCTGACCTTGTGCAAGCAGTGCCTGAGCCTTGTCCTCACGCGGCTGCTGATAGAGGTACTTATAGGCGAAGAAACCGCCCACTACCACAACAACTGCGACAAGACAACCGATGACAGCCTTCTTGTACTTCTTGAAAAAAGCCTCTGCCTGAGGGATCACCGCGCTCTGCTGGGCTGCGGCATTTTGCTTCGTCTGAGCCATAAGTATGGTGTTTGTTTTAGTTTTATTATTCCAAAAAACAGTCGCATCCGCACGTCATGCTAGATGTCTTCATGCTGTTTTAGCGCACAAAAGTAGTATATTCCCATATTCCCCGCACCACGCCAGGCCTTTTTTTTGCACACAAAAGGGGTATTCATGGGCGTTTTGTTACCTTTGCAAGGCTTTAGGGGCGTTCTATAAATTAGGCAGTCACATATTCTTTGTGATTAGGATTCGGCTTGATGCTTTTTTGCGCTTGTTGTTATCTTTTGCTTTAAGTTCTTGCACCATAGCTCGCTATGCTGCTGCGAACTTAAAACAAAATC
>JAFSWM010000011.1 GCA_017444485.1 Bacteroidaceae bacterium | reverse complement strand
TGTGCGCAGACGGGGCACTCCTCGGGAGCCTGCTTGCCGATGACGATGTGGCCGCAGTTGCTGCACTGCCACACGCAGTCGCCCTCGCGGGTGAACACGCGCTTTTGCTCAATGTTGTTGAGCAGGCGACGGTAGCGCTCCTCGTGTTCCTTCTCTATCGCGCCAACCATTTCGAAGCGCTCGGCAATTTCGTCGAAGCCTTCCTCGCGGGCGATTTTGGCGAAACCAGCATACATGTCGGTCCATTCGTAGTTCTCACCAGCGGCGGCATCGGCGAGGTTGGCCTCGGTGGCAGGTACTGCTCCGCCATGTAGGTATTTGAACCAAATCTTGGCGTGCTCCTTCTCGTTCTTCGCCGTCTCCTCAAAGATACGGCTCATCTGTACAAAGCCGTCCTTCTTGGCGCGCGAGGCGTAATAGAGGTACTTGGTGTGTGCCTGCGATTCTCCGGCAAAGGCGGTCTGCAGGTTCTGCTCGGTGCGCGAGCCTTTCAGTTCTTTCATACGATAGTAGTGGTTTAGAGTGTGAAGAGATTGAAAATGTCGGGGCAAAGATAGGTATTAAAGGCAATTATGCCCTATCTTTGCAGCAAAGATTTCAGTTTTATGCGACAGACTCACAGTTTCGTGTCCATCGGCGGCTTGACGCGCGAGGACATCCTCTCCCTCATCGCTGAGGCCGCCGAGGCCGAGCGTCAGCCCAACCGCACCCTGCTACAAGGACGCATTGTTGCCACACTCTTCTTTGAGCCCAGCACGCGCACGCGCCTGTCTTTTGAAACGGCGGCCAACCGCCTCGGTGCAAAGGTCATAGGCTTTAGCGACCCCAAGGTGAGTAGCACCACCAAGGGCGAGACGCTCAACGACACCATCCGCATGGTGAGTAACTATGCCGACGTCATCGTGATGCGCCACCACCTCGAGGGGGCAGCGCTCTATGCTGCCGAAATCAGCGACAAACCTGTCATCAATGCCGGCGACGGCGCCCACGAGCACCCCACACAGACCATGCTCGACCTCTACAGCATCCACAAGACGCAGGGTGGCCTCGACGGGCTGGACCTCTGCCTGGTGGGCGACCTGAAGTATGGGCGCACCGTCCACTCGCTCATACAGGCCATGCGCCACTTCAACCCGCGCTTCCACTTCGTAGCGCCCAAGGAACTGGCCATGCCCGACGAGTACAAGCAGCAGTTGCAGGCCTGGGGCATCCCCTATGTGGAGCACACCGACCTTACGCCCGAGGTCATCAGCCAGTGCGACATCCTCTACATGACGCGTGTGCAGCGCGAGCGCTTCCAGGACCTCGCCGAATACGAGAAGGTGAAGGACCTCTACGTGCTCCGCGCCGCTATGCTCGGTGGTGCGCGTGAGAATATGAAGATACTCCACCCCCTGCCGCGCGTCAATGAGATTGCCGTCGATGTGGACGACACGCCCCACGCCTACTACTTCCGCCAGGCCGAGAACGGCCTCTACATGCGCGAGGCCATCATCTGCGACACGCTGGGCATCCCGCTCCATTAAGGTGCTCAGCACCTTTTTTTGTTCTCGGTTCGCCCAGGCGGGGACGCCTATGACCCCTGAAAAAATTACATCGGACTTAGTTTAAATTAGGTCCGTGTGACTTCAAAGTCACACGGACCTAATTTAAACTACAACGGATATAGTTTCACACTTGCAGCGTCCAACGAAAGCGGGCGCTGATTGTGAAGCCAAACGGCTTGGTGTCTTCACTCGTTCAGTTCGTAGAACACCGTGTAGTCCAGGTCGCTGTCGGCAGAGTAGGAGTGGTACTGCGTCTGCGTGATGGTGGCGTTGGGATATGACTTGTAGAAGTCGAAGCCGTTGCCGGCAGGTATGCCGCTTATGTGAGAGTAGCATGTGGCGCCATACGTGAGCGTGCCGACTCCTACGAACTGGAACTGGTACTTCTGCTTGCTTTCGTTCCACGTCACGGTGACATCGCCTTCTATGTCGCGCTTGTAGTGTTCGTCAAGGGCAAGGTTGACGAGTTCAGCCAAGACATATCCCGATGTGTTCTGGCCGAATGCCTTGTTCGGCATACCATTGTACTGATAGACAGCCTCCACCTCAGCGGCCGTCTTGCGGTGGTGATCCATGTCGGTGGTCAATCTGAACTTGCCCGCACCGCTGCGGTAGGGTTGTCCAGGCTCTACGGGGTCGAACTTACCCGTGATGGTCAGTCCATCGCCCTGAAGCGTGAAGGTGCCGTCGTCGTTCTTCTTGATGATGGGGTTGCGGTTGAAGGCATCGTCGATGTCGTCTGTGCCGATGATAAGGGCGCGTCCGAAGAGTTCTGTGAAGGTTTCATCTTCAAGGGCGGGGTCGCCGTGTACCCAAATGTCGTCTTCTCCATTGAACGGTGAGTACGTGTTGCCGTTGCCTATCTGCTGGAACAGCAGTCCGAGGTATGCGGGGTCTACCTCCTGCTTGACGATGACATACCTGCGGCGCGAGTTGAAGCCAAAGGTATCGTTCGGGTCGCGTGCCACCAACTCTATCTTCGCCGTGCGTCGCTTCGTGCCAGTGTTGGGCTGGCAGGTGATGTTGTAGCCGTCCTTGGTAGCCTCCACGGTGAGCCAGCCAGTGTTTTGCCAGTCGTCATACTGAACGTTCATAGAGGTTTCCTTCGAGAACGTGTTGCGCACACCGATGAAGTCGGCACCGCCGCCGTAGTCGAAATTCAGGGAGTCTTTATCAACGGTGAGATCCTGCAAGCCGGCGTAGAAACGCTTGCCTGGACCTGCTACGAGTTCCTTCGATCCGAAGTGGCAGAGGGGATGAACGATGTACCACTTTTCGGGCTCCACGCCGGTAAACGTGAGGTTGTAGCTGTCGCCGAACCAGTCGGTGGCGATGTATTCTTTCTCTGTCCATACACGCTTGCCCAGGGGCTTGCCGTCGTCGTCGAAGAGTTCAAAGCCTACGGGACCTGCCGTGAAGATGAGCACGCTGCGGCTCAGACTTGTCCCGACGCTGAGCCTCTGTGAGCTTGCATCGTAGCTCCTGATGGTTGGCTCGCTGAACTTAGGCACCACGCCGCCGTCCATCGTCCACCCAGGCTCGTATTCCCACGCGGGCCATTCCTTCTCCCACTTGAGGAGTTTTGCGGTAATCTTCGTCTTGGCGTAAGC
>JAFSWM010000084.1 GCA_017444485.1 Bacteroidaceae bacterium | reverse complement strand
GCCTTCGCATTGCCCATTGCAGTCGAAACGAGCAACGCAGAAGCCCACGCTGATATGATAAACGTGGCCAGCACTCCATGATAATTAAAAAAATGGGGGGGCGGGATATCATACCACGAGAGGACATCTACCGTTGCTTTGTTCTGTGACTGCTAATAGGAAAGTTGCGAAGTTTTCTACTTGTCAAGAACAAAGCGTCAAAGTAAACGCCTTTTATGTATTTCTGTGCTTCCCGCCCCCCTGGTTGTAGGCCTCTGCCTGGTTGTGGGCGCGGTAGGCGGTGCAAATATAGGGCGTTTGGTGGGAATGGGCAAATGTTTTAGCCGAAGAAGGGGCGGCAGAGCAAGCATCAGATTTCATGCGTTGTGCTCTGTCGCCCCTTCAGGGCTAATTATATATGGGGGGGTGCATCGGTATAGGGGTTCCAATCCGCTGCGCTCCTTTCCACCCCTGCCTGCGGTCTGTCGCCCCGTCGGGGCTATGCCTGCAGGGGCATTACTTCACCACGACCTTGCGTCCGCCGGTGATGAAGATGCCGGGGCGCTGGGGGTTGGCGACGGGGCGGCCCTGCAGGTCGTACCACTGTCCGGCGGCGGCGCGGGCGTCGTCGTCGAGCGTCACCTGCCCGATGGCGGTGGGCAGGACGAGGGCGAGGGCGGCGGCGTCGGTGGTGGCGCGGTCGAGGTAGGCGGTGTAGGCCGGCAGCGTGCCAGTGGCGCTGACGAACTGGGCCTGGGCGTCGAGGACGAAGGCGGCGTCGGCAGCGGGGGCGTCGTCGGCGCCGATGGCGGTGCGCTTGTCGATGCCTACGAGCAGGTTGGTGCTTACTGCCTCGCCCATGCTCCCTGTGGCTGGCGTGAGGGTGTAGGTGCGCGGCGTGGCGCTGACCAGCAGCACGGGGGTGCCGGCGGGGATTACGCTGCCCTGCAGGGGCTCCACGGTGACGCTGGCGTCGCCCTTCTCGGTGATGGCGGCGGCGGTGAGGTCGGCGGGCAGAGCGGCGGCAAAGGGCAGGCACACCGTAGCGGCGCATACACCATCGACACCCTGGGTGCTGACGATGAACTGCGTGATGGGCACGATGCGCCACGCGGCGCTCTCGGCGGTGGTGCGTCCGCCAACGGGTGCGCCCTCGTCGGAGAGCGTCACGTAACTGGTGGAGCCCGATGTGCCGTTGTCCTTCAGCGTCCAGGCGGAGAGGGTGCCGGCGGCGTTGGCGAGGGCGTAGGAGTGGGTGGTGGGAGCGGTGAGCAGCGACACGCCGCGTGTGGCGGAGGCTGCGCCGAGGAAGCCGCCGTGCTCGGGGTTGAGCAGGTAGTAGGACCCTGTGCTCCCCAGGGGCAGCAGGCGCCACATCTGCTCGCGTGCGGCAGCATCGGTGGCGGCTACGCTGGCTGCCTCGCCGTCAAGGGATGCGGTGAGCACGGTGCCGTCGACAGCCACTACGCGATAGAGCATACCAGGGTCGATGGCTACGCGCTCGGCGGAGGAGCGGAAGGCGTTGTAGGCCGATTGCAAGGCATTGAAGGCAGCGACGGTGGGGGCATAGCCATCGGCAGCGCTGACCAGGGCTGTGGCGTCGGCGGCAGCATACTGCCCCACGTCGGTGCCGAGGTTGGCAGCGGCATCGGCGGCAAACTCCTGCATCACGGCGGCGGCGGCATCGATGATGATGGCGGCGGTGCCGGCGGTGACGCTGAGTTTGCGCTGCCCGTCGTCAGCGAGATAGATGGGTTCGGACGTTTTCGCGGGCGAGACGCCCACGTCCCCAGTGCTCACTGGCGACACGTACCAGGTGCCGGCGGCGGTGCCGTTGCTGATGGCCCAGCGGTCGGTGGCGCCCTGGCGTATGAAGGGTACGTCGCTGGCCATGGGCTCGCTGCCCAGCGAGAGCGACATGGCGGTGCCGGCGGCGCGGTTGTAGAGGCGGTAGCCGCTGACGTTGTCGCCCACGAAGCACCACAGGGCATCGTCGGTGATCTGCTTCAGCGTGGTGCCGCCCAGCATATAGTGTCCGACTGCATCAGACTGCACCTGCATATAGCGCCCAGCAACCTTGATGGTGTACCAGGTGGTGGTGTCGGCAAAGGCTGTGCCGCTGATGGTGGTGGGCACCACAGGCTGGCTGCGCAGGTTGCGCTCGTAGGTGACGCATACCACTACGGGCTCGGTGACGGCAGTGGAGACGCTGCTCTCGCCGTCAGCGGCCTTGGTGCTGAGGCGGCGATAGCCAGTAAAGGTGGGCGGCGTGAGGCGGTTGGTGCTCTTGGCGTAGGTCTGCACGTCCATGAGGCGTGTGTGCTCGCCGTCTGTCTCGTAGCACATATACGTCACGGGGAAGTACTTGTCGGAATTGGTCAGCGTCACGGGGATGAGTTGGTAGCGCGAGTTGCCCTCGCTCGAGCCCCACCCCACAGGCTTGGCGCTCTGGGCGTTGATATACTGCGAAGAGGAGGCGCTGTAGAGGTTGAAACTGCCCGCCGTGCTACTGGCACTGATGGTGAACGAGGTGGCGTCGGCACCCGTCAGCACCGCACTACCCGAAAGGCCGGAGATATAGTTGCCGTCCACGCCGGTCTCTATCGTCCAGCCGTCGCCGGCCTGGTGGAAGGTGAAGACGTAGGGCATACCGGTGAGGTTGTTCTTCGACGGGGCTGAAGTGCCAAAGGTGAGCGCGGTGCCGACGTCGTAGGCATACTTGGAGAAGCCGGTGCTATAGAGCAGGAAACTGGCTCCATCGGTGATTTCGTCGAGCGAACTGATACGTGTGCCGATATTGGTGATGACGGGCACCGCGGTCTCTTGCGTCACAGCGAGCCATACGGCAGCGCGTATCTTGGACTGGTGCTTCGCATCGAGCGCTCCAGCAGGCTCAAAGGAGAGGGCATCAGGCAGCGCGGCGTTCTCACCCTGCAGGAGGATGTCGCCACTGGTGTTCTCGCTCAGCCCCACTACGCCGCCGCTGGTGTAGGCGTACCATGCTCCGGCGCTGGCCTGGAAGAGATAGACGGGCACGGCAGCCTCCACCAAGGGGCATTCGCCGCCTGCGGTGGAGAGGAAGGTGCTGTCGGAGAGGTTGTAGAGGAAGTAGGCCGCGAGTTTCTCATTGTAGGCCACGGCCCAGCGGTGGGCGTCGTCGGCGGTGGCGGTGGACTTGCCGTCGGCGCAAGCCTTGCCACCATTAGCATAGAGATAGCCCTTCGTGCCCTGCCGCACATAGTACGACTGTGTGGCGTCGAGGTCGGCGAGCGCAGTGACGTCCTCTGCCCATGCGGCAAAGGCGGTGGCTATCGCAAGGAGGAAAAGGATATAGCGTTTCATTTGTGTGTGTAGTTTCTTGAGGTTGTTAGGTTATGAGGTTGTTAGGTTATGAGGGGGGAGAAGTTACCTTTCTGCGCTTCGGCGGGCGGGGACGCCCGCGCTCCCAACCTTTGCAAGTAGCGGACTGACGACCTTGCTTAAGGTTTTAGGCCCTGAGGTCGTCGCGCAGCCCCTTATAACCTCATAACCTTAAAACCTTATAACCTTATTTAACGTAGCATTTCACACGCGTGCCGTCGCAGCCCACGGCCATGATATAGGCGGGCGTGGTGCTCTCGGACGATGTTTTCCAGATGACGTAGGTGTAGCGGTCGGAGGCCTGTGTGTCGCCGAGGCCGTAGATGGTGGCGTGGAGCAGGTTTCCGTCTGCATCGTAGGTCTCGTAGCCCACAGCGCCCTTCCAGGCGTAGTTGTCCACCTTGACGACCTGATGGCCGTTCATCGTGGTGGCGGTACACCCTGTGCCAGCGGGGATGAGGGCATCGAGTTTCACGTTGTCGCGGAAGATGTGCATGTTGTAAGCATTGATGTACACCACCTCGGCGGGCACGGCGGGGAAGTTCTTACGCAGGATGGTGTTGCGTGCAGAATTGATCATGCTCTGCGTGATGGTGAGGTAGCCACTGCTGTAATCGTCGATGGGCACGTTGTTCATCACGGTGAGCATGCCAGCCTTTTCGAAATAGGGGAAAAAGTTGAGGCCTGCAGCGTTGCTGAACTCCTTGAAGAAGTTCAGGCGCTTGTTGGCATCGGTTGATGAGGTCATCGACGACGTGGTGCGTATCTTCTCGAAATAGTCGGGGTAGGCATAGGGCGCTTTGCCGGCGGGCATGGTATAGAGCACCAGTTGCCACAGCGGAACGAGCGCCACAAAGTGGTCGATTGTGGTGCCATTATACTCCGTCTCTGTCTGCCAGTGGTAGGTGGTGGAAAGGTTTTTCACCACGTCCATGTCAAGGAAGTTCTGCATACGTCCGCCACGCACGCTACCGATGGCACAGTTGATGTGCTCATCCTCCAAGCGAAGTTGCGACCAGGGGAGTTTGTACTGCACCCAGGCGGAATAGATGTTGTTGGTCACCTCGGTCATACCCACCCACTTGAAGGCGTTGAGTTGGTTGTTGTGTCCGAGTTCGTGGGCCAGACCCCATGATTCGAGCCCTACGGGTGTCACCCAGCCGCCAAACAGTGTCCAGGCACAGTTGGCTCCCTCGGCACTGGCAAAGAGGCCCTGGATGGAGGGACGCACAAACTGGTGGTTCTTCGGGGCGCGGTTGTGACGGAACAATCCCATCATTTCCCATTCGCGCCACACCACACTGTCGAGTTTCTGTGCCAATTCATAGCCGCGGGCAGGGCATTGCGCCTGCAGTTGATAGAGCGGGGCAACCATGTGGACGCGCGGCGTGACGATGTCGAGCACGTCGCAGGTGGCATTCGCCAGGAGTTGCTTCCACTTGTCGTTGTCGTCGGTGTCCAGATTGAACACGCCATTCTGACTGCCATAGAGGAAGTGCAGTTTCACGGTCGGCGCAGTGGCATAGTCCGTGCGGTAGTAGAGCACATAACTCGTGCCGCGGTTGGTCACGGTAAATACGTTGAGCCCGTCGTGCAGGGTGTATTTGGAGTTGGCACCCATGCCGTCGAGGGCGAAGTTATAAACCTCGAGTTGCACATTGCTGCTACCGATGCCGCTGGCCATCACCGCCACTTTCTCACCGGCAGTGAAATAGATGCCCGTGGGGTTCTCGTGTGGGTCGTAGTAGGCATTGGTGAGGAGTTCGGCCTGCAGATTGACGATGGGGCGATAGGCTTCGTAGGTACCCACGCGGAACTCCGTGCTGTAGGTGCCGTCGAAGAGGTCTTGCGCCAGTTGCTTGGCCAGCGGGTTCTCCACCGCATCGATATCGGCCTGCGTCACCCCAGGGCGGAGCTCGGTGTAAAGCCCGTCGGCAAAGAGTTCGAAGCCGCCCGACAGTGCTTCGCCGTCATCGATAAAGGCAATTTCTGAGGCAGAGATGTAGTTGTTGTAGCCCGCCGTGACACTGATTCGCACAGACTGTACGCCATCGATGCCCTCTGTGCCGAAGTCGTAGGCCTTCTGCGCATCGGTATTGTCGTAGGTGGCTGAGCCGTGTTCCAAGAAGGCCGTGCCGTTGGTGCTGGTGCTCACGGTGATGCTCTTGAAAACACCGGTGCCATTACCACGCGGGGTGATAAGGATGCGGTTCAAGTGTTGGGGCTCCTCGAAGTTGAAGGTCAGCGTCACAGGGAACGTCGTGGAACTGCTCCAGGTGCTGTGGTAGTAGGTGGCACTATTCCCGTCAAGGGCGAGGGTGATGGGTGTGTTCTCGCGACTACTCTCCGAGGAGGAGGCATAAGCGGTCTTCACCGCCACCTGCCCGCCGCCTATCGATGAGAAGGGATTGGCCTGCTGTGCCAAGGCGATGGTTTTGGCACTGCCGCCGCTGGTGATGGTGAGGGTTGCGGCGCGTGCATCAGCGTCGTTCTTGCTGAACGTGAGCAATACGCCATCGGCTGTCTTTGCGGCTGTCACCCATGAGGCATCAACCGCTGCCGTGTAGTCCGTACCGGCCACACCCACTTTGAGCGTCTGCGCGGTGAACGACACGGTGCGCTCAGCGTCGCTCGCGATATAGAGCGGCGCAGTGACCGACGGCACAGGTGTCTGGGCCCATGCTACTACGGGCAGCAGGATGGCCAACAGCAGTGCCGTTGCAATCTGTCGTAATTGGTTTTTCATAGCATAAATTATTATTGTATGGTTATTGACTTCTTTTCATTGAACATTGAACATTGCTAATACCAGGCGCAATGGGTTTTGCGAATGGTCAATGGTCAATGGTCAATTCTTTAAGACTTGCAGGCCGCGCTGCACGATGTCGCTGCGGCTGTTCAAGAAGCGGAAGTATTCGTTTCGGTCCCAAAGGTTGTAGGAGATTTGTGCCTTGAGCAAGAAATTCAGGTCGTCCATGCTGGCTTTCAGTTCCTTGTCGTCGCTGGGCTCAATGCCTTTCTCCTTGGCTGCGGCAAGTATCGTGTCAATGAGGCTTTGCGGTACAAAGAATTTTTCCTCAAACTCGGCAAACGTCTTGTAGTGAGCGAGCAATACGTTGCGGTTGTTCACCCAATAGCGCAGCACGGCTTGTTGTATCACGTCGGTGCGACGTAGTCGGGTGAAGAATTTGGTCATCTTGGTAGTGTCTAACGGCACAAAGATGTCGGGCATGATACCGCCGCCGCCATAGACCACACGTCCTTCGTTCAGAGTATGATAAACCTTGGAGCTGTCCAGATGGATACTGTCGATAGAAGAAAGTTCGCCGTGGTTGTAGCGATTCTCTACGTCGTGATCGTAGTCTTCGCGGTCGCCCTCAACGTAGGGTTTCTGTATGCAACGCCCTGTCGGCGTATAGTAGTGGGCCACCGTCAGGCGGATCATCGAGCCATCGTTGAGCGGGAGAGGACGTTGCACAAGCCCCTTGCCGAAGGTGCGGCGCCCCACGATGGTAGCACGGTCATAGTCCTGCAACGCGCCAGAGACTATCTCCGAAGCCGATGCGGTGTATTCGTCCACAAGCACAACAAGTTTGCCCTTCCGCATCAATCCACCAGGACCTGTAGAGTAGTTGCGGCGTTCCACGGTGCGCCCCTCGGTATAGACCACAAGTTGGCCCGCTTCGAGGAACTCGCTGACCACCTCGACCGCCGCATCGAGGTAACCGCCGCCGTTCTGCTCAAGGTCAAGGAGCAAGTCTTGCATGCCCTGTGCTTGCAAGTCCCTAAGCGCCTTGCGCAGTTCATCGCCAGTGTTCGCACCGAAGCGCTCCAAATGGATGTAGCCGATGCCCGGTTCAATCATGTAGTAGGCATCGAGCGTGGCCATAGGTATCTGGTCGCGCACAAGGGTGACGTACCAGGGCTTCTTCACTCCCCTGCGCACGATGCCGAGGCGCACACGAGTGCCCTCGTCGCCGCGTAGTTTTTTCATGATGGTGTCGCGCGGCATCTTCACTCCGGCTATGGGCTCGCCGTCCACGCTGATGATGCGGTCGCCAGGTTCAATGCCAGCCTTCTCGCTGGGACCGTCTTTGGTGGCAGCGATGACCACAAGGGTGTCGTCGAGCACATTGAACTGCACACCGATGCCACCGAAGCCACCTTGCAGGGGCTCGTTGAGTTTGCGCGTCTCCTCGGCGTTGGTGTAACTGCTGTGCGGGTCAAGTTCTTCAAGGATGCCTTCGATAGCGTTTTCCACAATGCTCGCATCGTTGATGGTGTCCACGTAAAAACTGGAAATAGCCAGCACAGCGAGTTGCAGTTTACGCATCTGCTCTTGGCTGAAGTCTGCGCCATAAGTGCGGCGTTGAGCCGATGCAGCGAAGGGCAGGGCCAACGCGATGAGTAGTAGGATGATTGTCTTTTTGAACATACAGGTGGGTTGAGGTTATGAGGTATTGAGGTTATAGGGTTCTTTTCATTGAACATTGAACATTGAACGTTGAACATTGACCATTTGCTACACCCCACGCACTCTGGTTTTGGCAATGTTCAATGGTCAACGTTCAATGGTCAATGGGAATAGCGGCGGGCAGGAAGTCGCTCACATCGCGTCCGTACTTGATGAGTTCGCGCACCACGCTGCTGCTGATGGCAGCATGCTGTGGCTCGGTGAGCAGCAATACGGTCTCCAATCCGCCGAGCCGTTTGTTCATGGCCGCTACGTCGCGCTCGTACTCAAAGTCCTTGACGCTACGCAGCCCACGCACGATGAAACCTGCCCCGATGCGACGGGCAAAGTCGATGGTGAGGTCATCGTAGGCCATCACTTCCACACGCGGCTCGTCGTTATAGAGGCGGCTGATGAAATCCACGCGGTCGGCAGGGGGATATAGGGGCTTTTTGCTCTCGTTCACGCCCACACCGATGAACACCTTGTCAAACAACGGCAGTGCGCGCGCCACGATATTGGCGTGCCCGATGGTGAAAGGGTCGAACGACCCTGGGAATACGGCAGTTTTCATTGACGCTGTGACTAAATTAAACGTCCTCCTCGACGGGGTCTTCCTCCACGCGGAGGTTATTGATGATGAATTGTTGGCGCTGCATGGTGTTCTTGCCCATGTAGTAGGCCATCAGTTCTCCGGGCTGGTCGCTCTTATGAAGCGTCACCTGCTCCAGGCGCATATCAGGGCCGATGAAGTCGCGGAACTCGTCGGGCGAAATCTCACCGAGCCCCTTGAAGCGTGTGATTTCGGGGTCGGGTCCGAGCCGCCTGGTGGCTGCAAGGCGTTCGTCCTCGCTATAGCAATAGGCGGTTTCATACTCTACACGCTTGGAGCCGGATCCTTTGGCACCTTTCTTTTTGTTGCGCACACGGAAGAGGGGCGTTTGGAGAATGTAGAGGTGTCCCTTCTTGATGAGGTCGGGGAAGAATTGCAGGAAGAAGGTTATCATCAGTAGGCGGATGTGCATACCATCCACATCGGCATCGGTGGCTACGATGACCTTGTTATAGCGCAGTCCGTCGAGCCCATCTTCTATGTTCAGCGCGGCCTGCAACAGATTGAATTCCTCGTTTTCATAGACCACCTTCTTGGTCAACCCGTAGCAGTTCAGGGGCTTGCCACGCAGGGAGAACACGGCCTGGGTGTTCACGTTGCGGCTCTTGGTGATGCTGCCGCTGGCGGAGTCGCCCTCGGTGATGAAGATGCTGCTGGTCTCGCGGGGGTCGTTCTCTTCGCTGAGTTCCTCGCCTTTTTTGAGTTTGGGGGCGGGGTCGTTGTAGTGTACGCGGCAGTCGCGCAGTTTGCGGTTGTGCAGATTGGCCTTCTTCGCCCTCTCGCGTGCCAGTTTGGTCACGCCAGCAATAGCCTTGCGTTCCTTTTCGCTCTCCACAATCTTTTGCAGGAGCACCTCGCCGACGTCGGCGTGCTTGTGCAGGTAGTTATCTACCTGTTCCTTGACAAAGTCGCCCACGAACTTGTTCACGCTCACGCCGCTGAGGTGGAAGGGATTGCCATTCTTGTCCTTGTCGGGGGCCATGGTGAGCGAGCCCAGTTTGATCTTGGTCTGACTCTCAAACATCGGCTCGATGACACGCACGGCGATGGCTCCCACCAATCCGTTGCGCACGTCTTGGGGCTCAAAGTTCTTGCCGAAATGCTCCTTAATGGTGCGTGCCAAGTGCTCCTTGAATGCACTCTGGTGCGTGCCGCCCTGTGTGGTGTGCTGTCCGTTTACGAAAGAATAGTATTCCTCGCCGTATTGTCCGGTGTGTGTGAAGGCTATCTCTATGCCGTCGCCCTTGAGGTGTACGATGTCGTAGAGGCCTGGTGAGGTCATGTTGTCGGTGAGCAAGTCTTTCAGTCCGTTGCGGCTGATGATGCGGCGCCCGTCGTGATAAATGGAGAGCCCGGTGTTGAGATAGGTGTAGTTGCGCAGCATGTTCGAGACGAACTCATCGCGGAAGCGATAACGCTGAAAGAGGGTGTCGTCGGGCGTAAAGGCGATGTAGGTGCCGTCCTCTTCCGGCGTCTTTCCCTGCGTGTCGCTAACCATCTTGCCGCGCTCAAAGGTGACCTCACGGTATTCGCCACCCCTATGGGTGCGCGCCGTGAAGGAGGAGGAAAGGGCATTCACGGCCTTGAGGCCCACACCATTGAGTCCCACGCTGGCCGTATAGTTGTCGTTGTCGAACTTGCCGCCGGTGTTGAGTTGCGACACCACGTCCACCAATTTTCCAGGCGGGATGCCACGTCCGTAGTCGCGCACGGTGGCTCGCAGTCCGTCCTCGATGTCAACTTCTATCTTTTTGCCGAATCCTTCGTTGAACTCGTCAATGCTGTTGTCTATTGTCTCTTTCAGGAGCACATAGATACCGTCCTCGGCATGCGCGCCGTCGCCCAATCGTCCGATGTACATACCGGCGCGGGTGCGCACGTGCTCCATGTCGTCGAGGTGGCGTATGTTCTCCTCGGTATAGTCTGCCGCCTGTCGCGGCCTCTGTGTTTCTTCAGCCATGTTGCGCCAATAGGTGCTTTATTACGGCGCGAAAGTACTACAAAACGCCAAAAACTACAAGCCTCACCTTATTAAAACACGCGTCTGCGCGCGCACAAGGCTGGTGATGCCGACGGCAGGACCGCGCTGGTCGGCACTAATTTGCTGACAACAGACCGTGCAAAAGAGGCCATTCCTAACTTCTAAGAGCGCATGCTTTTTCTCGCATTCGGAGACAAACTTGCCGACAAGCACCTTGCTTTTCGCAGATAATCAGTTCACACCGACGTTGCGCTTTGATATTTTTGCTTATATTTGCCACGACAATACGGCGCACGCCATTAATAGGGCACGTGTTCCGTACATTTTTTCACCAACCTAAATCTTCACAAACCATGAAGAAGTTTTCATTCTTCGCCGTCTTCGCGCTGGCTGCGCTCTTGACGGTAGCATGCGGCAGTAAAGGCCAGGAAGCCACTGCTGAGGGCGGCGCTGAAGCCGCTGAAGCCGTGCAAGACGGCAACAAGTTCGAGGGTCAGAACTTCAGCCTTGTTTATCCCAAAGAGTGGAAGGAAACCTTTGCCTCCGAGGGTACTCTCAATGCCTCGTCCGAGGATGGCGTTTCGCTCGATGCCACCTACAACGACATGGGGCCTGCTGTGGCTGAACTCAACGTTTATGCCAACAACTGGAAGGGCATGAAGGAAGCCTCTGGTGCCAAGGTCGAGGACCCCAACATCGATGGCAAAGTGCTCACCATCAAATCTGTGGCAGAAGGCAAGACGGAGATGCACTTCGTAGTGATGAAGGAAGATAAGATCGGCGTGGCTGGCAGCCTGAAATTCCCCGAGGGCAAGGAAGCCGACTTTGAGCCTGTGCTGCAGAGCATCATCAAGAGCGTGGCATTCAAATAAACCTGCCACAATTCTCTTCGCATAAAAGCGGGGCGCATCTGTCATTAAGGTGCGTCCCGCTTGGTGTTTGAAGATGGGTTCGGATAGAGGTGGCTTACCGCAGTAGCACTTTCCTACCCCGCTCAATAATCACCCCGTGTGGTTGGCGCGACGAGGCGGGCCTACCTTGCATATCATAGCGACGGGCGGGTTCGGCGGGCTGGGCTTTCGCCAAGGAAACACCTGTGAGCGTGTCGGTTGGCATGGTGAAAGCCACCTCCTGACGTATCTCCCAGGGATGGCGCAGGCGGTAGGTGTAGGTGTGACCGGGCTGCAAGTTTTGGAAGGTAACGGTGTCGGAGACGGCTTCGCCAGGACCGGCATAGAGGTGGTAATAGTGGGTTGGGTAGGAGCGCGTCTCGTCTGTTGCGTCATAGATTTCGTAGGTGACGCGTGTGCCGGCTCGCCCACCGTCAATCCCCACAGCATAGGGTTGCACAATTTGCACCATTCCGGTTTCGGGGAACGTGAGGGTTGGCTCGCCGTAGGAAATCTCGGCGGCCTGTGCCGTACCGATGCTTATGGGCACAGCACAAAGCAAGGTGCTGTCGTCGGGGCTGGCGCGGAAGGTTCGCTCGCCCGCTTCGTCAAACTGCAAGTGGAGGAGCACCTCGCGCGTCTCGTCAGGCTGGAGCGTCACTCCGGTGAGGCCGTTGTAGTCACCCTGTTCGAAAAGCGCGGTGTCGGCAGGTAGGTTGGTGAAGAACTCCAGGGCCGTGGTGAGTTCCACGTCGGCCTGGCTTGTAACCGTGAGGCGCACCGGCGTATAGCGTTCGGTGAGCGGCTGTGCCAGAAACTCCACGCGGTCGATGCGCAGTTCGTTTCCGGTTTTCTCATACACGGCAGGCAGTTCGTCCTCCACCTCATCGGGGCAAAGGAGCAAGGCCTGATGGTTGCAAAAGAAGCCTGTGGACTGCCCCGCCTCGGTGGGCTCACTGACAGGCTCGGCATGTGAGAGCCAGTCCAGCCGGAACCAGCCATTGTAACTGCCGTCATAGCCCCAGTTGATGTGGAAGAGTCCCACGTCGTCGTAGCCATCAATAAGGAAGGCATGGCCTCCCATGTGCTGTGTGTAGCCAGCATATACCACGGGGCGCCCAGCGTCAATCTCATGGCGAAGGATAGACTGCCAATCGGCGGTGGTGTAGTCGTAACTGCTGAGGTAGCGCACGTATTTATAGCCAAAGACGCGCTGCATGGGGTTGACCATGCGCCGCAGGCTGGCACCGCTCTCCTCCAGGCCGAAGTTCATCTTCGCAGCCACGGCAATAAGATACATCAAGCGCGCCACGGTGTGGGTGGTGGCACTGTCGTCGGACTCAGAGTAGCTGTCGCGTATGTCGGCTGTGTGAAACACTTCACCTGGGCAAATGGTGTCGATGGTATAGTGCTTTGTCTGCCAGCCGGGTATGGTGTCCAGCACCTCCACGTCGCGCCGGTAATGGCTCATAGCCATTTCTATGGCAGATGCCACGCATCCGGCCTGAGTGCGTGTGGGGCTCCATTCTCCCCAGTCGTAGAGATAATAGGGGCAGAAGCGATTGTAGGGGCGCTGATAGCCATGGCGGAAGGTGGTCAGCGGACCTGTCTGGCCGAAGGCGCAGAGTGGCAACAGTAGGAGCAGCAGTAGAAGTACGCGAGGTTTCATATATATAAGAGAAGGGCGTTATTCAAGAATGGCATAAAGGCCGTTACAGAGCGGATGGTGGGTGAAGAGCGCGTCAGAAATAGCCCAGCGCCAGGCTACGTAGCCTCCCCTCATCGGGAACAAGTTCCAGGGTTTCTTCGTCGAGGCGACACAGGCTGCGGAGTTCGTAAATGTCGTGTTCCTCGTCAGTGGTCCGGATACCCGCACTACGGAAAAGACCGTTGCGCGCGTCAACGATCTGCACGGCCTCGTGGCAGTAGTCTGCATCCTCGCCAGGAGGCAGCGCGGCACGGACATAGGCTGCAAGGGAACTGACGAAATTGTTTATTTCGGACTGCATAACGCGCAAAAGTACGCACTTTTTGCCTACTTTTGCCGATGTACTAAACTAAAAAACAATGAAAGCACCTCTATTCACCATCCGCTCGGGCGGCCTCAGCGCCGTCATCTCCGCCCTCGGCGCAGAAGTACAAAACCTGCGCACCGATGATGGGCGCGAATACAACTGGCAAGGTACGCCGCCCTATTGGACCGGTCGCGGCCCCATTCTGTTCCCCGCTACCGGCGCTCCCTGGAACGAGACCTACACCCTGCAAGGCAAGGAATACCACATGCCCAAGCACGGCTTCGCCAAGGAGGAGACCTTCAACGTAGCCGGCCAGACCGACGACACACTGACGTTGGAATACACCCCCACCGACGAGACACGCGCCTGGTTCCCCTTCGACTACACGCTGCGTGTGCGCTATCAGGTGACTCCAGGCTGTCTGCGTGCAGACTTTGAAGTGGAGAACCGCGAATCGGAATCTCTGTTCTTCCAGATAGGCGGACACCCCGCCCTGGCGGTTCCTGGCTTCGACAAGGAACGCGCCGTGAACGGCTATGTGCGGCTGATTGCCGACAAACCAGCAGAAGAAGAACTATACCTCATCCGCGCTCGCGAGCAGGGATGCATACAGCCCGGTCGCTTCCCCGTGGCCACCACAGAGGATGGCCTCGTGCCACTCTGTGTGGATACCTTCGCCAACGAAGCCCTTATCTTTGAGCAGGGGCAAGTGCAGGCCATCGAACTCCTCGACCTGGAGAAACGTCATGTGGCCACTGTGGAGAGCGACGCACCCTGCTGGCTCGTGTGGCAGATGCAAGGCGTGAACAGCCCGTTTGTATGCTTCGAACCCTGGTATGGACTTCCCGACAACGAAGGCGAGAGCCGCGAACTCTCACAAAGACCATTCGTGCAACAGGCAGAAGGTGGCCAGACGTGGAAAGGCGGATTCAGCGTGAAGATATGAAGCCGCCGTAAAACACCCGTCGAAAAACTACAACGGACTTCGTCAAAACTATATCCGTGTGACTTTAAAGTCACACGGACCTAGTTTAAACTACAACGCAGATAGTTTCAGGGGGCTCGCTTGCGCTACGTCGCGCCAGCCTCATCATTCGCATTTTCTTAGAGAAGTGTCCCGCTAACGGCAGGGCACTTTTTCTTGTACAGGCCCCTTTGTAGTCTCAAAAAGCGCTGGCCGGCACAGGTTTTCAAGGATAATGCACTAATTTTGCGCCACAAAAAGAAACGCACCCCATATGAAAGACTTCAAACGCACCCTTGTCACCGCCGCCCTGCCCTATGCCAACGGCGGTGTGCACATCGGACACCTTGCTGGCGTATATGTACCGGCTGACATCTATGTGCGCTACTTGCGCCTGCAGGGACGCCCCGCACTCTTCGTCTGCGGCTCCGACGAACACGGCGTACCCATCACCATCCGTGCCCGCAAAGAGGGCATCACGCCCCAGCAGGTGGTGGACCGCTATCACCGTATCATCAAGGATAGTTTCGCCGAGTTTGGCATCAGTTTCGACATATACAGTCGCACCACCAGCGAGACACACCACCGCACGGCCTCCGAATTTTTCCGCACGCTATACGACAAGGGCGAGTTTGTGGAACAGGAGAGCGAGCAGTATTATGACGAGGAGGCAAAAACATTCCTCGCCGACCGCTATATCACTGGTGAATGCCCCCACTGCCACAACCCCAAAGCCTATGGCGACCAGTGTGAGAAATGCGGGCGCGACCTCTCGCCCACCGAACTCATCAACCCCGAAAGCGCCATCAGCGGCAGCCGCCCCGTGCTGAAAAAGACGAAACACTGGTTCCTGCCACTTGACAAACACCAGGAGTGGCTCTCAAAATGGATACTCGAAGACCACAAGGAATGGCGCAGCAACGTGTATGGGCAGTGCAAGTCGTGGCTCGACATGGAACTGCGTCCGCGCGCCGTAACCCGTGATTTGGACTGGGGCATACCCGTTCCCGCCCCAGGGGCGGAGGGAAAGGTGCTGTATGTATGGTTCGACGCACCCATAGGCTACATCTCCAACACCCGCGAACTGCTGCCCGACACGTGGGAGACCTGGTGGAAGTCTGACGACACACGCCTCGTGCACTTCATCGGCAAAGACAACATCGTGTTCCACTGCATCGTCTTCCCCGCCATGCTCAAGGCCGAAGGCAGTTACATCCTCCCTGACAACGTGCCTTCCAACGAGTTCCTGAACCTTGAAGACGACAAGATCAGCACCTCGCGCGGATGGGCCGTGTGGCTCGATGAATACCTCAAGGAACTCCCTGGAAAGCAAGACGTGCTGCGCTATGTCCTCACCGCCAACGCACCCGAGACGAAGGACAACAACTTCACCTGGCGCGACTTTCAGGCACGCAACAACAACGAACTCGTGGCCGTGTATGGCAATTTCGTGAACCGCGCACTGGTACTCACCCACAAATACTACGACGGGAGGGTCCCTGCCCTCGGTGAACTCACCGAGGCCGACAAACAAGTGATTTCGGAATTCCAAGGTGTGAAAGCCGAAGTGGAGCGACTCATCGAGGGATTCCGCTTCCGCGACGCACTCAAAGAAGCCATGAACCTGGCGCGCATCGGCAACAAGTATCTTGCCGACAGCGAGCCCTGGAAAGTGGTAAAGACCGACCCGGAGCGCGTCAAGACCATTCTCAACCTCTCGTTGCAACTGGTGGCGAATCTGAGTATCGCCTTCGAGCCGTTCCTGCCCTTCTCGTCAAAAAAACTACGCGACATGCTCGGTATGGAAAAGGCCGAATGGCACCGCCTCGGCACCACCGACCTGCTCGCTGCTGGCACCCAACTGGGTACGCCCGAACTGCTCTTCGAAAAAATCGAAGACTGCGTCGTAGAGGCCCAGGTGCAGAAACTCCTTGACATGAAGGCAAAAAATGAGGCTGCAGCGTGGAAGCCCGACCCCGTGAAGCCCGACATCGCCTTTGAGGATTTTGAGAAACTTGACATCCGCACCGCCGTGGTCACCGCATGCGAAAAGGTGAAAAAGGCCGACAAACTGCTCTGCTTCACCCTCGACGACGGCAGCGACACACCACGCACCATCGTGAGCGGCATCGCACAGCACTATCAGCCCGAAGAACTGGTGGGCAAGACCGTGTGTTTCATCGCCAACCTGCCGCCCCGCAAACTGCGCGGCATTGAAAGCCAAGGCATGATACTTTCTGCCCAAGCCCACGATGGTGCGCTGAGCGTCATCACCACCGAGCGGGAGACACACCCTGGTAGCACCGTGGGCTAACAGATTCATTGGCCACTCTCTTCATTGAACGTTGACCATTGAACATTGAACATTGACCGGTGACAATACCGGTGACATATGGTTTTGCGAATGTTCAATGGTCAATGGTAAATGTTCAATAAAAGAAAGGTAAATGTTCAAAGTTCATTGCTCAATGAAAAAGGGGGCGCTACTCTTGTCGCTCCTGATCTTGTTGCCCTTCGCTGCCTATGGTGTGCTGAAAGAGCGCGACCTGCAGACCACGCTGAAAGTGCTTCGCGTGGAACTGCAAAAAGCCTACGAAGACCAGCAGGTGCTTATGACGCGACTGGAAGCGACCACCGCTGCACAGCACAAGGAGTTGGTGAGCATCATGGAACGCTCCAGCCAAATCTCCCTGATGCTCTACAGCCAAAAGCAGAACTACACCTTCGACCTTACCTTTGCCTGCGGACAGGCCACGGAACTCTATCGCGAATTTAATGAGAAGCGGATGCCCTACGACCGCATTCTGAACCGCATAGACACGGAAATCAAACGCTACGAGGGACTCATCGCCACGCTGAAGGGGCTGCCGCCCGCCATGAAGCAGGACAGCCAGACGGTCATACAGGTCATTGACTCCCTGCTTCCCATCGACAGCCTGGCCACCGCACTGCCCGAACCGCCGCAAAATGAAACGGCAAAGGGCGGAAGCGCCCTGGGCAAGATACTCCCCGCGGTCCAACCACCCGCTGTCCCACAGAAGGCAGGGAAAGGCAAGGACAAAGGCGATGACACCCCGCGCCACCCACTACAACTCAATGAACAAGGCATACAAGACCGCGCCGAATGCGTGCACTTCGCCGAAACACTGCTGGAAAACATGCAGCAGATGCGCGCCAAGGTAGAGCAAGACAACGAGCACTACAAAGAAATATCTAAGAGCCTAAAAGACCTCTACGACTACGCTTCAACGCGCTACCGAGAGATACAACAGAATATCTTCAAGAACGGCGAGCAATCTTATTTCGCCACGCTGGCCGACCTGCCTCATGCCATTTTGCGGGCCCGGCAGGACATGAACGACAAATACAGCGACGAAGGCTATCGCGAAGCCCACTCCGAGTGGCGCGGACCCGTGGTTTATGGTTTCGGGCTATTCATCCTGTTCTACCTCTTCGTTGCCACCGTGCTGAGCAACCTCATCGTGCGCCCGCTGTTGAGATTCGTCCCCGCATTGAAAGACAGCCGCGTGAGCGAACGCAAAGGGGCGATCATCGTGTCGGCTGGCGTGCTGATATTCGCCCTGAGCATCATGCTGGCCCAGCACTTCATGTACCACGACTTCCTCGTAATGGCCACCGGACTGCTCGTGGAGTTTGCATGGATGCTCCTGGCCATCTGCATCTCCCTGCTCATTCGTCTTGACGGCACACAGATGAAGAGCGGATACCGTATCTATATGCCCATCATTCTCATGGGGCTTATCAGCATCACCTTCCGCATCATCTTTATCCCCAACTACCTGGTGACGCTGCTCTTCCCGCCCATCCTGCTGGCCTTCACCCTGTGGCAGTGGGCCGTCATCCGCAAGCACAACGACAACATACCGCGCAGCGACATCTTCTATACATGGGTGTCCCTACTCGTGATGGCCATATCCTGTGTGCTGGCATGGGCCGGCTATGTGCTGTTCTCCGTGCAGGTGCTTATCTGGTGGCTCTTCCAACTCACCGCCATTCAGACCATCACCTGCATCTACGACCTGCTCGGTATGTATTACAACAGCAGTGTCAAACGGCGTACAAAAGCCTATCGTGCACGCCACAAAGCACTCTATGTGGCTCAACGCGGACAAATCGTTACGGTGACATGGTGGTCCGACTTCCTCCGCCAAGTAATAGTACCCGTGGCCAGCGTGTTCAGCGTACTCTACTGCTTCTATCTGGCCAGCGATGTGTTTGACTTGAGCGAAACGTGCATGAAGGTGTTCTTCCACCCCTTCCTCAACGTTCCAGGTGTGATTTCCGTATCGCTCTTCAAACTAGTGGTAGTGGCCGCCGCGTTCTTCGTGTTCAACTACCTGAACCGGATCATCAAAGCACTCTATCGCCATTTCCGCCTGAAGAACGCCATCCGCAAAAACGGCGGCAAACTTGTGCGCACCAACGAAATCAACCTGACCTTGGTGTTCAACCTGACGAGCATCCTCGTTTGGGGCATCTACGCCATTGCCGCCACAGTGTTGCTCAACATCCCCAAATCGGGCATCAGCATCATCACCGCTGGACTGGCCACGGGTATCGGATTCGCCATGAAAGACCTGCTCAACAACTTCTTCTACGGCGTGAGCCTCATGGCAGGGCGCATCAGAGTGGGCGACTACATCGAATGCGACGGCGTGCAGGGAAAAGTGGAGAGCATCACCTACCAGAGCACACAGATAATCACGCTCGACGGGGCTGTGATGGCCATTCTGAATAGCAGCCTCTTCGGAAAAAACTTCAAGAACCTCACACGCAACCACGGCTACGAACTCGTAAAGATACCCGTCGGTGTGGCTTATGGCACAGACATCAGCACCGTGCGCAACGCCCTCACCGAAGAGTTGCAGAAACTACAACGCAAGGACCGCTTCGGACACACTGTTATCGACGAGGAAAAAGGATTCAGCGTACTGCTGGCCGATTTCGGCGAGAGTAGCGTGGATCTGATTGTGGCCTACTGGGTGCTTGTGGGAGAAAAAATCGCATTCACTTACAAGGCCAAAGAAGTGATTTACGACACACTCAACCGCAACCACATCGTAATCCCCTTCCCCCAGCGCGACGTGCATGTTGTCAAGGATTGAGCACACATCATCAGCCTATTTCACAAAGAGACTCATGAAACAAATCACCATAGCCATCGATGGCCACAGTTCGTGTGGGAAAAGCACGATGGCCAAGCAACTGGCCCGACAGTTGGGCTACATCTACGTGGACACTGGGGCCATGTATCGCGCCGTGACGCTCTATGCCATGCGCAACACCATACGCCCCGACGGCACACTCGATACGGCTCTTCTGCAAAAGAGGATGTCCTATGTGGCCGTGGGCTTCGTCCTTGACAAAGAGACAGGCCTGCCACTGACCACCCTCTGCGGAGAAGTGGTGGAGGATGCCAAACGTCGCATGGACGTTTCAGCCCGCGTGAGCGAAGTGGCCGCACTACCCTTTGTCCGCGAGGCCATGACGCGCGAGCAAAAACAAATGGGGCGCAATGGCGGCATTGTGATGGACGGGCGCGACATTGGTACCGTGGTGTTTCCTGATGCCGAACTGAAAGTCTTTGTCACAGCCTCTGCCGAGGTACGCGCCAGGCGCCGTTTTGACGAACTGAGGGCCAAAGGCGAAGAGGCCGTCTACGAAGACATCCTACAAAATGTGAAGGAGCGCGACTACATCGACTCCCACCGCGAGGTCGCGCCCCTACGACAGGCAACCGACGCCATCCTGCTTGACAACAGCCACATGACACGCGAAGAGCAGTCGGCATGGCTACTCGAAAAAGCCCGCGACACCATCAGTCGACGCAACAATGCTCAAAGTTGAAATAGACAGCGGCAGCGGCTTCTGCTTTGGCGTGACCACTGCCATACGCAAGGCAGAAGAGGAATTGGGCGAAAAAGGTGCCCTCTGCTGCCTGGGCGACATCGTGCACAACAACGCAGAAGTGGAGCGGCTCAGCACTCTCGGGTTGCGCACCATAGGGCATAAAGAACTACGTACATTGCCTGGTGGCACACGCGTGTTGCTTCGCGCACATGGTGAACCACCCGCCACCTACACACTCGCAGCAGAGCGCGGATTGGAAATCATAGACGCCACCTGCCCCGTGGTGATACAACTGCAACGGCGCATACGACGCGTTTATGAAGAAGATCCGCGGCCACAAATCATCATCTACGGCAAACGCGGCCACGCTGAAGTATTGGGCCTTGTGGGGCAGACCGAAGGGGAAGCCATTGTAGTAGAGACGCTTGAAGAAGCACAAGCCGCCGTAATTGACAAGAACCGCCCCTTGTGCCTATTCTCACAAACCACGAAGTCGCTCGAAGGCTACCGCGCCGTAGGCGAACATTTCAAAAGCCAAATGGCCTCGCCCGATCTGTTACGCGTATTTGATACGGTCTGTCGTCAAGTCTCCGGACGCCTCTCCAGCATTGAAGACTTCGCCAGCCGCCACGATGTAATTCTCTTCGTATGCGGCAAAAAGAGCAGCAACGGCCACGCCCTCTATGAAGCCTGCCTCCACAAGAATTCTCGAAGCCACATGGTTGACTCCCCAGGGGCCATTCGCAAGGAATGGTTTGCCAATGGTGAAAGTGTGGGCATCTGCGGCGCCACCAGCACACCCCTATGGCTCATGGAAGCCTGCCGCGACAAGGTAGAAACCATTGCCAAGAGCCTCTAAAAGCGCATTTCTAAACCCTGTTTTTACGCTTTTCGCACGCTTTGAACAAAAATATCGCTGCCATATCGGCTTTTTTCGTACTTTTGCCGCAATCTTGCGATAAGTGTACCCCTAAATAAGCTTATTAAGGTTTAAGGTAATAAGGTCATTAGCCCGCCTATTGCAAATGTTGGGAGCGCGGGCGTCCCCGCCCGCAGATATTGCTTTAGGTTTTAAGGTTCATAGGTTTTAAGGTTTTGCAAATGGTCAATGTTCAATGTTCAATGAAATAAAACCTCACTCTATAATGAAAAAAGAATTCGCTTTCTCCCGTCTCAATTTCATCCTGCTGGCCGTGGCAATGGCCATTGTCGTTATAGGCATGCTGTTGATGGCGGGCGATGCCTCCTCGGCTGAAAAGTTCAACCCAGGAATCTTCAACACCATGCATATCAAGGTGGCTCCGATGGTATGCTTGGTAGGCTATGTGATGATGATTGCCGCTATCCTCATTCCCAGCAAACGCGGGGCAGATACCGAAAAGAAAGCATAAAGCATGGACACGATTGAAGCACTCATACTCGGCCTCATACAGGGGCTGACAGAGTATCTGCCCGTAAGCAGTAGCGGACATCTCGCAATTGGTTCGGCTTTGTTAGGACTCGATGCGGACCAGAACCTCGTGTTCACCGTGGCCGTACATGTGGCTACCGTGCTGAGTACCATCGTGGTGCTCGGTAACGAGATTTGGAAACTACTAAGGGGCTCGCTAACTCCCCTGAAAGGTGGACACCCCAATGCTGATCAACGTTATGTGCTAGCCATCATTGTATCAATGATTCCCGTAGGCATTGTGGGCCTATTCTTTAAGGACACCGTAGAAAGCATCTTCGGATCTGGCCTGCTCATCGTAGGAATCTGCTTGCTGCTCACCGCAGCATTGCTCGCATTCTCCTATTACGCCAAGCCGCGCCAGAAGGATGAGATTTCCCTGAAAGATGCCTTTGTCATAGGCCTGGCACAGGCCGCTGCCGTCCTGCCCGGATTGAGCCGCAGCGGTAGCACCATCGCCACCGGCTTGCTGTTGGGCAACCGCAAGGAGGCCATGGCGCAATTCTCGTTCCTGATGGTCATCCCCCCCATCCTCGGGGAAGCCCTGCTCGACACGGTGAAAGTATATAAAGAAGGAGTGGCCGCTACGTTTGGCGGCATCGGCACCATGCCCCTGCTCGTAGGCTTCTTCGCTGCCTTCATTAGCGGCGTAGTGGCCTGCAAATGGATGATAGGCATCGTCAGGCGCGGCAAACTCATCTACTTCGCCTACTACTGTCTCGCTGTCGGCTTGCTCACCATTGCGCTCAGCATTTAAGTGTATTCAATCCCTGCAAGCGACAACACCTTGACCGCATGATGGACTTTCAGGCTGGCGAAATCCTGGCTTTTGACAAGCCCTACCGCATGACGTCGTTTCAACTCGTGGCACGCGTGCGCTATCTCCTATGCCGCAAACTCGGCGTGAAGAAACTCAAGGTGGGCCATGCCGGGACACTCGATCCGCTTGCCACAGGCGTGGAAATCATCTGTACAGGACGCGCCACCAAGCAGATAGAAGCCCTCCAACTCCATGAGAAGGAATATGTGGCGGGCTTACGACTTGGTGCCACCACTCCCAGTTTTGATTTAGAACACCCCGTTGATGCCACATACCCCTATGAACACGTCACGCCCGAAATGCTTGAAGCCACGCTCCGCCAGTTTGAAGGCGATGTGGAACAAGTGCCACCAGTGTTCAGCGCTTGCAAGATAGCCGGCGACAGAGCCTGCGACCTGGCACGCAAAGGGCGCGATGTGAGCCTCAAGCCAAAAAACATACACATAGCAAGCATTAAGGTGGAACGCTTTGAACTGCCCGACGTGGTGCTACGTGTCACCTGCGGTAAAGGAACCTATATCCGCGCATTGGCACGCGACATCGGACAAGCACTGGGCTGCGGAGCACACCTCACCGCTCTGCGTCGCATTCGCGTAGGCAATGTAAACGTTGAAACGTGCCACAACCTTGACACCTTCCCTGAATGGCTCAACTTCTTCATTGAACATTGACCACCAGACCATTAGCAAAACCCTTTGCTCCTGGTATTAGCAATGTTCAACGGTCAACGGTCAATGGTCAATGAAAAAAAACACTAAAAGCCTTATCTATGAAACTCTCCCAATTCAAGTACAACCTCCCGCAAGAGAACATCGCCCAATACCCTGCACTCAACCGCGACACTTGCCGCCTGATGGTGCTACACCGCAGCACGGGCGACATTGAACACAAGGACTTCGTGGGGCTGCTTGACCATTACGGCGAGCACGACCTCTTTGTGTTCAACAACACCCGCGTGTTCCCTGCCCGTCTCTACGCCAACAAAGAGAAGACCGGCGCACGTATCGAAGTGTTCCTGCTGCGCGAGTTGAATGCCGAATACTTCCTTTGGGATGTCATCGTCGACCCTGCCCGCAAGATACGCATTGGCAACAAACTCTTCTTTGGCGAGGACGGAAGCATCGTGGCCGAAGTCATTGACAACACCACCAACCGCGGACGCACCCTGCGCTTCCTCTACGATGGTGACCACGAGGAGTTCAAGGAGCACCTATTCAAACTCGGAGAGGCTCCTGTACCCAAATTCATTGGCCGTGACAATGAACAGGAAGACCTGGAACGCTATCAAACGCTCTTCGCCGCAAAAGAAGGCGCCGTATGCGCCCCCTCTGCTGGGCTCCACTTCTCCAAACAGATGCTCAAACGTATGGAGATAGCCGGCATTGACAGTGCATTCGTTACCTTCCACAACGGGCTCGGACAGTTCCAAAGTGCCGACGTAGAGGACCTCTCTAAAAACAAGATAGACAGCGAACAGATGGCCGTTGAACCTGAATGTGTCAGCCGAGTAAACGAGGCCCGCGAAAAGGGGCAACGCATCCTGGCCGTGGGCACCTCCACCATGCGTGCTCTCGAGACCGCCGTAGTAGGCACCTACGGACGCATCAAGGAATACAGCGGATGGACCAACAAATTTATCTTCCCGCCCTACAATTTCCGCGTGGCCGACTCGCTGCTGGCCAACTTCCACCTCCCCATGACTCCCCAACTCATGCTTAGTGCTGCTTTCGGAGGCTACGAAAACACCATGAATGCCTACCGCACTGCCGTCAAAGAGGACTACCGCTTCGGGCCCTTCGGCGATGCAATGCTTATCGTGGAGTAAGACACGGAGATATACACTTTCGTCCTCACAATACTGGATTAATCAAGTGCGCGCTCACCATACAGGCCAGCGCGCACTCTTCGTATGCATTAGACTCTTCAAAACCGCACAGATGCTTAACGGTTTAGCGCGAACGAGACGGCACTTCTGCCAGTGCCTTCACGATTTCTCCCCCGATGATGACACCTGCTGAGGCGGGGACAAAGGCGTTGCTAGCTGGGACACGCGCCTGAGGCTCATCGTTGAGGAAGGACGCGCGATGTGGCGGTTCTTCGCTCCACACACACCGCACATGCTTGATACCTTCATCCCGCAGCCGACGGCGTAGCGCACGAGCTAGGGGGTCCATACGCGTCTGGTTCAAATCGCCCACACGAAACGCGGTGGGGTCGAACTTACCACCTGCACCCATCGACACGATGAGCGGCACACCCAGCCGCTGACAGCGGCGCACCAATTCGGCCTTGGCTGCTACGGTGTCCACGCAATCTGCCACATAATCAAAACCCGACAAGTCTACCTCATCGGCACACTCTGGAAGATAAAATATATGGTGCGCCACTACATGGCACGCGGGATTGATGGCCTGAACACGCTCGGCTGCCACCTCGACCTTTGGCCTGCCCAATGTGTCGCGCAACGCAATGATTTGGCGGTTGAGGTTGCTCTCGGCCACGACGTCGCCATCAAACAGATGAATCTCGCCTATTCCACTGCGCGCCAGCACTTCCACCACATAGCCGCCCACACCTCCCACGCCGAACACGGCTACGCGCGCAGTGGCCAACCGAGCCACCGCTGCGTCACCGAACAACATTCGTGAACGGGAGAGCCACATGGGTGGAAGTTTCTTTATTGAACATTGACCATTGACCATTGACCATTGACCATTGACCATTGACCATTGACCATTGACCATTACCAATACCAGTAGCAATCGGTTTTGCAAATGGTCAATGGTCAACGGTCAATGGTCAATGGTCAACGGTCAATAATTAAAACCATGTCTTGCGTTTCGTGCCCATTTCAAAAGTGAGCGTGCCGCCGCATTCAATATCGGCAAAGTCTATCCAATACTGGCGGAGCGGCTTGCCGTTGAGCAACACTCGCTGCACATAGAGGTTCTTGGGGCTGCGGTTCTTGGTCTCAATCGTAAACGTACCGCCGCGCACACCTATCTCTGCGCGGTCCACAGCAGGCACCCCGAGCACATAACGTCCGCCCGCAGGCTCCACCTGATAGAGGCCGAGGGCTGAAAGTACGTACCAAGCGGACATCTGCCCCACGTCTTCGTTGCCACAAAGTCCGTCGGGGCGGTCGGTATAGAGTTCGGAGAGCACGCGGCGTAGCAAGTCGGCAGTCTTCCACGGCTGCCCGAGCATGGTGTAGAAGTAGATGATGTGATGACTGGGTTCGTTGCCGTGCGCGTACTGCCCGATGAGGCCACTAATGTCGGGTGAAGCGGTAGCACCAAAGTCGCCTTCTGTAACGAAGAAACTATCAAGTTTGGCGATGAGTGCCTCGCGGGATCCAAAGAGGGAAACAAGTCCGTCGAGGTCGTGCGGCACGAGCCAGGTGTACTGCCAGGCGTTGCCCTCTGTGTTGTCGTCCTGCTCATGGGACGAGAAGAAGGGATCGAATGGTGTGCGCCATGAGCCGTCACCGTGCCGACCACGCGCGAAATGCGTTTGCGGATCGAAGATGTTACGATAGTTCTTGCTGCGCTGCAAGAAGTATTCATAGTCGGCCTGATGGCCCAGTTTCTTTGCCACCTGCGCTACGCACCAGTCTGCCAGGGCATATTCCATGGTGCGCGAAACATTCTCATTTCCGCCTTCGATGGAGATGTATCCACGCTCGCGGTATTCTTTTAGCCCGCGCTCATCAAGCATCACACTGGCGCGCATAGCCTCGTAAGCCTCCTCGGCATCTATGCCAGGAATGTCTTTAAGCACAGCATCACCTACCGCGCACACGCCAGGGTTGCCCACCATGCAGTCGGTCTCATTGTCCATGAGATGCCACACGGGGAGTTTACCTTGCTGGCGGTAGATGTCGAGCATGGTATTGATGATGCCCGGGTAGCGGTCGTACTGTACGAGACTCATCAGGGGATGTGCAGCACGATAGGTATCCCACAGGGAGAGAATGGTGTAGTTGCCCGCCTGCGAGCAGCGCTTGTTGCCATCGTGGCCGAGGTATGTGCCGTCAGCGTTGCTGAAATCCACGGGGGCCATCATGGTGTGGTAGAAAGCGGTGTAGAAGATACGCTTCACCTTGTCGTCTTGTGTTTCTATACGAATGCGGCTAAGATGAGCATCCCATTCGTCTTGTGCAAGGCGCGCGGCGGTGTCGAAGCGAGCGCGGCAGGGAGAAGCATCACTGAGACGAAGATTGTTCAACGCGTCAGTCATGGAGGTGGGAGAAAGTGCCACACTGACATGTATAGCCTCGCCCTTATGAGTGGCGAAGCCTAGGCGCATATAGTAGTCGCCGATGCGTGTACAAGAGGCGAAAGGTTTCTCTGTGCGCAGGGCGAAATAAATCTTCTGTTTTTTTGCCCAACCAGTGGAGTAGCGATAGCCAAGCACGGTGTTGCTATCGGCGGCCTCCATATAGCACTGCGTGGTTTTGTCCCAGCAGCCACCATTCTCAAGATCTATAACAATGCCCGCATCGTTGGCCTCGGGGAAGGTGTAACGATGCAGTCCCACAAGCTCTGAAGCGGTGAGTTCAGCAGTGATTCCGTAGCGTGTGAGGTAGGTTTTGTAGTATCCTGGTCGCACCGCTTGTTGCCGACGGTCGCTATAACTCCACAATCCGCTGCCTGGCTTATAGGCTTCGCCCCGAGCATACACCACATCGCCTACCACGGGCATCAGGGTGACATCAAACAGGTCGCCAATGCCCGTGCCGCTGAGGTGGGTGTGCGAAAACCCTATGATGGTGGAGTCGCTCTCGTGATAGCCAGAGCACCAGTCCCATTGCTGGGGAATGCTCGTTGGACCAAGTTTCACAAGCCCGAATGGCACATCAGCCCCCACGAACACGTGTCCGTGACCGCCAGATCCGATAAGCGGATCCACATATTGAGTCAAATCCTGGGCGGATATAGGAATGGTGGAAAAAAAGGCGGAAAAGAAGAAGAGGAATAAGTTTCTCATCGTTGGAGGTTCGTGGTTATTCTATGGTTATTGGGCTAGCGGGTGCTGGGCTGGGAGTGGTTTCAACAGACGTCCCGCTCGGGTTCCCTGTGGTAGCATTCGCAGGAGGTGTAGCAGGCTGAGCCGTGTGTTCTGTCTGCCTGGGTTCTTGCTCACGAGGCTTATCGGTGGGTTTGGGCTTCTGCGACTGGTCGGTTGCAGGCTGCCCATTCTGTTCGCGGAAGCGCGCGTCCTCCTCACGCTCACGTATCAGTACACTCTCGTCGGCAATATAACCTGCCTCGGGGTGTGAGCCAGGTTTCATACGCACGTGGGAGCGACGGGTGTCGGCAGGAGGGTCGTTCACTACATACTGCTCCAATTGTATGTCCTGCATATCCACCGTGTTTTGTTCGTCCATCAGTACATTGCGCACAAAACTGATAAGCGTCACCACGCCAATCAAAGCAAAAAGAGCCAAAACCGTTCCTATCGTGTATCGCAACACGCGGCGATAGGGCTTTTCCTCTTCTAAATGCTTCGGAGCAGGTACAGCAGGTGTATGGTGGGGAACAGGCGGTGGAGTATTCCCAACATCGTTTCCACCCGGGATAGGCGGCAAAGACGGGCTTTTGTCGTGCATGTGGATTGGGATTTAAGAGTTTGCGGTTGCAAAAATAAGAAAAGCGACAATAGCAGACAAACCCCGCCACAAAACCAACACCAAGGCTGCAAAAAATCTTTAAATAATGTATCGTATTACGCGCGTTCCGTTTTTTGTGGTACTTTTGCGCTTGTTTTACACATTGGGAGAATGTGCGCGGGCAAGAATAGGCCGACCATTCTTATCCCTTACAACTACGAAAGTATATCTGATGAACGCGATAACCCGTCTTCTCACGGCATTGGCCTTTGTTGGCTCATTATTCTTATCCGTTGCCTGCAGCGATGACAGTGTAGACGAGCAAACCTCTGATTCCTCGGCCTGCATCATCACCTCTGCCGTACTTGGGGGCGTGCCCTGCCTCGCCCACACCATAGCCAGCGATGGGAGCGACAGTATCTACGAAGCGGTTCTCACCGGTGCCAATTACCCCCTGTCCATTGACCAAACGAACAATCGCATCTTCTTGCAAGACTCGTTGCCTGCAGGATGTGACATATCGAGAATGACGTTCGCCACATTCACCTACCAGGGCAGTTCTATCACCATACGCTCCCTTGCCACCGCTGCAGACACCACTTTCAATATGACCGACAGCACGGACTGCACATTGCCGAGGCTTATCACGGTTAACGCCTCGGACGGCTCGCAGCGCAACTATACGCTGGAACTCACTGTACATAAGCAAACTGGTGACGAGATGAACTGGCAGCGGATAGGCTCCGATGAAAACATTGCTGCTCTCGAAAACCACAAATTGCTGACTGCGGGGGACCAGTTGTACCTCTTTGGGCGCAAGGCAAATGGTAGCGTATTGTTCATCTCCTCCGACAAAGGCTTGAATTGGGAGCCACATACCATTGATGCTGACATCAAGGAGCGCACCGTGACGCTTTTCAAAAACACGTTTTATGCCATTCGCACCGATGGGCGCATAGCAAGCAGCGCAGATGGCATCACATGGTCTGAAACTGATGGTACGGGCCTCAACTTGCTCGTAGCAGGTTCAGGGGGGCTGTTCTGCGTAGGCGTAGATGGTTTTTGGAGCAGTCCCAATGGTTTGTACTGGCAACAAGACGATGCCGAAACAGGCGGCGAGAGCCCCAAGACGGAATTGTGCGGCACGGTACTGCCATCGCGCGCTCATAGCGGATACGAGGAAGTACTGGTATGCGGCCTCAACGTGGCAGGGAATGCACCTGCCATTTGGCGACGAACCATTGACTTATCAGGAGCATACACCTTCCCTTGGAACTTCTTCTCGGCAGAATCCACGTCCTACCCCGTGCTGAGCAGTTGCTCTATGATAACCTACGACGGCGCGGCACTGCTCGCCGGACTTGACACCGACGGCACACTCCCCGGGTTGTACACCAGCCGCGACCAGGGACGCACTTGGCTCACCTCCGAAATCGAAGCCCCCAGCATTTCCGCCGCCACTTCTCTGGCTGTTTGCGCTGACGAGGAGGCCAACGTATACCTTGTATGCGGCGGCACTGGTGAAGTATGGCGCGGCAAACTTGCTCGGCTGGGGTGGAAAACCATACAAAAAGAATACTATCGTTCACCATTGAACATTGACCGTTGAACATTGACCATTGACCATTCGCAAACCTATTGCGCCTGGTATTAGCAATGTTCAATGGTCAACGGTCAATGTTCAATAGTCAATAAAGTTACTCTCCATGCATTCCTCCCGTCTCACTCTCGCGCTGTTGCTCGTTGCCCTGCCCGCCTCGCTTATGGCTCAGGACGACCTGGAGTATCGTATGGAAGTGGGCGGTGCGCTAGGCGCTGGCTTTGGCATCAACGACACCAACTACGAATTCTTCGGACAGCCAGGAGCCGGTGGCGGCGCGCTTTGGAGATGGGTGTTCAGCCCTCGCAGTGCACTCAAGGTGCAGGCTGGCTATGTGATGAGCAAGGGCGATACAGACAAGATGGAGGACTTCCAACCCGCACAGCCACTCACGCCCTCCGAAGAGCGTTTGCGCTACAGTTTCTCGGGCGGTTTGGTAAGCCTTGACGTGCTCTACGAGATTCACTTTCTCCCCTACGGCTACAAGGCGAACTACCTGGGCCACAAACGGCTTGTACCATACCTGCAAATCGGCGTAGGCGCGACCTATGGCACAGCAGGCAAGGCATTCTCCCCTGAAATTCCCGTAGGCTTCGGATTAAAATACAAGTTGGCTGAACGCCTCAATCTCGGCTTTGATTGGCAGATGCGTTTCACCACCAGCGACAAACTCGACGGCCTTGAAGCTCCGCAAGGCATCAAGTCGCAAGCATTCAAGAACAAAGACTACTATCACACGGCTTTCATCACGCTGACCTATAGTTTCGCGCCAAGATGCAAGACGTGCAACAAAGACGAATGGTAATGCCCATGCAAACCCATAATAACAACGAACTACACCTCGATCCTACTCGCATCCCCCGCCACATCGCCATCATCATGGACGGCAATGGGCGTTGGGCCAAAGCGCGCGGCCTTGACCGCAGCGTAGGACATCAGAAAGGGGTGGAAACCGTTCACACCATCACCGAAGAAGCCGCCAGGATCGGGG
The DNA here is from genome assembly GCA_017444485.1 of Bacteroidaceae bacterium. Taxonomy (GTDB): domain Bacteria; phylum Bacteroidota; class Bacteroidia; order Bacteroidales; family Bacteroidaceae; genus Alloprevotella. The sequence continues at coordinate 40,305 of JAFSWM010000084.1, read as the reverse complement.
TGCAATATCTCACGCTCTATGCCTTCAGTACGGAGAACTGGAACCGTCCGGCAGCCGAGGTGGCAGCCCTGATGTCACTCGTGCTCTCCTCTTTGGAGGAGTCGCTCTTCATGAACAACAACGTCCGCTTGTTGCTCATCGGTGACACCGCACGTTTGCCCGAAGAGATTTGCCGCGCTGTCAAAGCCCTTGAGGAGAAAACCGCACGCAACACTGGCCTCACGCTCATCGTAGCCCTGAGTTATTCCTCCAAATGGGAAATTATAGAAGCCGTCCGCTCCATCTCAGCAAAAGCCGCAGCGGGGGAAGTCAAACCGGAAGAAATCACAGAGGTCAGCCTGTCTGACAGCCTCACCACGGCAGGCATCCCCGACCCCGACCTGCTCATCCGCACTGGCGGTGAAATTCGGCTGAGCAATTTCCTGCTCTGGCAGTGCGCCTACAGCGAACTCTATTTCTGCGACACCTATTGGCCCGACTTCGGAAGAGAAGACTTCCACCGCGCCATCAGCGAATACCAACACCGAGAGCGCCGCTACGGGAAGACTGGCGAACAAGTCGCCGCAGAGCCAAGTCTGCAAGAATAATAGCACCGACACAAATGTAACGCATGAAAAGTATATCCGTCCTAAAATACTTCGTCCTCGTCACGCTCCTTCTTTGTGGCACGCTACGCATCGCTGCGCAAGAACAACCGGCTGCGAGCAATGTGTCCTACAGCGGCGACCACCCCCGCTACGTCCTCGCTGGCATCACGGTGGACGACGTAGGGGGATACGACCACGAATGGCTCGCTGGCTTAAGCGGCCTCACCGTGGGGCAAATGTACGAGATACCCGGCCCCGATATGGCGACTGCCGTTAGGAAATATTGGAGGCAAGGACTATTCTCCGACGTGTCCATCGAACTCGACAGCGTTGTGGGCGGGCAGGCCTACATCCACATCAGACTCACCGCACAGCCCCGCATCAGCACCCTGCGCATCACCGGAGTGAAGAAGTCCGAACGCGACGAAATCACCCAGCGCATCAACATGCACGACGGCACCTACTACACACAAGACGTAGTGGACCGCACGCGCGACATCATCAAGAAATACTACGACAACAAAGGCTTCAAGAATGCCCGCATTGACATCAGCAGTCAGCCCGACGTGATGAACGACGGGAAAGTCATCGTCACCATCCACATCGATAAGAAGAACAAAATCAAAGTACACAGAATATACATCACTGGCGTCACGCCGCAGGAAGCCCGCCGCCTGCGCCGCGCCATGAAGAAGACCAAGCAGGGTACGCCAGGCAACTTCTTCCGCTCCAAGAAATTCCTGCCCGAAGAATACGAGAACGACAAGCAACTGCTCATCGACCGCCTCTACTCATGGGGCATGCGCGACGGACGTATCATAGCCGACAGCGTTGTCACCGTCCCTGGTTCTGACGACCGTGTGGACATCTATCTCGACATTCACAAAGGACAGCCCTACTACCTTCGCAACATCACCTGGGTGGGCAACACTGTCTATACCACCGAGCATCTACAAGCCATCCTCGGCATGCAACGCGGTGACATTTACAATCGTACCAAACTCGACGAACGGCTCAGCCAGGACGATGATGCCGTGGGACAGCGCTACTACAACAACGGATACGTCTTCTACCGTCTCGATCCCGTTGAGGCCAATGTGGAGGGTGACAGTGTGGATATTGAGATGCGCATCGTGGAAGGTGCACAGGCCACCCTCGGACATGTACGCATAGCCGGCAACGACCGCGTGTACGAAGACGTCATACGCCGCGAACTCTACACCAAGCCTGGCGACCTCTTCAACATGAGTTCCATCAAGCGAACCGTGATGAGCCTCGCCAACATGAATCAGTTCGACCCCGAAGCCCTCCAAAGCGAACTGATGAAAAACATACGCCCCGACGAGCAGACAGGCACTGTGGACATCACATATCCCCTCGTCACCAAAGGCGGCGACCAGATAGAACTCTCTGCCGGATACGGCCAAACCGGTATCATTGGGCGCGTCGGACTGAAGTTCACCAACTTCTCCATTGCAGGTCTCTTCCGCAAAGGCAAAAAGCGCGGAGGATTCATCCCCCAGGGCGACGGGCAGACGCTCTCCATCAGCGGACAGAGCAACGGACGCTACTATCAGCAGTACAGCATACAGTTCCTTGACCCCTGGTTCGGACGCAAACGCCCCAACCAACTCAGCGTGTCGTTCTACTACAGCAAACAGACCGACGTAGCCTCTGGTTACTATAATAGTAACTACTACAACAACTACTATAACATGATGTACGGCTACGGCACCAACAGCAGTTACTATAACTACACCAACTACTACGACCCCGACAAGTACATCAAGATGTATGGCATCTCCGTCGGCTTCGGCAAACGCTTGCGCTGGCCTGACGACTACTTCAACTTCAGTGCCGAGTTGTCCTACACGCGCTACAACCTCAAGTCGTGGCAATACTTCCTCGTCACCGACGGTAGTTGCAACAATATCAACCTCACCCTTTCTCTCTCGCGTACCAGTAGCGACCACCCCTTCTTCCCCCGCAGTGGTTCGGACTTCGGCATGTCAGTCACCCTCACGCCCCCTTACTCTCTCTGGGACGGGAAAAACTACGCCAACCTCGCCTCCAACCCCATGAGCGCCTCCTACCAGCGCGAAGCGCAAGAGAAGTACAGATGGATCGAGTACCACAAGTGGAAACTCAACTTCCGCACCTACACTGCCCTTACCGGCAAAGAGAAGTGCCCCGTCCTCATGACTCGCTTCGAAATGGGCTTCCTCGGCTACTACAACAAGCACAACAAGTCGCCCTTTGAGACCTTCTACATGGGCGGCGACGGCATGTCGGGCTACAGCAGCGGCTACCTCACCGAAACCATCGGCCTGCGTGGATACGACAACGGCTCCATCGCCGGTAATGCCTCCAGCAACGCCTACGCCTACACCCGCATGACGCTTGAACTGCGCTATCCCTTCATGCTCTCCAACTCCACCAGCATCTACGGCCTCGTATTCCTCGAAGGCGGCAACGCTTGGGTAGACACCAAAAACCTCAACCCCTTCGATCTCAAGCAAAGCGCCGGCGTCGGTGTGCGCATCCTCCTGCCCATGGTAGGACTCATGGGAGTGGACTGGGCATACGGCTTCCAGAAATACATAAACGGACAAAAAGCCGGAGGCAGCCAGTTCCACTTCATCATCGGACGTGAATTCTAACAACATAAAATAAGGTTTTAAGATTATAAGGCAGCCCGCCCATTGCAAACCCTTGGAGCGCGGGAGTACGCGCCCGCAGGTATTGCAACCCCATAACCTTAAAACCTAAAAACCTTAAAACCTAAAGAAATGAAAAAGACAATCCTCAGCCTGCTGCTCGGCATCGCAGCCCTCGGCGCAAGCGCACAAAAGTTTGCACTCATTGATATGGAGTACATCCTGGGCAACATCCCCGCCTACGAGCAGGCCAACGAACAACTCAACCAAACTTCAAAACGCTGGCAGTCGGAAGTTGAAGCCATAGAGTCAGAAGCCCAAACGCTCTATAAGAACTACCAGGACGAAGCCGCTTTCCTCTCTGCCGAACAGAAACAGGCCCGCGAACAAGCCATTATCGACAAAGAGAAAGAAGCCGCCGACCTGCGCAAGAAATACTTCGGCCCCGAGGGCGAACTCTATAAGAAACGCCTCGCACTGCTCGAACCCATTCACACTGAAATCTACAACGCCGTGAAAGCCATCGCCCAGGCCAAGAACTTCCAGATGGTCCTTGACCGCGCTGCCGATAATGGCATCATCTTTGCCTCCCCCGCCATAGACATCAGCAACGAAGTGCTGCAAAAACTCGGCTACAGCGTGCGTCGCTAACAAAACAATCAATCATTAAAAACTCATACACAAAACAATGAAAAAAATCCTTTTGATGCTCGCGCTGCTCAGCGCACCCCTGGTTATGAGCGCCCAGCAGTTCGCCCACTTCAGCCTCGCCGACGTGATGCAGGCCCTACCCGATTGGCGCAACGCCGTCACCGAACTCCAAGCCATCGGCCAGCAATACAGCAACGACCTGCAAGCCATGCGCGAAGAAATCCAAACCAAGATCGACAAATACCAAAAAGAGGTCACCGAAGCCACACCGCCCAACATCCGCGAGCGCCGCGAGCAGGAAATCATCCAACTGCGCGAACGCTACGAGCAGGCCCAGGAAGACAACACCAATAACTACCAGCAACAACAGCAGCAGAAGATGGAGCCCATCCAGAAAAAAATCCTTGACGCTGTGAACCTCGTGGCTCGCAATGGTAACTACGTCTATGTCGTCGACAAGAGCGCCGCGCAGCAAAACAACATGATTGTGAACGAAGCCCTCAGCACCGACGTCACCAGCAAAATCATGGAAGCCCTCGGCATCACACCCGAAGACATCGCTGCTGGCAAGGCCTTCGTCACACGCATGCAGCAGGAAGCACAACAGCAGCCCGCGCAACAGCCTGCACAATAAAGGCCGAAACCACCCAACCTATTCCTTAAATAATATACACGCCCGCGCAAGGTGTTCCAAAAACGGCATCGCGCGGGCGCGTTGTTTGTTAATAGCCTTTCGGAACGAAGGATAGGTTTCTCAAGGAGCGCTGTACCAAGCCAAAACTTCTACTGTACTTCAACGTTTAAACAAGGTCCGTGTGACTTTAAAGTCACTCCGTGAGACTTTAAAGTCACACGGACCTTGTTTAAACTACAACGGATGTAGTTTTGCGAAGAAACGCATATTTCCATACGGCGCTGGAGGTTTTATCGCTTTTTTTGCGAAATTTGCAGGCTGGAAACCATCAAGGAAACCGACATGAGGAACTTGTTTTTACTGCAAGCGCTGGTACTTTGTCTGCTCTTGACAGCATCGTGCATTCGCGACGAGGCACTCGGCACAGAATGTGACATCACGGAAGTCAGTCCAGAGTGGCTTGCCACGCTGCCAGACGGTTTCCTTACGGGTACACCCGTAGTGCGCAACCGCTCGGTCACATTTATGGTGACTGACGAAGCAGACGTCACGGCCTTGGCACCACAATTTCTCATCACCCCGGGCGCTGGGCTTTTCTTCATTGAAGAGAATGGTGCCGCCACGCCCTACGATGCGGCACGGCTCATCGACTTCACCCTGCCGCAGACCTACCGCGTGGTGAGCGAGGACGGGGCATGGCAAAAGGACTACGAGGTGAGTTTTGAACGCCCCAGACCGCTTGATGTGCAAGGGTTTGAATACTTCACGCACAACGATGCAAATCAATACCAACGCCTGCTGTGGGAGCAGACCGACGGCAGCCTGAATGCCACACTGTGGGACAGCGGCAACGCAGGGTTTGCCTTTACGGGGCAAGCCTCCGACCCCCAGGGGTACCCCACCACCTTCATCAGCGACGAGCAAAGTTACGACGGGCGCTACGCCTGCCTGCGCACGCTGAGCACCGGCACGTTCGGCACCTTTGTGGGGATGCCCATCGCTGCCGGGAACCTCTTCGTCGGCGAATTCCGCGTGGCAAATGCGGTGGCAGATCCACTGCATGCCACACGCTTCGGTATGCAAATCGTTAAGGACGAACCGCGCTCCATTGAGGGCGTATACAAATACACCCACGGCGCCGTCATGACGGGCGGCGAAGCGGCCGAGACGGACCAGTGCGACATCTACGCCGTACTCTATGAAGTGACACCGAATGCCTTTGAGCCGCTCTTCGGCGATGACGTGAAGAGTAGCGACCGCATTGTGGCCATCGCGGAGTTGCAGGACGGTTCTGACCGGAACGAGTGGACACACTTTGACATCCCCTTCTCCTATGTCGGCGGCAAAACGTTCGACGAAGAGACACGAAGGCGGGGCGGCTATGCGCTCACCATCGTGATGACCAGCAGCCGTGGCGGGGCCTATTTCCGTGGCGCGCCAGGCAGCACGCTTTGTGTGGACAACCTAAAGATAAACTGGAAGAACGAATGAACGCCCATAACCAGCCATTGACCATTCGCAAAACCCCTTGTCACGGGTATTGACAATGGTCAACAATCAATGGTTAATGGTCAATAAAGTAAGCACTTACGAATGAAGCCCCTATATTTCCTTAGCCTCTTGCTTTTGCTCGCCCCCTGCACAAAAGCCTCGGCACAAATGCCATCTATACCCGGCGATAGCCTGGGCCTTCAGCCCATGCGTTGTATGCAGGTGTCGCGCGGCTTTTTCGAGAGCGTGATCTTCTCGGCGGGTGCCGGCTTCCAGATAGGCGGCACGGCGCCACTCCCCATGCCCCGTTCTATCCGGAAAATAGAACGTTACAACCCGCTCCTCTGCCTTTCCTTAGACCTTCAGGCACGTAAGTTTCTGGGGGACAACGCACGCTTTGCCGTAAGTCTCGGCTTGCACTTGGAACAAAAGAGCATGAAGACCGACGCATCGGTCAAGGGCTATCACATGGAGATGACGGCAGACGACGGCGGATATATGGAGGGCGACTGGACGGGGCGCGTGAAGACGCACGTCCGCAACTCCTACCTCACGGTGCCCGTGCTGTTCCACTACCGCCCCTCCGATCGTTGGAGTTTCCATGTGGGTCCGTACGTCAGCCTGTTGCTTGACGGGAATTTCGATGGTGAAGCCTACGACGGCTACCTGCGACATCACGATCCCACGGGCGAAAAGGCTTACGTCACACATGCCACCTACGACTTTGAAGACGATTTGCGCCGCTGGGCCTGGGGCATACAGGCGGGAGCCAACTGTATGATTTCCACCCGTCTCGAGGCCACCGCACAACTATCGTGGGGCCTGAGCAGCATCTTCCCGAAGAACTACAGCAGTGTGACCTTCGCCCTCTATCCTATCTACGCACGCATCGGACTGAACTACGTGTTTTGGTGATTTTTCATTGGACATTGCCCATACCGGCGACATGTAGTTTTGCGAAAGGTCAATGGTTAATAAAAAAACCTCATAATCTAAAAAACCTATAACTATAAATATGAAGAAAACTTTACTCCTACTACTTGCCCTGCTGACAGGGTTTACATCCGCCGCGTTCGCACAGAAATCTGCCGCCGACAAGGCTGCCGGCACATACGGCGGACAGCTCTACATCGGCATGGGTTCACCGGTAACCGACGAGACAGAAGGCAGCGCAGCCAATATCCGCCTTGAAAAAGAGACGGAGAGTACGGTCAAGTTCGTCCTGCCCAACTTCAAATACGGCTCCATGTCGCTCGGCGACATTGTGCTGACAGGCATACCCGTGTATGAAAAAGAGAGCGGGCAGATAGCCTTCGGCGAAAACAGCCCGCAGACGCTCTCTTTGATGGGAGGCATGGTCTCGGCCAAGGTGAACATCGACCACACCACGAGTTACATCGATGGCGCCTATGCCTCGATTGACGTCTATGTGACGACACGTATCGTCTTCAGCGACGTGAGCATCTACGTGCGCTTCCAAGGCGAAAACAGCGACTACGAGCCCGAGGGCGTGGCACATGGCATGGAAGGCGCCCGCACTGGTACCCTCTATTGCGGCATCGTGCCCCTACTCACAGGGAACGACGACCACAGCGCCTCGAGTGTTTCGGTGACTGCCGCCGATGCCAATACCATCTTCCTCACCTTGCAGAACACAGAAGTGGAAGGATTGTTCATTGGCGACGTGACGCTTTCGGGCATCACCGTGTCGGAAAAGGGTGATGGCACCATTGCCCTCCAGGGTGGCTCTACCACAGGACTGATTATGGGTGCGGTGGACTACACGCTGCAACTTGATGGAGCAAATAGTTATTGGAGTACCGACAGCCTCTACCTGGCCTTCACCATCACTGTGGCCGGCGAGACGCGCAACCTGGCCTTCACCACTGGCACACTGCCTGCACCCGCCGAGGAAGTGACGGAAGGCCCTGCCGCTGAGATTGCTGGTGCCTACACCGCTGGCATCTATGTGGCACTCGGAGAACCCGTTACGGCAGACACGCCCAAGTTTACCGACGCACAAATACTCATCACCGCACAAGACGAGAACACCGTCACCTTCACGCTCAAGGACTTCAGCCTCGACGGGGTGAATTCCATCGGTGACATCGTGCTCAAAGACATTCCCGTCATTGACAACGAGGACGGCATCTACTCCTTCGGAGCCAACGAGCCGCAGAGCGTGAGCCTCGCAGGGGGTGCTATCGTCGCCGACGTAAGCATTGACAATGCCACCAGTTATGTGGACGGAGACGAACTTTATGTGGACGTGCCCGTGCAGGCCATGGGAGAAACCATCAACGTGCACGTGGGTAAGCCCGTGGAAAGGGCTATTACCGGTCCTGCCGCTGAGATTGCAGGCAACTATACCGCAGGTATCTATGTGGCGCTCGGAGAACCCGTCACGGCAGACACTCCCAAGTTCACCGATGCGCAAATACTCATCACCGCGCAGGACGAGAACACCGTCACCTTCACGCTCAAGGACTTCAGTCTTGACGGGGTGAACTCAATCGGCGACATCGTACTCAAAGACATTCCCGTCATTGACAACGAGGACGGCACCTACTCCTTCGGAGCCAACGAGCCGCAGAGCGTGAGCCTCGCAGGGGGCGCTATCGTCGCCGACGTAAGCATTGACAACGCCACCAGTTATGTGGACGGAGAAGAACTCTATGTGGACGTTCCCGTGCAGGCCATGGGAGAAACCATCAACGTGCATGTGGGTAAGCCTGTGGTTTCCGCCATCAGCACACTATCCATCACCCCGATTGGAACCAGTGCCGCTATCTACGACCTCAGCGGCAGACGGCTCTCACAGCGTCCCACCATCCCAGGTGTCTATATCGTTGGCGGCAAGAAAACGTACATTCATTGAACATTGACCGTTGACCATTGAACATTCGCAAAACCCATTGCTGTTGGCATTGGCAATGCTCAATGGTCAACGGTCAATGTTCAATGGAGAAGACTTTGTAACCTAAAGAAATAACCTCCATGGACACCAAGTCCCTTATCCGCCACCTGGCCAAAGAGAAGAACGCAGTCATCCTGGCACACTACTATACCGAGGGCGATGTACAAGATGTGGCCGACTTTGTGGGAGACAGCCTCGCCCTGGCACAAAAGGCGGCAAAGACCAAGGCTGACATCATCCTTATGTGTGGCGTGCATTTCATGGCCGAGACGTGCAAGATACTCTGCCCACAAGCCAAGGTGCTCATCCCAGACCTTGCGGCAACCTGCTCACTGGCCGAGAGTTGCCCCGCCGAGGACTTTGCTGAGTTCGTAAAGGCTCACCCGGGACACAAAGTTATTTCTTATGTCAATACCAGCGCAGCGGTGAAAGCCGTGACCGACGTAGTCGTCACCAGCGGGAACGCCCGAGAGATTGTGGAGAGTTTTCCGCCCGACCAACCGCTTATTTTCGGCCCCGACCGCAATCTCGGCGAATACATCAACTCCGTCACCGGACGGCAAATGTTGCTTTGGGACGGCGCATGCCATGTGCACGAGCGTTTCTCACTCGAAAGGCTTATAGCCCTGCGCCGCGAGCACCCCGGCGCTGAAGTGCTTGTTCACCCGGAATGCAAAGGCGCGGTGCGCAAACTCGCCGATGTGGTGGGAAGCACAGCACGTCTGCTGGGGCATACCAAGGAAAGCCCCTGCAAGGAATTTATCGTTGTCACCGAGAGCGGCATCCTTCACCAAATGCGCCGCGCCTGCCCCGACAAGACCTTCATTCCCGTACCGCCCGACGAACCTGGGTGCGCCTGCAACGAATGCCAATATATGCGGCTCAACACACTGGATAAAATGCTCAAATGCCTACAAACAGAGCAGCCAGAGGTAACGATACCCACCGACATCGCTGAAAGAGCCGTGCTACCCATAGAGCAGATGCTCGACATCAGCAGCAGGCTAGGGCTTTAACCAGCGCACGCCCCCGAGTCAGTAGAGACATCCCAATAATCAGTAGCCATGATTTCGCGCCTTTGCCCCACGTTTTTTGCAGACAGTGCCTATGATATAGACTATGCAAAACTCTATGGGCGCGGCTTCAGGGCTTTGATTTTTGACATTGACAACACGTTGGTTCCTCATGGGGCCGATGCCACTCCGCAGGCCGAGGACCTGCTGCGCAACCTGCGCACTATGGGGTTCAAAGTACTGCTCCTCTCTGACAACAGCCGCGCCCGCGTGAGGCAATTCAACCATAGCATACACGCACCCTACATCTACGATGCGCACAAGCCATCGCCGCGTGCCTATAAAAAGGCCGTGCAGATGATGGGCGTGAAACCAGCAGAAACCATCGTGGTAGGCGACCAACTTTTCACGGACATACTCGGCGCAAATAGGGCAAGGCTGGCGTCGGTTTTCGTAATATACATAGGCTACGGGCAACCAGGATGGAAGGGCTGGCGACGATTGGCCGAGAATATCGTGCTGGCCTTTATCAGACGTAAAAGGCGAAACTTGAACATCCCATCATGAAACGCCGAAAACTGTTTTGCGAAATCAGTCCGCTGACCTATGCCATCTCCCTGCAAAAAGGCATTCTTGCACGTCATGTCAAAAATCTTCTCAGCGGTGTGAAGTTTGCCAGTAAGCGCACGTCAGAACTCCTGCCCGTCGTTGTCTATGCCCAAGGGGGCGATATGATCAAACGCGGACCAGGCATCGACCCCCAGTTACAGCAAAACAAAGCCGATAATATCCGTCTGGCTTGCAGCCGCATAGACGGCTTGATGGTCTATCCCTGCGAGACTTTCTCCTTTTGGCGACTTGTCGGAAAGACATCGCGGCGCAACGGTTTCAAGTACGGACGCGTCATTGTGAACGGCAAACTCGTGGCAGGCACAGGCGGAGGATTGTGCAACCTGGCCAACACGCTTCATCTCCTCGTGCTCCACAGCCCGCTCACGGTCACAGAACTACACCACCACAGCGACGCGCTTGCGCCCGAGGCAGGAGAACGAAAGCCCTATAGCGCAGGAACATCCGTCAGTTACAATTTCATTGACTACCGATTTCGCAACGACACCGACCAGCCTGTACAGATATGTGCTCGCTGTGACGGCGACATACTGCATTGCGAACTGCGCGCTGAACGAGAGTTCCCTTATACCTACCGCCTTGTGGAAGAAGACCACCATTTCAGCCGTGAAGCCGACGAGCGCTATTTCCGCCGTTCACGCATCTACAGAGAGATCTGCAGCCGCGCCACTGGCGAGACGCTGGAGCGCGAACTCGTATGGGACAACCATTCCGAAGTGATGTACGACTACTCACTGATTCCAAAAGACCAAATACGCTGATAGTAATCACGTTTTCGTTAAGCCAAAGCCGCTTTCACTGGTAGCAAAGTCCACATTGTGCCGTTTTTTCGGGCAATTCCTTTGCAAACCCGCAAGGTTAGACTAAATTTGCACGCTCTTTCGCAGAAACAAAAACAAACAAAACATTTATATCCCCAATGCAAAACAAAGGATTTATCAAGTTCATCGCAGTGGCGCTGACCCTGATATGCCTCTTCTACTTCTCGTTCTCGTTTGTGACGCGTCACTACGAGGGCAAGGCTCAAGCCATCGCTGCAGCCAAGGGTGAGGACGCAGGCAAAGCCTACCTCGATTCGATGATGAACGAGAAAGTGTTCCTCAACTGGAAGACGCTCAAGGAGTGCCAGGCTCTGCAGATAGGCCTCGGCCTCGACCTGGAGGGCGGCATGAACGTCATTCTCGAGGTGAGCATCCCCGACGTGATCAAGAACCTGGCCGGCAACAACGCCAAAGACCCCGCCGTTCTTAAAGCCATTGAGACCGCCGACAAAGGCGTAAAAGCCGGCGACGGAGACTTTGTGGCCCTGTTCGTGAAAGCTTACGGACAGGCTAACGGGCAGAACAAACTTGGCGGCATCTTTGCCGAAAGCCTCAGCGAGGAAGGCATCACCTTCAAGAGTACCGACGCACAGGTGGAAACCGCGCTCAACAAGCAGGTAGAAACCGCTGTGAACAACTCCAACGAAGTGGTGCGCACCCGTATTGACCGCTTCGGTGTGGCACAGCCCAACATACAAATTCTGCGCGGTCGCGGACAAATCGGCCAAATCATGGTGGAAATGCCTGGCATCAAAGAGCCAGAGCGTGTGCGCAAACTATTGCAGGGTAGCGCCAACCTTGAGTTTTGGGAGACCTACACCTACAACGAAGTGAATGGTGCAATACGCGACCTCGACAGCCGTTACGCCCAATTCCTTAAGACCGGCAAGGTGGAAACAGCCGACACCTCTGCCGTAGCAGCAGCCGCTGACAGCACCGTCACCGACACAACCCTGGCAGCAGCACCCGCAGCGAAGCCTGCGGCACCGAGGGGCAACGACGAAACCAAGGCCAATGCCGCGGGTGCCGACCACCCCTTGCTCAGCCTACTGTTGCAACAAGGCGTTACCTCGCCTACGGGCTGCGTCATCGGTATGGTACGCGCTGCCGACACCGCCGCCGTTAACCGCATCATTCACTCGGAAGTGGCTGAGCAAACCCTGCCGCGCGACCTGTGCCTGGCATGGGGCGTGAAAGCCAGCAGCTACGTCAAGGGCAACTTCTTTGAACTCTACCTGCTCAAGCGTAACGACAAGGGCGAAGCCTCCATGCAGGGCGACATCATTGCCAAGGCAAAGGACGACTTCAACCAGCAGCACCACCCCATCGTCACCATGACGATGAACAGCGGCGGTGCGCGCGACTGGGCAAACCTCACCCGTGACAACATCAACAAGTGCGTGGCCATCGTGCTTGATGGCTATGTATATAGCGCACCAGTAGTGCGTAGCGAAATCAGCGGTGGCAACAGCGAAATCAGCGGAAACTTCACCACCGACGACACCCGCGACCTCGCTACTGTGCTCAATTCCGGTAAGATGCCCGCACCCACCAAGATCGTGCAAGAAGAAACCGTAGGCCCGAGCCTGGGTGACGCCTCCATCCGTGCCGGCTTCACCGCCTGCGTGGTGGCCTTCGTGCTCCTGATGATCTATATGTGCCTCATGTACGGCTTCATACCCGGCATGGTGGCCAACGGCGCACTGATCCTCAACTTCTTCTTCACCTTCGGTGTGCTCATCTCGTTCCAGGCCGCGCTCACCATGAGCGGTATTGCAGGTATGGTGCTTGCACTCGGTATGGCCGTGGACGCCAACGTGCTGATCTATGAGCGTACTAAGGAAGAACTCCGTGCTGGTAAGAACATCAAGAGCGCGTTGGCCGATGGTTATGGCAACGCCTTCTCTGCCATCTTCGACTCCAACCTGACGAGTATCATCACCGCCGTCATCCTCTACAACTTCGGCACAGGCCCCATCCGAGGCTTCGCCATGACGCTCGGTATCGGCATTGTAGCATCCTTCTTCACCGCCGTTTGGATGACACGCATGGTTTACGAACACTTCCATGCCCGCGACAAGTGGCTCGGCTTGACATTCACCACCCCCATCTTCCGCAACTTCCTCACCAACACCAAGGTGAAGTTCATGGAGGCCTCCAGCAAATCCTTCGTCATCTTCGGCGTGCTGGCTGTCGTCTTCATCGGTTCGCTGGTAGGCAGAGGATTGTCGGAAGGCATCGACTTCACTGGCGGACGCAACTTCGTCATCGAATTCGAGCAAAAGAATGTGACGCCCGAAGCCGTAGCCGAAGCCGTGGCCGAGAAAGTAAAAGCCCAAGACCCCAATGCCACTGTCAGTGCCATCAGCATCGTGACCACGAGCAACCCCGCTGTGCGCCTCACCACGAACTACAAGATCGATGACGACGCCGAGAGCGTGGACCAGGAAGTCGAACAATTCATCTGGAGTGCTCTGAGCGAGAAAGGGCTCATCAAGGCCGACTACAACACCTTCAAGGACCGCGACAACAAGAGCGGCGGCTCCATCATCAGCGCACAGAAGGTAGGCCCGAGCGTGGCAGCCGACATGACGCGCAGCGCATTCATCAGCGTGGTGCTCTCGCTCATCGCCATCTTCCTCTACATCCTCGTGCGTTTCCGCAACGTAGCCTTCTCTGTGGGCTCCGTCTTCGCCCTCGTGGTGGACGTGCTCTTCATCATCGGTATGTACAGCGTATGCTGGGGATGGGTGCCCTTCTCCCTTGAAGTGGACCAAACGTTCATCGGAGCCGTGCTCACCGCCATCGGTTACTCCATCAACGACAAGGTGGTAGTGTTCGACCGCATCCGTGAGAACCTCAAACTCTATCCCACTCGCCCCACCAAGCAGTTGCTCAACGACTCGCTGAACCAGACGCTCAGCCGCACCGTCACCACGTCGCTCACGACGCTCCTCGTGCTGCTCTGCATCTTCTTCCTCGGCGGCGACAGCATCCGCTCATTCAGTTTCGCCATGATATTGGGTGTCATCTTCGGCACGATGTCTTCCATCTTCCTCGCCTCGCCCATCGCTTACCGCCTGCTCAACCGCAAGCGTATCGTAGAGGCCAAGGTCGAAGAATAAGGCGACTAAAACAAAATAACAACGACACAGCGGCGCGGCATGCAATCAAAAGCATCCGCGCCGCTGTGCCAGAGATTATGAGAAGTCCTCATAACCTTATAACCTAATTACTCATAGATTTATGGCAGCACAAAATATCACAGCAACCATCACGAAGAACACCTCGTCTGACGACGTTGAAAGACGTTCCATGCTTCAAACATTCAGAGACTATATGGCCTCGGGAAAACCCATTGAGGGAGGCTCCGAACTGCACATGATTTTCCACAAACTCTCGCAGGAGGCATTGCGCATAACAGCCGAAATCAATGGCAAGTACCATACGCCGGAAGAACTACACACGCTATTAGAAGAACTTTGGGGGCGCGAGGTACCTAAGAGCGTCGGGTTGTTTCCACCTTTTCATACCGATTGCGGGAAAAACACCGTGGTGGGCGAGCGCGTGTTCATCAACATGGGCTGTAAGTTTCAGGATCAGGGCGGTATCACCATCGGCGACGGGTCACTCATTGGTCACAATGTGGTGCTTGCCACGCTCAACCACATGCTCGACCCCACCAAACGTGCCGGCATGACCTCCGCCCCCATCCGTATCGGAAAGAACGTTTGGATAGGTGCCAATGCCACTGTGCTTGCTGGCGTAACCATCGGCGACGGCGCCGTAGTAGCAGCCGGTGCTGTGGTGACAAAGGATGTACCTCCCGCCACCATTGTCGGCGGTGTGCCAGCAAAAGTAATCAAGAAGATCGCTGCAACCGAATAAAAGTCTTTTAGCCCGTTCTATTTGTTTTGCGACGATATTTACTTATTTTTGTCGCAAAATCTGCGACGTTATTGCAACAACAATGTCGCACACACATCAGATAAGGCTATGTATATTCACGAAAAAGAAAATTGGGAGTCTTTCAGATGGGACAACGAGCGTTTATCCCAACTGATTGAAGAGGTGAGCCGTGCACAAGGAAGGCTTTTCGGCAGGTTGAGCGGACTTGGATTTGATAGCCAGTTACAAACGGTTGCTGAAAATCTCACACACGATGTGGTTTTTTCTTCAGAGATAGAAGGCATCCGACTTAATACCGAAGAGGTGCGCTCATCAATCGCCCGCCGTTTAGGGATAGAAAATGTGAAGAAGATTGCTCCTTCTCATTATGTTGATTCGGTGGTGGCAGTAATGTTAGAGGCTATGGAACACTACGACCTACTACTTGACGAAAAAAAGTTGTGCGCCTGGCAAGCCGCTTTCTTCCCCTCAGGGTTCAGCGAGGGTTCTCAAGTAGAAGTGGGCAAATATCGTTCACACGAAGAACATATTGTGTCAGGCTTTCTCGGACGCGAACGTATTCATTACATTGCCCCATCGCCCGAACGCGTTGCCGACGAAATGGAAAAATTTCTCAAATGGTTTAATAGCGATCAACCCACATCATCTATTATACGTTCTGGCATTGCCCATTTTTGGTTTGTATCAATCCACCCATTCGAGGACGGGAACGGGCGCCTTGCACGAATAATTAGCGACATGATGCTTGCTCGTGGTGACAAGAATCGAATGCGTTTCTACAACATTTCCTCTCAAATCAATCACGACAAAAATCATTATTACAAAATTCTTGAAAAGACACAACGGGGCAATGGCGACATAACAGAATGGCTTGAATGGTATTTGAAAACATTGCTTTCAGCAATACGTGAAGCAGATGTGGCTATAAGCACGGTCTTAAACAAAAACGCCTTTTGGCAGCGCATAGCAGGGATTTCCCTCTCAAAACGTCAAATAGAGATGCTCAACCTGTTCCTTGACGGATACGAAGCTAAGATAACTTCAAAAAATTGGGCCAGCCTCTCCAAATGTTCAAAAGACACCGCTATTCGCGATATCCAAGATATGGTACAAAAAGGTATTCTCCGTGAGGAAGTACCTGGGGCAAAACGCCCAAGTTATGTAATTTGCTTCAAAGAGGATACCTTGTTCACAAATACGTTGTTCACCAATGTGAAAGTGGAGGAAGAGTCCCACGACTTCTATCTCTCAGCAACATTCAAAGGAGCAGAGACTGTCAGGGAAAAGTTGCTTAGCCTAGATTCAGAACGTCTTGCAAGAGGAGAAATACTGCCCCATCAACTCCTAGAAAAGTACTTCTGCTATTTGCTTTGAGACGATGTTTTGATTTATAGAGTCTTTTTGAAGTAATCCAAATGATTATCCGCAGTGCCAACAATAGACATTGCGGATTTTTCAAAAAATGCCCCCGAAGAAGGTCGAGGGCTACCTGAGTGTTTTCACAACGGAATAATCCTTATTGTGAATTGCTTCAATTAGCTCTGCAAAATTGCGAAAATATCGCAAACACCACAAACTCTCTTGCCTTTTTCTTTAAATTTGTGCGCAAAAAAAATATTCACAGATATCATGAAAAACGTTCTTGGATTAGATCTCGGTCCTAACAGCATTGGTTGGGCCGTTGTACAGACAGAAAAGGAGGGCTCAGACAATACGCTCTTTGACAAAGGTAAGATCCTTATGGCTGGAAGCCGCATTATTCCGATGTCACAAGACATTTTGAATAATTATGAAAAGGGGCAATCCACTTCACAAACGCATGATCGCACACAATATCGGCAAACACGCCGACAATACGAACGTTTCCACCAACGGCGCGAACGGCTCAACCGCGTGTTGATGACGATAGGATTCCTTCCTACGCACTACTCCCAAAAACTTGACCGCTACGGCAAACTCCCCGTGGGCGAAGAACCCAAAATTGCTTGGCGAAACAATGATGAGGGAAAACAAGAATTCATTTTCAAGAATGCGTTTTTGGAAATGGTGGAAGAGATGCGAAAGATACATCCCGACTTGAAATCCATTCCCTACGACTGGACATTCTATTATCTTCGAAAAAAAGCTCTCACTCAAAAAATCACACCAGAAGAACTTTCATGGGTTCTACACGGATTTAACCAAAAACGTGGATTCTTTGCCATTCGCGGAAAAAATGATGAAGAGACTGAAAGCCCAGACAAACTTCAAGAGTATCATAAGTCACGTATACTATGTATAGAAGATACCGGCGAAAAGATAAGAGGAAACACAGTTTTTCATTTGGATTTAGAAAACGGTACGGGCTTTAATGCTCCTATGCGTAATCTTATATTATCTGTTGGAGACGAAGTTGAATATATCGTCACTACCAAATTAGATGAGGATGGTAGGCCCAAATTGAATAAAAATGGAGAACTTGATATTTCATACAGAATTCCTAATATAGATGACGCTTGGACTTTGAATAAACTCCGTGCAGAGTTTACCATCAATCAAAGCCATTCCACCGTGGGTGAATACATTTACAACGCTATTCTTCATCATCCTGGGCAAAAAATTCGCGGTGAACTTGTGCGTACCATTGACCGTCGTTTCTATCAAGACGAACTGAGCCGCATCCTTGAAAAACAAATATCCCTACATCCAACATTGCAGGACGATGAAAAGTTGAAAGAATGTTTGCTCGCCCTGTACCCTCATAACGAGGCTCATCGCTTATCCATGAACGGGCGTGGTTTCAAGGCTCTTTTTATGGATGATGTCATTCTATATCAGCGGCCATTGAAAAGTAAGAAGTCGCTCATTGATGAATGTAAATACGAAACTCGCACCTATATAAATAAGGAAGGCATACGCGTAAAAGTAGGTGTAAAATGTGCTTCGCGCTCTAATCCTCTGTTCCAAGAGTTTCGTCTTTGGCAATTCATAGAAAACTTGCGCATTTTGAAACGTAAGGAAGACGAGGGCGGAAAACTTAAAATGAACATAGATGTCACGACTTGTTTCCTACCGAATGAAGATTCTGTTTGCCTGCTTTATGACTGGCTAAGCACCCGTGCCGACATAGATCAAAAGACATTACTCAAATACTTCAAGTTGAATGAAGAGGAATTCCGTTGGAATTATGTGGAAGAGCGTAAATATCCCGCAGGTGAAACCCGCTCCGAAATACTCAAACGCCTGAAAAAGGCAAGAGTGTCCGCCGATTTCCTTTCTTATGAAACCGAGATGGCTCTGTGGGAAATTCTCTATTCTGTGGGTGGACAATTAGAATTGGAGAAAGCGTTATGCAAGTTCGCCACCAAACACGGGCTTGACGAAGATTCATTTTACCAGGCATTCCGTACCATCAAGCCCTATCCTGCCGATTATTGTGCTTATTCCACTAAAGCCCTGCGCCGCCTGCTTCCGCTGATGCGATGTGGAAAATACTGGAAGGCCGAAGCAATAGATCAAGATACACGCCAACGCATTCAAGATCTTATCTCCGGCAATGACAGTATTACAAATCGCGTAAGTAAAAAAACCTTTTCCCTAAACTGCGAAGAAGATTTTCGACGGTTGCCCGTGTGGTTGGCCAGTTATATTGTGTATAACCGTCACAGCGAAGCGGAAGAAATAAAGAAATGGAACTCTCCAGAAGAAATGGATGCCGACATCCGTAAATTCCGCCAACATTCCTTACGCAATCCCATTGTTGAACAGGTGTGTCTTGAAGCCTTGCGTACTGTACACGATATATGGGAAGAAGTTGGACAAATAGACGAGATCCATGTTGAAATGGGACGCGAAATGCGAGCTACAGCCAAGGAACGCGAAAGCCGTAGCCGTAAACAATTAGAAAACGAGCAAACAAATCTGCGCATAAAAGCACTTCTTCAAGAATTTATGAATCCTGAATTCAATGTGGAAGACGTGCGCCCATATTCTCCCAACCAACAAGAACTGCTACGTATTTATGAAAGTACTGTGCTAGAACAAGAAGCCGGACACATTGATGAATCCATCCGCGAAATAATACGAAAGTTTTCTCAAACCGACTCCGCAAAACGTCCGACCACAGCCGAAGTGTTGCGTTACAAACTTTGGTTAGAACAAAAATACCGTTCCCCATACACGGGCGAAATAATTCCCTTGGGTAAACTCTTTACATCAGCCTATCAGATAGAACACGTCATTCCGCAGTCTGTCTATTATGATAACTCCTTCAACAACAAAGTTATTTGCGAGGCTGAAGTTAATCAACTCAAGGGAAACCTTCTCGGCCTTCCTTTCATATTGCAACATGCTGGTGAAGTGGTGCAATGCTCAAGTGGGAAACAAGTAAAAGTTCTTACGCCCGATGCCTATCGTTCATTCGTTGAAGAACACTATCGCGGGCGTAAGCAACAGATTCTCTTGAGCGAAGAAATACCAAGCAATTTCAATGCCCGACAACTAACCGATACGCGCTATATTACTCGCTTCATCATCGGAGAACTCTCCAAACTTGTGCGCCAACAAAACGTAGATGGTACATTGGAACAGGAAGCCACATCAAAAAATATCGTGGTGCTTAATGGTGCAGTGACCGATAAGTTGAAGAAAGACTGGGGACTAGTAGATGTTTGGAACGAAATCATAACTCCTCGATTCCGCCGTCTCAACGAAATGGAAGGAAGTCAGCGCTTTGGACACGATGCCGAGAAGAATGGTAAGCGCTATTTCCAAATAGAAATGCCTCTCGAACTGCAACGCGGCTTCAAGCGCAAACGCATTGACCACCGTCATCACGCCATGGACGCTATAACCATTGCCTGTACCACCCGCACCGTTATGAACTACCTCAACAACGACTATTCCCATGAAGGCAGAGGACGCGAAGACCTAAAGCGTGCCGTCAGTCGAAAACGCGGCGGACAGTGGTTTATAAATAAGCCCTGGGATACATTCACTCAAGAAGTACGGGAACAACTCCATCAAATCGTTGTTAGTTTCAAACAAAACCTGCGTATCATCAACAAGACAAAAAACCACTATTATCGTTATGATCCTACGACAGGAAAGAACATTCTTTTCCTACAACAAAAGGGAGACAATTGGGCTATACGCAAACCTTTGCACAAGGAAAGCGTCTTTGCTCACACCAATCTTCGCAGCATCAAAACTGTAAATTTCAGAACAGCTTTTTCTAACGTACAACGTATTGTAGACAAACGTTTCAAACACGCTGTCATTGCAGGCGCAGCACGATATAACGGACTTTGCACTCATAAACAATTGCAAAAGTATCTGCAAACCATGCCCGAATGGAAAGACTACGACTTTAAGAGAATAAAAGTGTATGTGTTTTCAGACGACGAAGAAAAAAATAAGATGTGCGCCATTCGTAAGCGTTTAGACAATAGTTTCGACAAAAAGAAAATTCTCTCCATCAGTGATACTGGCATTCAAAAGATTTTGCTCCGCCACCTAGAACAAAATGAAAACAATCCCAAGGAAGCCTTCTCTCCTGATGGAATCGAACGTCTCAATGCCAACATAAAGGAACTTAACAATGGTAAAGCTCACCAACCTATTCATTCAGTCCGCATCACCGAACCCATGGGCAATAAGTTTGCCGTCGGGATACAAGGAAACCGCAGTACAAAATTTGTAGTCGCCGCCAAAGGCACCAACCTCTTCTTCGCCGTCTATCAGAAAGAAGACGGAAAGCGCACGTTTAAAACATTGCTACTCAATGAAGTTATTGAACGGCAAAAGCAAGGTTTGACCATCGCACCCGAAAAGGACGAACTTGGCAATACTCTTCTTTTTGTACTATCCCCGGGTGACTTGGTCTATCTGCCTACCGAAGAAGAACGTGTTTCCAATGTTGACGCTCCGTCAATAAACAAAGAGAGAATCTATAAGATGGTATCGTGTAGTGGAAATCAATGCTTTTTCGTTCCATACTATGTGGCTTCTGAAATAAGAGACAAATTTGAATTTGGTAGCATGAACAAGATTGAACGTGCTATTACAGGAGAAATGATTAAAGAATCATGCCTGCCGCTCAAGGTTGACCGCCTCGGACGTTACAAGATCAAATAATCCGTTATGTATAACAGCGCAGCGAAGTTTTCCTACTTCCCTGCGCTTTTTTATAACCTAAAACTCACAAAGCCATGATTAAACGAACTCTTTGTTTCAGTACTCCAGCCTATCTCTCCTTACGAAATAGGCAGTTAGTATGGAAAAAACCAAATGAGGAAAAAGAAGACAATGCTTCAGATGGTAAAAAGAACGAAAGTCAGCGCACCGTTCCTATAGAAGACATCGGTGTGGTTGTGCTTGACAACAAACAAATCACCATCACTCAAGCCCTTCTGGCTGCATTGCTTGAAAACAATTGTGCGGTGATTACCTGCGATACACGCAGTATGCCCGTAGGGATGCTACTTCCTTTAGAAGGAAACCATACACAACGCGAACGTTTCACACGACAGATAGAAGCCTCGCTACCCTTGCGAAAACAACTTTGGCAGCAAACAATACGACAAAAGATTGCCAACCAAGAATCTGTGTTACGCAGACATACTGGAACTGAAACCCGATGTATGAATCGTTGGGCAGAAGATGTTCGGAGCGGAGACCCAGACAACCTTGAGGCGAGGGCGGCAGCGTACTATTGGAAGAACCTTTTCGCAGAACATGTGCAAGGATTCGTTCGGGGACGTGAAGAAGACCCACCAAACAACCTACTAAACTACGGATATGCTATCCTTCGTGCGGTAGTGGCACGAGCACTCGTATCAAGTGGACTCCTACCAACACTCGGCATACACCATCACAACCGATACAATGCATACTGTCTAGCCGATGATATCATGGAACCCTATCGTCCATACGTAGATGAACTTGTACTGAATATTGTACGCACAGATGATTACACAGAACTTACGCAGCGGATGAAAGCCCGATTGCTCAACATTCCTGTACTTGATGTTGTCATAGGCGGACAACGCAGTCCGCTGATGGTAGCCGTCACTACCACCACGGCTTCCCTTGCCAAATGCTTCACAGGTGAAATGCGGAAGATCACTTATCCCGAAATGGATTGAGACGTAATGGATAGATTCAGTGAATACCGTATTATGTGGGTACTCGTATTCTTTGACTTGCCAACCACTACTAAGAAGGAACGGAAGGCAGCCGCCCGGTTCCGAAAGGACATCATGGGCGATGGCTTCACCATGTTTCAGTTCTCCATCTACGTTCGCCATTGTGCGAGTAGTGAAAATGCTGCCGTACACATACGCCGTGTCAGATCATATTTGCCCGAATACGGCAAAGTGGGTATTCTCACCATCACCGACAAGCAGTTTGCAGGCATGAGCCTTTTCTACGGACAAAAATCACTTCCACAACAGATACCAAATCTACAGTTAGAATTGTTCTAATAAGTTCCTATACATGATGCGGCGAACAACAGACAGGCGAACAGAATTCATTTACTGTTCGCCTGCCTATGTAAGAAACAACTTTGATTTTTCTTTTCTAATTTTGCTCACAACATCATGATTGGTAAATACTTACTAACAATAAGTTGTTTCTATGGGAGCAAAAATACTAATTTGAAAGCAATTCACGGAGCAACTAAAGTGTGTTTTGCGGCAAAGTTATTGTTTTCCTCATAATAAGTAGTTACCTTCGCCTTTGTTATGAAAGAACTCTTGGTATCCTTTGGCAGCAACATCGGCTCTCGTGAGACGCATATACAGCGCGCCGCCGCATTGCTTGCCGAGCGTGTGGGCCGGTTGTGTGCACTTTCCTCGCTGCGCGAAACTGCTCCTTGGGGCTTCTCGTCGGACAATGCCTTTCTGAACGCCTGCGCGATATATCACACCTCGCTCTCTGCCACTGCTCTGCTTGACGCCTCGGAGTCTGTTGAGCGTGAGTTGGGGCGTACAGAAAAAACGACTGGCAGCACGTACCACGACCGCACCATCGATGTTGACCTGCTGGCGCTCGGCGATGAAGTGGTGCAGAGCAATAGGCTGACACTCCCCCACCCTGCCATCGCGCGCCGTCGCTTTGTGCTCGAACCATTGTGTGAGGTGGCTGCCGAGGCTGTCCATCCCGTACTGAAAAAGTCTTATAGGGAGTTGCTCGCGTTGCTCAACCATTTAGCCATCAGCGAGGCCGCCGAAGCCACCGCTGAACTCGTCTGCGCAGTGAATCGTCTGCTTCCTGGGCTCTCGTCATCCGCTCCCGCGCTCACCGAGTCGGAGTTGTCTGCGCTCATAGCAAACCCCTCCACGCACCTGTTTGTAGGACAGGACGAGGAGGGGAATATTTGCGGTATGGCCACGCTTTGCCTGACGTTTTCGCCCACTGGCTGCAAGGCGTGGGTGGAGGATGTGGTGGTGGATGCGGCCTGCCGAGGTCGTGGCTATGGCCGGCAGTTGGTGGCACACGTGGCCGAGGCTTCGCGTCGCTCAGGCGCGAGGAGCCTGAATCTCACGAGTCGTCCCGAGCGTACTGCCGCCAATGCCCTCTACCGCAGCCTGGGGTTCAAGGCACGTGCCACCAACGTGTATCGGCTGGACTGATACACGTTTAGTCGTAGATTTCTGCGAGTTTCTCGGCAAGGCGTTCGCTGTTGATGTCATTGGCGATGATGGTGCCATCGGGAGCGATGAGCATCATGTGGGGAATGGCGCGCACGCCGTAGAACTCCACGGGCAGGGACTTCCATCCGCCGAGGTCAGAAAGGTGCGTCCAGTTCATTTCTTTGCGCCTAATCACCGCCCTCCAACTGTCGCCGTCTTGGTCGAAGGAAATGCCCACGATGTTGAAGCCCTTGGCGTGATACTTGTCGTAGAGGGCCTTGACGTTGGGCAGTTCATGCATACAAGGTCCGCACCAGGTGGCCCAGAAGTCAAGGAGCACATACGATCCACGCCCCACGTATTCGCTGAGTTTGTGTACGGTACCCGCGGTATCGGGCATCTCGAAGTCGGCAAACTTCTGCCCCGTCTGCGTGCGGCGGTAGGCGGCAGCAAGTGTCCTGGCCTTTTCTAAGCAAGGTTCTGCCATAAAAGCGTTGTCGGGATTGTCGAGGCTGACAAGGTAGTCTTTGTCAAAGTCGTTGAGCAAATCTTGCACGATAAAGGCTGGCCAGCGCATACGGGAATTATAGAACAAATCCTTCTTGGCGCGCGCTGTCATCGCAGCGGTCACGGTGTCGGCCAGGTCGTAGTATTCGGCCAGGTCGTGCTCGGTGATGTTCTGCCCGCTCTCCTGCTTGGCAGTGAGTCGGCGAGACACTTCGATAAGTGGCTTGCGCGTCTCGCGAGCGAACTGCTGGTAGTCGTCAAGTCCTCGGTTCTCCTCGCTGCCAGCCACGGTGAGCGCTTCCATATCGGCATAGATTTCGCCTTCAAGGAACACAGCCAGATAGACGGCCTTCTCGCCCTTGGTGTAGAGGTATGCGAGGTGTTTGCCCTGGGCGTCGCCGGTAAAGGTGAAACGCCCGTCGGCAGTAGTAGCCACACTGTCGGCCCCCTTTTCGCCGAGGGGTGAAAGATAGACGTGGGAGGCGCCGCTCAGGGCTTTGCCCTGCACGGTGTATCGCTGTGCGGAGGCTGCGAGAGCGATAGTGGCGGCAGCAAATAGGAGAAGTGGTTTTTTCATCGCGATTATTTAGTTTTCTGTTTGGCGGTGCAAAGATACGGCAAAAGGTTTTTACCTTTGCATCCGCTTATCTGAAAACATGGAATGGCTTAGGGAAACGCTGCTGGGTAATTCTCCCGTTCAGGCAGTGATCATCATCTCTCTGATCTGCGCACTGGGCCTCGCTTTGGCCAAGACGCTGAGATGGCGCGGCGTGAGCCTTGGCGTCACCTACGTCTTCTTTATTGGCATTCTCTTTGGTGCCATGGGTGACTATGCTCATCCTGGCGACCCGCTGGTCAATAAGGACATGCTTGACTATGCCGAAAGTTTCGGCCTCGTACTATTCGTTTATGCCCTGGGCTTGAAGGTGGGTCCAGGCTTTTTCCAGTCGTTCCGTCAGGGCGGTACGCGCCTAAATCTTTTTGCCCTGCTCTGTGTGGGCTTGGGCACGCTGTTGGCATTGTGCCCTGTGCTGCTGGCGGCTATGCCGCTGCCCGACATGATGGGTGTGCTGAGTGGTGCTACAACCAATACTCCTGCTCTCGGTGCGGCTCAACAAGCATTGAAGTCGCTCGGCCTCGAAGCCGATGCCACCACTGCAGCCCTGGCCTGCGCCCTGACCTATCCCATTGGTGCGGTGGGCGTGATTCTCGCGCTGTTGCTGGTGCGCCGCCCGCTGGAACGCCGCAGCCGTACCTATCAGGAGGCCGAAACCACCGAAGAAGCCTTCATCACCGCCTTTGAAGTGACCAACCCCGCCATTGTGGGCCACACGCTCGGCGACGTGGCCGAGATGGACGGCGGACGCTTCACGGTGACAAGGCTGTGGCGCGACGGCAAGGTGCTCCTACCTCAGGCCGATACCGAACTACAGCAGGGCGACCGCCTGATGGTCATCACCGACCGCTCCCAACTGGGGGCACTGACCATCTTCTTCGGCCACCGTGACCAGAAAGACTGGAACAAGGAGGACATCGACTGGAACCGCCTTGACGACAAACTCATCTCCGAGCGCATCGTGGTGACCAAATCGGCCATCAATGGTCGGCGTTTGCGCGACCTGCGTCTCCGCACGCGCTACGGTGTGAACGTCAGCCGCGTGAAGCGTGCAGGCATGCACCTCGTGGCCCGTCCCGGACTGGTGTTGCTCTTCGGCGACCGCCTGACGGTGGTGGGGCCGCGCGAAGGAGTGAAACAGGTGGCCGACCAGTTGGGCAATGCCGTGGGCTCGCTCGACACGCCCAATCTCGTGGCCATCTTCCTTGGCATCGTCCTGGGCTTGTTGCTCGGCGCCGTGCCATTCTATATTCCTGGCATGAGCGCTCCTGTGCGGCTGGGCCTTGCTGGCGGCCCCATCGTGATGGGCATCGTGGTGGGGGCCTTCGGACCACGCCTGCACATGGTGACCTACACCACCTCCTCCGCCAATCAAATCCTGCGCTCGCTCGGCTTGTCGATGTACCTGGGCTGCCTCGGTCTCGACGCTGGCGCAGACTTCCTGGCCACCGCCGCCTCGCCCTCCGCCTTGGTATGGCTGGGCTGGGGCGCCGTTATCACCCTGGTGCCCGTGATGCTCACGGCGGTGCTGTGTGTGGTGTTTGGTAAGCGTGGTTACGCCGCCACCGCCGGTATGCTGTGCGGAGCCATGGCCAACCCCATAGCCCTCGACTTCGTGTCCGACACCACCAAGGGCGACAAAGCCACAGTGGCCTATGCCACCGTCTATCCCCTCGCCATGTTCGTGCGCGTCATCATTGCACAGGTAGTAGTGCTGATGTGGTTCGCATAGCCCGCTGACATCCAACAATACTGATACTGACTAAACCGATACGTATTTCTTCACTCTGCTAACCCTTTCTTCCTGAAACATGGAAATTGTCATCAATCCTAAGTACCGCTTTCTTCACAAATACCTCGAACATATCAGCGAGCATTTCGCCGATGGCGAGCCCGTGCAGCAATCGTTCAACGAAATTCGCGTGTTGCGCACCGGCGACTTAACACTCACCGTGAAGCGCTATGGCCGTTCGCTCACCCATCGGCTGAAATTCTATAAGACCGCTAAGGGCAAGCGCGCCTTCCTGGGGCAGCGCCTGCTGCGCGAGCGGGGCTATGAGAGCCCCGAGCCCGTGGCCTTCGTGCGCTATCGGCGCAACCTGCTCACTGCCGACACCTATTTTGTCACGGTGCGCTCCCCGCTGCGTCACATTCTGTCCGACCTCTCCCCGTTCAGCGAATCAGAACGTCAAGACATCGTCACGGCCTTTGCTGCCTATACCAAGCGGCTTCACGAAGACGGATTTATCCACCACAACTACAAGTCGAAGCACGTTATCTTCGACCGCGCCGCCTCGGGCGAAGGCTGGCGTTTCGCGCTCATCGACGTGAACCGCGTGCACCGCCGTCGCAAGGGTGTCAGCGTCGAGCGCGGCTTGAAAGGCCTCGCGCGCATCACCTTTGATGACGACTCCCTGTTTCTCCTCCTGGTGGACGAATATGCCCGTCTGCGTGCCTTCAACCCCGACGAGGCACGCCGCATCGCCACCGAAGCCCACACAGCCTACCAAAACAAGGTGGCGCGACGCGGCAGGTGAGCCGTGCTGACTGACAGCGCCCGGTAATCATCATTTTGTCCTTGCTGACACGGGCACTACCCCTTTAACTTTGCACCACAGCAAAAGGACGAGCACCACAGCCCGCCAGCCCCCGTGGCGTGGCATAAACGGGTAAAACTATCTCGGACTTCGTTTAAACGATTGGCTTTGTAGTTTAAACGAAGTCCGAGATTGTTTTGTCTGTCTCCCACCTGGTTTGATGCCGGTGGACAAAGGCTTTTCGCCACTCGCTGACCGGAAATTCGCACTCCCTGCTGCTACACTTTGTCCCCGCAGTAGGGTGCTTGCTTAGGGAGTTTCCTAAATCTGTCCGCTCTCCACGAGGCGCACCACACGCTCCAGCATACGGTCGTCGCCCTCGGGGTCGTAGCGCTTCTTGAGGTTCTGCCCGAAGAGGCGCGCCAGGCCCTGATAGATGCCCGCCTTGAACGAGCCGATAAAGGCGCGGACAATTTCGTAACCCGTCTGGTTGCACTCGCGGTCGATGAGTTTGATGAGCAACTGCCCCTCCTTCTTGCTCATCCGGCGTATGGTACGTCCGTACTGCTCGTTGAGTTCACGCTTCACGCGGTTGATATGCGCCTTGCGCTCATCCTGTGGCATCCCTTCAAGCACCATATAGGTCTCCAGCACGATGTATCGCACCTGTACGGCATAGGGCAGCACCTTCTTCACCCTGCGCACCAGCAGCCCGTATTCGTGGCGCTCGCGTTCGGAGGCGAACACCATAGGCGGGTATTTCTGCACCGTGGGAATGGTGATACTCAGGTATTTCCCTGAGGCGTCGGAGACGGTGTCGATGCGCAGTTCCGGAGCCACGGCCACGTCGGGCAGGTTGCTCGGCTCGCTGTCGTCGCTGCCGCTCTGCCCGAATAGGAGAATGGGCAGGGCTGAGAGAAAAAGCAATATGCGCAGGCGTGAAATGGTCATCGCGAATGCAAAAATACGTCAAGCAAATGCTTTCGTCGCTGCCGAAAAGACATTTATTCACGCTATTTTGCTTAAATTCGCGGCCAAAGCCGCTTGTTAAGGGTTTTTATGAAAAAGAAGACCGACATAGTCCCCGCCGCCACGCTCTCTGACGAAGGCTACACAGACAACGCCATCACCATAAAGGGCGCACGCTGCAACAATCTCCAGAATATTGACCTGCGCATCCCCCGCGACCATCTCGTCGTGGTGACTGGTCTTTCTGGCAGCGGCAAGTCGTCGCTGGCTTTCGACACGCTTTATGCCGAGGGCCAACGCCGCTATGTGGAGAGCCTCAGCGCCTACGCGCGGCAGTTCCTGGGGCGGATGAAGAAGCCCGACTGCGACTACATCAAAGGCATCCCGCCGGCCATCGCCATCGAGCAGAAAGTCACCACCCGCAACTCGCGCTCCACGGTGGGCACCTCTACCGAGATATACGACTATCTGCGCCTGCTCTTCGCCCGTATCGGCAAAACAATATCGCCGGTGAGCGGACAAGAAGTGCGCCGCCACACCACGGCAGACGTCATTGCCTGCGTACTGTCCTATTCGCCCGGCACGCGCTTCACCGTGCTGGCCCCGATGCGCGTGCGCCACGGGCGCACCCTGCGCGAACAATTGGAGACCGACCTCAAACAAGGCATCACACGCCTTGATGTGGACGGCGAAATCGTACACATCGAAGACTTCCTCGCCCAGCCCTTCCCCGACAGTGGCCATCCCGAATCCTGGCAGCCCTCTGGCGATGGGCAACACCCTTTCTCCAACGTCTTTCTGCTCATTGATCGCCTCAGCAGCGAGGACAGCCGCGAAACGCGTGCCCGCCTGGCCGACAGTTGCCAGACCGCCTTCTACGAGGGCGACGGGCGCATGGCCCTGCGCGTCTTTCCAGCGCGCACGCTCCACCACTTCAGCGGCGCATTCGAGGCCGACGGCATCACCTTTGAGGAGCCCACCGACCAGATGTTCTCCTTCAACTCACCACTGGGGGCATGCCCCGAATGTGAGGGCTTCGGGAAAATCATAGGTATCGACGAGAGATTGGTCGTGCCCGACACTGGGCTGAGCGTATACGACGGTGCAGTGGTCTGCTGGCGAGGTGAGAAGATGAGCGAGTGGAAACGTGAGTTCTGCCACCGCGCCGCCCACAACGGTTTCCCCATCTTCAAGCCTTATGCCGACCTCACACGTCAAGAAAAGGACATCCTCTGGCACGGCGACACACACGAAAAGAGCCTGCCGCGCGACCAGCAAGTGAGCATCGATGCCTTCTTCGACTATGTGCGTACACAGCAATACAAGATACAATACCGTGTGATGCTGGCCCGCTATCGCGGTCGGACAGTCTGTCCGCACTGTCACGGCTCACGCCTCAAACCCGCCGCACTCAATGTCAAAATAGGCGGCCGGCATATCGGCGAACTCACCGACCTACCAGTGACGGAACTGGCGAGGTGGTTTGACCATCTGCAACTGACGGAGCACGAAACAGCAGTGGCCGCGCGCCTCATCACGGAGATACGTAGCCGCCTGAAGTTCCTCTGCGATGTGGGGCTGGGCTACCTCACCCTCTCGCGTGCCTCCAACACGCTGAGCGGCGGCGAGAGTCAGCGCATCAACCTGGCCACCTCGCTCGGTAGTTCGCTCGTGGGTTCGCTCTATATCCTCGATGAGCCGAGCATAGGCCTACACAGCCGCGACACGGCACGCCTCATCAGTGTGCTCAAGGCGCTGCGCGACGCGGGCAACACGGTGCTTATCGTGGAACACGACGAAGAGATTATGCGCGCCGCGGACTATGTGATCGACATTGGCCCCGAGGCAGGCACCGGCGGCGGCAGGGTGGTGCTACAAGGCACGGCGGACGAAATACGACAGATGACGGCAGACGACGTGGCACATTCGGAAAGCCACACTGCGAAATACCTCCACGGACTGGAACGCATAGACATTCCTACATCGCGGCGCCCTTGGAACAGATACATTGAAGTGAAAGGCGCACGGGAGAACAACTTGCGGGGCATCGACGTGAAGTTCCCGCTCAACGTGCTCTGCGTCGTCACCGGTGTGAGCGGCAGCGGGAAAAGCACACTGGTTCGCTCCGTTCTCTATAACGCCCTGCTCCGCACGCTCGACATCAGCGGCGGGGACCGACCTGGGCAGCACAACAGCCTCAGTGGTGACCTCGATGCGGTGAAGCACGTGGAGTTTGTGGACCAAAACCCCATCGGTAAGAGCAGTCGTTCCAACCCCGTCACTTATGTGAAGGCATACGACGAAATCCGTGCGCTCATGGCGGCACAGCCGCTGGCCAAACAACAAGGCTTCACGGCAGCCTACTTCTCCTTTAACACCGAGGGTGGACGCTGCGAAGAGTGCAAGGGCGACGGCACGGTGAAGGTGGAGATGCAGTTCATGGCAGATCTGCAACTGACGTGCGAGGCATGCGGCGGAAAACGTTTCAAACGCGATGTGCTCGAAGTGAAATACGAGGGCAAAAACATCTACGACATCCTGCAGATGACCGTGGACGAAGCCCTGGAATTTTTCGGCGCACACGGGCAGAAACGTATATGCAAACTGTTGCAACCCTTGCAGGACGTGGGATTAGGATATGTGCGCCTCGGGCAGTCCTCATCCACACTGAGCGGCGGCGAAAACCAGCGCGTCAAACTGGCATACTACATAGGCAGCGAGACGGCGCAGCCCACGCTCTTCATCTTCGACGAGCCCACTACGGGCTTGCATTTCCACGACATCAGCCGCCTGCTGCGTTCCTTCGATGCGCTCCTCAGCCGCGGACATTCCATAATTATAATAGAACACAACGCCGACATCATAAAGTGTGCCGACTGGTGCATTGACCTCGGCCCAGAAGGTGGCGACGCTGGCGGACGACTGGTTGCAGAAGGCACACCCGAACAGGTTGCTGAGCAAGGCCGAGGCTACACTGCGCAACTCATCGCTGACAAACTCAAAAAACCATAAAAACTACAACATCATGAAACAGAAAATCATGCTGTGCGCCCTGATGCTGTGTGCCCTTGTGCTGGCATCGTGCGGCTCTGAGGCTGAGTACTCCAAGTTTATTCCCAAGGAGTCCTCCATCGTGGGACGTATTGACGTGGCCCAAATTGCTGAAAAGGGCGAGTTTGGAGACAACGCCCAAGTGGCCGACATTCTGAATAAAGCCATCAAGACGAGCGGCCTCTCCGCCAAAGGCAAGGTGGTGGCCGATAAAATCATTGCCGACCCCGCACTGACCGGTCTTGACCTTCGCAAACCCGTCTTCTTCTATAAGAGCGACGACAGCCAAGGCGAGCATTTCGGCGTCATAGCCACCGTGCTCAAGAAGAGTGATCTGAACGATTTCTTCAACTATCTTTCCACCGAATTTGGCGGCGAGAAGACGAAAGAATACAAGGATGTGAACTATATTGCCGATGGCGATGTACTGGCCGCGTTCAACGACACCTGGCTTGTTATCAAAGACATACAGAACGGCAGTGCACAGAGTGCTATCGACGCCCTACTGGCTCGTGAGGATATAAAGCCTGAGCAAACCATAGAGAGCGAAGCCTGCTACCAGCGTATGCTGGAAGGCAATGGGCTGGCACAACTCGTGGTGCGTGGCAGCATGTTCGCCGGCGCTATGTCGCAATTTGGTATGGGCAATGGCACACAGAACGTCAAGGATGCCGCAAGCGACTTCGACTACATCTTCGACCTCAAGTCTGATAAGGGCGAACTGAGCCTTGACTTTGAAACCTTCGCCGCAAGTGAGGAAGGACGCAACCGCCTTTCACAAAGCAAGAAGTTCTACGACGAAATCCAAGGCGAATATGCAGACTACATCGACCAGGAAGCACTCTTCACTTTTGTTGGCAACCTGCACGGCAAGGAAGTGGTGAAATTCCTTGAAGAGAGCGGTATGGGCGAAATGGGGCTTAACCAGTACTCCGACTATCTGGCAGCCATCAACGGCGATGTGGTATTTACTATGAATGCGCTCAAGGCCAATCTGAATGGGCTGGATTCGCGCATGTTCTTGCAAGTGAGCAGCCCGCAACCCTACCTCGGGCTGCGTAGTGCGCTGGGCAATGTGCCGGGGCTGAATGAATTCTCGCCCAATGAGTTCTCCCTCTCGCTCGGACAATTAGCCCCCATCCCCGATCTCATCTCGGAAATGAAACTGGCCGACGAAAACGCGCCCATGCCCACAGGAAACATCCTGTTCAACTTCGGCGTGAACAACAATCGCAATGTGTATGCCGCATTCTCGCTCAACAGCAACGCTTTCGACAAGGTGAAAAACCCCATCAGCAAGGACACGTTCCACGGACGCTCAGCCTACATACGCTTCAACAGCACCAATGCCATTGAAATAGTCAGGCTCATTGCCAAAAACAACGGCGACGACAACAGTTACGACTTCAAAATTGGTATGAACGTGATGGAGCAAATCAACTACGCTGAACTCTACATCACCACTGATCAGAAAGCCAAACTCTGTATCAAGATGCGCAACGAGGACAAGAACGGCTTGGCCACCCTCGTTGGCGTGCTGGCTAATATCGCCAGTCTGGTGGGCTAAAACCTGCTCAATAATCACTACCACAAATCCGTGCGCAAGGATACACAAAGTTTCATCAATAAGACGTTTTCAAGTATCCTTGCGCACGGATTTGTGAATGAATAACCTCCTACTATGCCCAACAAACTCCTTCTGAAACTGGTGCGCCTGCAAATCACGCCGTGGCAGTTTGCGGGTTTCGCCCTCGCCAACGTGCTGGGGCTCACCGTGGTGCTCTTCGGCGTACAATTCTATACCGACAGCGCACCGGTGTTCACCGCCAACGACAGTTTTATGAAGGAGGAGTATATCGTGGTGACCAAAGAAGTGGGACTGTCGGGGCTCACCGGACGAGGCACGCCTCATTTCAGCCCTGCCGAGGTGGAGGAGGTTTCATCACAACCCTTTATTGATGGCTGCGCACCCTTCGTCAGCGCCGACTTCAGCGTTATAGCCTCGGTGAGTAGCGCAGCGACGGGAATGGGATTCCAAACGGAAATGTTTCTCGAAGCCCTGCCCGACGAGTATATCGACATCAGCATGAAGCAATGGGGCTATTCGCCTGGTGCAACACAAGTACCCATCGTCATACCTCGCAACTACCTCAACCTATATAACTTCGGCTTTGCCGCCGGACGTGGACTCCCCGCTGTGTCGGAGACCATGATAGGTATGGTGCCCATCAATCTCTACCTCACGGGCGAGAAAGGCAGTATGAAGGTGGAGGGACGCGTCACGGCCTTTTCCAACAGGCTGAACACCATACTGGTTCCTATGGCCTTTATGCGTTATGCCAACGACAGCCTCGCATATCCCAAGGACCATCAGGCAGCCCGTCTCTGCCTCGATGTGAAAAACCCCGCTGACCCCGCCATCGGGGAGTTTCTCAGCGCACATGGATACCGCACCGAGGGGACGGGGGGTGACGCAGGGCGTATGGCTTTCTTCCTGAGGCTCATCAGTTTCGCCGTGGTGGGCATAGGGTTGTGCATCTGCGTGCTGGCTTTCTTCGTGATGTTGCTCAGCGTTTTCCTGTTGTTGCAGAAGAATATGGAGAAGGCACAGACGCTGCTACTGATAGGGTATCCATCCTTAGCCGTCTGCGCTCCCTATTTCGCACTGATAGCCGCTGTATATGCCGTGGGGCTTATCGTCGCAGCGGTGGCTGTGGGGCAAATAAGGGAAACTTATATTCATCATTTCGCTGCGCTCAACCCCGATTTCACGTCCGCTACTGGTAGCGGTGCAGGGGTGGCAGGACTTACACTGAGCGTATTGTTGGCAACCATCGCCGCCATTGCCGTATGGAGAAAGGTGAAAAGCGGACGCTGAACGGCGTTTTCCACATCTACTCCGCATTTTTCTTTTTCTTGGGTATGTATAGTAATTTTAAGGTTCATTCAATAATACTTTAAAACCTAATAGCAAGAAGAGGATAGGACGTGGCGGTGGAAAAAAAATGGGGCTGGATTTTTGCCAATAAGTTATCCCAATGAGGATTAGTGTTGTCCACACTTTTTACACCTTTATTAATGGTTTGAAAGTGCTTTTATAAAAATAAGTAAGGCCGTTTTTATGATGCTTTTTCCACATTCGGTGGAAAGTATTGGGATAGCGTTTTGAGTGATGTGCGTAGTAGTGGAAAAGGGGTGTATAAGGGGATAGCAAACGAAGAATTTTTTCACTTCGGGGTGGATAAGTATCGGGCGCTTATTGTTTCAGCAGCAGTTGGGCAGCCCATTTGTTTTCCATAGGTTTTGAGCGGGTTTTTCCACAAGTTATTCACTTCTTTGTACCTTTGCGGCAAACAACCGGATGAAGTCATGCGCAAACTGCTTATAGAGGAATTGAACCGCAAGTCACCCGCTGCGTATGCCGCCGCAGAGAAATTGCCGCTGACGGTGGTGCTCGACAATGTACGCAGTCTGCATAATGTGGGTAGCGTGTTCCGCACCGCCGATGCGCTACTTGTGGAGCGCTTGATACTGTGCGGCATTACGGCCTGCCCGCCCTCGGCAGAAATTCATAAGACTGCCCTCGGAGCGGAAATGTGCGTAGGTTGGGAATACGAAGCCGACACGCTCGCTGCCGTACAACGCTTGAATGCAGAGGGGTACGCAGTGTGGGCCGCCGAACAGGTGGAAGGTAGCACGCCCCTGCAAAAATTTAATTACACGGGTGGCAAGGTGGCAGTGGTGCTGGGACATGAGGTGTATGGTGTGGCACAGGAGGTGGTAGATGCTTGCTGCGGCGCTTTGGAAATACCGCAGTTTGGTACCAAACATTCGCTCAACGTGTCGGTGAGTGCAGGCATTGTGATGTGGGAAATAGCCAAAAAGATGATGCTTTGCTGATATGGATGCGGAAAAAAACGTATATGGCGATGTGATGTCGCCCCTTTACTCGGCTTCTGAACCCCTGCCGCCTGGTGGGGAGCGTCTGCTCCATTACGTGTGGCAACACCGATTGTGGCAGCCTGCCAGGCTATTTACCACTGATGGAAAGGAAGTGGAGGTTATACATACCGGCAGACCGAATATTCATGCCGGCCCCGACTTTTCCAATGCCACGGTGCGCCACGGCGGTATGCTGTGGGCAGGCAACATAGAGATACATTTCTCCTCCACCGACTGGTACACGCACGACCATGATAAAGATCCGGCCTACGACAATGTGGTGCTGCACGTTTGCTGCCATGTCAACCGCGACGTGGTGACTTCAACGGGAATCAGGGTGCCGCAGGTGGAGATACGTGTGCCAGACTATGTGCAAGCCAACTACGAAAGGCTGCTTGCAGAGATGGAGTACCCGCCATGTTTTCGTGTTGTTTCCAACCTTTCTCGGCTGAAACTCCATGCGTGGTTGGACAAAATGGGGGTGGAACGCTTGGAGCAGAAGACGCTACGTATAGAAAAATATCTCGAAACCACTGGCGGCGACTGGGAGCGTGTGTTTTTCATTGCTCTGTCTCGTGCCTTCGGTTTCGGCGTGAATGCAGAGGCTTTTGAGCATTGGTCCAGCAATGTGCCATTAAGCGCAGCGGCCCACCACCGTGACGACCTGTTTCAGGTAGAGGCATTGTTTTATGGCCAAGCGGGGATGCTATCTGATGCATTTCCAAAGCAAAAGGACGCATACTGGGAGCGTTTGCGAGCGGAATACGCTTTTCTGCGCAACAAGTTTGGCCTAACACCAATGGATGGCACAGTGTGGAAGTTCCTACGCATGCGGCCTCAAAACTTTCCCACTATCCGCATGGCGCAGTTGGCAGCGCTCTATGTGGAGGGCGGGCTGAATCTCAGCGCTGTGATAGCGGCAGCGGACATCAAATCGCTTACCGCACTTTTTGCTGCCGAGGTGTCAGACTATTGGCACACTCACTATACCTTTGGTCGTGAGAGCACGCCGAGCGACAAACGCCTTCGTAAGGCTACTGTATACCGCCTCATACTCAACGCTGTTTGTCCTGTGCTGTTTGCTTACGGGCGGTACGTAGGGAAAGAAGAATACTGTGAACGTGCCTTTGCCTTCCTTGAACAGTTGCCGCCCGAGGACGACCATATAGTGCGTCGCTGGGCTGTGGCGGGTGTGGAGGCACAGCATGCTGCCGACTCGCAAGCCCTCAACCAGTTGTACAGCGCATATTGTCAACGCAAGGATTGTCTGCGATGTGCCATAGGGCGAGAATATTTGAGGTTATAAGGTTTTGAGGTTATAAGGTTTTAAGGGGCTGCGCGACGACTTCATAACCTTATAACCTTAAAACCTTATAACCTAAACACAAGCATACCACAATGAATCAAAAAAGAACAAAACCCGCCTTCGAACTGACCATGCAGGTGCGCGACTATGAGTGCGACTTGCAGGGCATTGTCAATAACGCCGTCTATCAGCACTACATTGAGCACACCCGCAGCGAGTTTATGAAGAGCGAGGGTGTGAGTTTTTCGCGGCTTCACGAGCAGGGTATCGACACCGTCGTGGCACGCCTCGCCATGGAGTTTAAGTCACCCTTGCGCCCCGACGACACGTTCCTCTCCTGCCTGAGTGTGGAGAAACAGGGCATACGCTACGTTTTCCATCAAGACCTTTATCGCTTGCCCGACCATCGCCATGCGCTTCATGCCGACGTGACTATCGTTTGCCTCATCGCTGGCAGACCGCGCGACTGTGAACTCATCAACAGCGTGTTTGCTAAATACTTTTTTAGGTTATAAGGTTGTGAGGTTATAAGGGGCAGCGCGACAACCTTAAAACCTAATAACCTTACAACCTCAAAACCTAATACACTTTTTTATGTCAGAAACAGCATACGCCATAGCCTTGAGCCGACTGGAGGGAGTAAGCCTGGCCACCGCCTTGCAGTTGTATCGGCGCTGCGGTTCGGCACAGGCAGTGTTCGCACTGAAGGCGCCGCTACCGGATATGACAGAGCGTGCAGGGCGAAACCTGATGGCTGCCCTCGCCTCGTCGCATGAGGCCCTGGCACGGGCAGATGCGGAATTAGAATTTTGCGAAAGGAAAGGCATACGAGCCATTGCCTTCAACGACCCGGACTATCCGGCGCTGCTTCGAGCCTGCGACGATGCACCGCTGGTGCTCTTCTACTTAGGTACTGCCGACCTCAACCAGCAGCACATCGTCAGTGTGGTAGGTACACGACGCATCACTGAGTATGGAAAGGACCTTTGCCGCACCTTCTGCCGCGACCTGGCTCGCCTATTGCCAGACGCGCTGGTGGTAAGCGGGTTGGCTTATGGCGTTGATGTGCATGTGCACCGCGCTTGCTTGGAGCATGGTTTGCAGACAGTGGGAGTGTTGGCTCATGGATTGGACCGAATCTATCCCGCCCTGCACCGAACCACGGCGAAACAGATGGTACACCAGGGAGGGTTGCTCACCGAATATCTCACGCAGACACAGCCTAAGCCCGAGAATTTCGTGCGCCGCAACCGCATAGTGGCGGGCATAGCGGCGGCCACCGTGGTGGTAGAAAGTGCTGCAAAGGGAGGCGCCCTCATCACTGCACGCTTGGCGCAAGACTACAACCGCAGCGTGTTCGCCTTTCCCGGACGCGCTGCCGACCAATACAGTCAGGGATGTAACGCCCTCATTCGCGACAATACGGCGGGACTCATCGCTTCGGCAGAAGATTTTCTAAGTATGATGGGTTGGCAAGAAAAGCAACAAAAGCCTGTGCAGCGCGAACTTTTTCCCGAACTCAGCGAACAGGAGAGCCTCATCTGCCGCTTGATAGCCCAGGACGAGCGTAAGCAACTCAATCAGATAGCTGTAGAGAGCGAACTCCCCGTTGCCACAGTCACCTCCCTGCTCTTCGACCTCGAACTCAAAGGTTTGGTGCGCCCCCTCCCAGGTGGCCGCTATTTATTGAACATTGATGATTGAACATTGACCATTGAACATTACCAATACCGGTAGCAAAGGGTTTTGCTAATGATCAATGTTCAATCATCAATGTTCAATAAAAAAAAGATTATCCAAATAGTGCACGCAGGGCTTCCTCCACACGGGCAGCGGGTATGAGTTCGAGGCCCTTAGGCTTGCGCTCCACGCCGCTCAGGTTGGCACGAGGGATAACCATGCGTCTGAACCCCATCTTTGCGGCTTCGGCCACCCGCTGCGTGATGCGTGTGACGGGGCGCAGTTCGCCGCTCAGCCCTACTTCCCCTGAGAGACATGTGCCGCTTTCTACGGGGGTGTCCACATTGCTACTCAGCACGGCGCTGATCACGCTGAGGTCAATGGCAGGGTCGCTCACGCGCAGACCGCCAGCGATATTGAGGAATACATCCTTCTGCGCCAGTTTGAAGCCCACCCTCTTTTCCAATACCGCCAGCAGCATGTTGAGTCGGCGTCCGTCGAATCCGGTGCACGAACGCTGTGCCGTGCCGTAAGCGGCGGTAGATACCAGGGCTTGAGTCTCGATGAGAAACGGCCTCACGCCCTCCACTGCCGCGGCTACGGCGATGCCGCTGAGCCCTTCCTGTTCGGGGCTGCGCAGCAGCCCCGAGGGGTTGTCCACGGGGTGCAGCCCGTCGCTGCGCATCTCATAGATACCTATCTCGTGGGTGCTGCCAAAGCGATTTTTGTGGGCACGCAGTATGCGGTAGAAGTAGTGGCGGTCGCCCTCGAACTGCAACACCGTATCCACGATATGTTCCAACACTTTGGGGCCCGCAATGGTGCCGTCCTTGGTGATGTGCCCCACGAGCACCACAGGCGTGCCGCTCTCCTTGGCATAGCGCAGCAGCATGGCGGCACACTCGCGTATCTGCGACACGGTGCCTGGTGCGGCATCGAGGGCAGAGGAATAAACCGTCTGCACGGAGTCCACCACGAGCAGGGCTGGGCGTAGGGAGCGGATGTGAGCAAACACCCGTTCCATCTCCGTTTCGCACACCAGGTAGCAGGCTTCTGGCGGCGTGCCGAGGCGGTCGGCACGCAGTTTGATCTGCCGCTCGCTCTCTTCGCCACTGACGTAGAGCACGGTGCGGTCGGTGATGCCCAGTATGGCCTGTAGCAGGAGCGTGCTCTTGCCAATCCCTGGCTCACCGCCCAGCAGCGTGAGCGAGCCCGGCACGATGCCACCCCCTAGCACGCGTGCCAGTTCAGCATCGCCGAGCATCACACGCGGCTCATCTTCGGCAGATATGTCGGCCAGCCGCACAGGGGCTTTCACCGAGGCTGCGCCGTCCGTTCCCCCTTGTACCGACAGCAGCGGGTGGCGGGGTTCGGGAGTTAAGGTCATCTCCTTCATCGTGTTCCACTCCCCACACTGCGGACAGCGGCCCTGCCATTTCGGTTCATCGTGTCCGCAGTTCGAACAGACGTACACAGTCTTTGTCTTCTTTGCCATTTTTGTGAAAGGAGTTAATACTTGGGAGTTATGAAGGGGAGTTAATACTTGGGAGTTATGAAGGGGAGTTAATACTTGGGAGTTATGAAGGGGAGTTAATACTTGGGAGTTAAGTGGGGGAGTTAATATTTGGGAGTTATGGCGTTGGCGCACTGCCCCTTACAACCTCATAATCTCACAACCTCATAACCTTAAGGTTAGGTTTTTAGGTCGTCGCGCAGCCCCTTATAACCTCATAACCTCAAAACCTCATAACCTTAAGGTTAGGTTTTTAGTT
>JAFSWM010000083.1 GCA_017444485.1 Bacteroidaceae bacterium | reverse complement strand
TTTCTAAGTCGCAGATGGTGGGAACTACCAGGCGAAGAGCGGGTAATCGGACATGAGGCTGTTCACCTCCTGACGCACGGCGGCGATGACTTGTTCGTCTTCGGGAGCGTTGAGCACGCGCTCGATGAGTTCGGCCACCTTGTCCATCAGGTCCTCCTTGGCGCCGCGGGTGGTGATAGCGGGGGTGCCGAGGCGTATGCCACTGGTCTGGAAAGCGGAACGGGTGTCGAAGGGCACCATGTTCTTATTCACGGTGATGTCGGCGGCAACGAGGGCGTTCTCGGCCACCTTACCGGTGAGTTCGGGGTACTTGGGCCGCAGGTCCACGAGCATGGAGTGGTTGTCGGTGCCACCGCTGACGATGGCAAAGCCGCGCTGCACCAGTTGGTCGGCCAGGCGAGCGGCATTCTTCTTCACCTGCATGGCGTAGTCCTTCCATTCGGGTTGTAGGGCTTCGCCGAAGGCCACGGCCTTGGCTGCGATGACGTGTTCGAGCGGGCCACCTTGCTGACCGGGGAATACGGCGCTGTCGAGCAATGACGACATCATGCGCACCACACCTTTCTTGGTGGTCTTGCCCCAGGGATTCTCGAAGTCCTGCCCCATGAGGATGATGCCACCGCGCGGGCCACGCAAGGTCTTGTGGGTGGTGGAGGTGACGATGTGTGCGTACTTCACGGGGTTGTCAAGCAGCCCGGCAGCGATGAGTCCGGCAGGGTGTGCCATGTCCACCATAAAGATGGCACCCACGGCGTCGGCGATGGCACGCATCCGTTTGTAGTCCCATTCGCGGCTGTAGGCAGAGCCGCCGCCGATGATCAGTTTTGGCTTGTGTTCGAGGGCAAGGCGTTCCATCTCGTCGTAGTCCACACGCCCCGTCTCGCGGTCGAGGTTGTAGCCGATGGGGTGGTAGAGGATGCCACTGGTATTCACCGCCGAGCCGTGGCTGAGGTGGCCGCCGTGGTCGAGATTGAGGCCCATGAAGGTGTCGCCGGGCTTCAGGCAGGCGAGGAAGACGGCTGCATTGGCCTGCGCACCACTATGGGGCTGCACGTTGGCATACGCTGCGCCGAAGAGACGCTTGATGCGCTCAATGGCGAGTGTCTCAGTCTGGTCCACCACCTGGCAGCCACCATAGTAGCGGTGGCCAGGGTAGCCCTCGGCATACTTGTTGGTGAGGCACGAGCCCATGGCCTGCATCACCTGCTCGCTCACAAAGTTTTCGCTCGCGATGAGTTCGATGCCGCGCATCTGACGCTGACGCTCGGCCTCGATGAGTTGAAAGATCTGGGTGTCTTGTTTCATGTGTTAGGTTGTTATTTTATTGAACACTTCTTTTCATTGACCATTGACCATTGAACACTCTTTTCATTGAACATTGACCATTGACCATTGACCATTACTAACACCAGTAGCAAAGGGGTTTTGCGAATGGTCAATGGTTAATGGTCAATGGTCAATGTTCAACGTTCAATGGAAAAAGTTTTCACCTTGTCGATACGCTGCTCGTGGTCGCAATAGTGGCAACGCACGGTCTGTCCGCTGGACGATATGTGGAAGCGGGTGGGCATGGGCTCGTTGTTGGTGACGCACTTGGGGTTATCACACCTTACAATGCCTTTGAGCACCTCGGGCAGACGCACTTGGTGCTTCTCCACCACGTCGTAGTTGCGGATGATACTCAGCGTGGCACCGGGGGCCACCACACTGAGGCGGTTCACCTCCTCGGGGGTGAAGAACTTGTCGGCCACCTTGATAATACTCTTCGTGCCCATCTGCCCGCTCTGCAGGTTGCAGCCCACGACAACGGCAGAGCCGAGGCCTTGCAGACCGAGCAGGCTCACCACATCGAAGATGCGAGAGGAAGGGATGTGGTCGATCACCGTGCCGTCCTTGATGGCGGCCACGAGCAGTTCCTGATTGGGTGTCTTGTGCATAAAAAAGGATTTGTTATCATATTGACCATTGACCTCATCAGTCCGCCTATTGCAAAGGCTGGGAGCGCGGGCGTCCCCGCCCGCAGTAGCGCTAAAAGCAATACCGGCTGGTGGGTTTTGGCAATGGTCAACGGTCAATGAAAAGGTTGGGATAGGCGCAAAAATAAACATTATGGCGCGGATATGCGCCCCGCACCCGCATTTTTCAGTCTCTCGGCTCGCAAGCATAGCGACTATTGTGTAATTTTGTGAGCCTAATCACGTCAGCCTGATTGCCTGTGAGCACACGCTTGTTGTTATATCCCCTACTTTTATGCCTCTTCATGGCGGGCGCCCCGAAAGGGTCGGCACAAGGGGCAAAGGACTTGCCTGTGGAACGCCTGGTGGCTGAGCGGCTCCCCGACCTGAACATCCCACGGGCAGGCCACGCCATGATATGTGTGGCGGGCGGAGAGGTCGTAGTCTTCGGCGGACATACCACAGGCTTCGTGCCCACACCGACCGCCGAATGGTTTGACGGTACAGCGTGGCACACGATGCTCATGACATACCCCCACGACCAGGGCATAGCGCTACCGCTCTCGGACGGGCGCGTTCTGTTGGCGGGAGGCCACGAACAGCCGCTGGGCATTGAGCAAACGTTCACCGTGGAGACCTACAATACAAAAACGCACACCTTCGGGGA
Organism: Bacteroidaceae bacterium; assembly: GCA_017444485.1. Taxonomy (GTDB): domain Bacteria; phylum Bacteroidota; class Bacteroidia; order Bacteroidales; family Bacteroidaceae; genus Alloprevotella. Next base: position 3,253 of record JAFSWM010000083.1, on the reverse strand, counting down.
GTTCGGTTGCATGGACCGCAAGCGCTGCTTCGCCACTGCCACTGAGATGGGCGACGGGAGTGTGCTGATTGCTGGCAACTGGTACCACCCGGACAACCTGGAAGCGTGGCCGGACAATGCGCAAAACCCCAAGATAAAAGACCTGAGCATGTCGCGCAGCCGACCTCTTATCTTGCTCACGTCAAAAGACGATGCCATCATCTTCGGCATCAAGGACGAACACGACGACAGCCTGGCTTCGCCCGCTGTGGTGGACCGTCTGCACGGCGCGGCCTACGAAGAACCGCTGCTGCGCGAGTGGCCACTCATGGCAGGGTGGGACTGGCGCAGTTACATGAGTCTTGTGAGCGACACGTCGGCGGGACGCTATGCCTATATCCTGCCTGTGGCACACGGCGAGGAGGAGGTGGCCCTTGCTCTCGTCGATGGAGGGCATTTCTCCCTGCTGCAAACCGACTACCCCGTACCCGTGGCGCACCAGGGGCACCGCATCCTTTGGAGCAGCCGCTTCCTCTCTGACCGAAAAGCAGGAGTGGGCTACATGGTAGGGTACGACAAAGAGGAACACGTCTATGTGCTCAAGACCGATTATTCCGAGGCGCTCACCGGTGGCAAGGCACGCCTCATGCTCTTCGTCGCAAACCTGAAAGTGGGGCACGCCAACCCCCAATGCCCCATTCTGACTTCCGATGGCGACATTCTTTTCGCCGGCGGCTATATCAAAGACAATTTCGAACCAATAGCCACGGTATGGCGACTGCCGGTTGGAAAGAGAGAGATGAAAGAGGAGGAAGCCTCGTGGCTTTGTTCCCCATGGCTATGGGGCGGCGGGCTGTTGCTGTCTGCGCTCCTGATAGGCGGCGGAATTGTGTGGTGGCGAAAGCGGAAGCGCGGGCCTTCACAAATTGAACCCTCCACTGACGTCGGGAGCGAAGACACAGCAATTGCCGAAGCCTCCGACGCCCTCTTTGCACGCATTGAAGCATTCTTGCAAGACGGGCAAATCTTTCGCGATGCAGGACTTCGCGCTCCCACCGTGGCGGAGGCGCTGGGCATCACCAACCGCGAACTCGCCACCTGTCTGCGTGCCCATGGCTTCCGCTCCTTCCCCGACTATGTGAACGCGCGGCGCGTGGACTACGCCTGCGAACTGTTGCAGCACAATCCCGACATGAAAATCCGAGCCTTGAGCATCGAGTCGGGCTTTGCGTCGGAGAGCGGCTTCTACAGTTCGTTCGGCAGCCGCACGGGTACCACCCCCAAACAATGGCTGGCCAAAAACGCCAGTGCACCATCCCCGACCGATGAGGGCGAAAGCGAGTAAAGGCCGCTCCCATTCTCCCACATTCGCTTTATCCTCGTGCCCGAACAAGGCGAAACGACTCCTGATTTTTGTTTTCAGGAGTCGTTTTACAAAAATCAGGAGTTTCTTTCAGGGCGCGTTGCAGACTTTTGCAAAAATCAGAAACGTCTAATTTGCAATTGCTATGAAAAAGAAACTCCTGCTGATTGCCGTTTTGGCACTATCGTTTATGGTGCAAGGGATGGCGCAAGTGGTGGACGAGGCCGAGGCGCGGCAGATTGCCATGCGCTTTGTGTCCACACCCTCGGCTGACGGCACACGGCGGCTTCCGGCTGCTGACGCCCGAAGGCTGAAGTTGGCCTGGACTTCGTCCGTGGGCAGAGAAGCCCCCGAACTTTATGTGTATGACCTTCCCACAAGCGGCTTCGTCGTGGTGGCCGGCGACAAGAGCGCCGAGCGCGAAGTGCTGGGTTGGAGCGATACGGGCGCATATGCCAACGGCAACCTGCCCGACGGGTTGGAATGGCTCCTCGGGGCCTATGCCCGCGAAATTGCAGCCTATCGCAACAGTGCCGAGTATGGTACCGCTGAACAAATTGCAAGCACCCGTAGTCTCCAGGCAGCCCCCGCTGCAGGCTACGGCAATATTGGACCGCTGCTGCGGACGACCTGGGGACAGAGCATAGGCCTCTACGGGCACCAGAATGCCGGCTGCGTGGCTACGGCGGTGGCAGCGATACTGAACTATCATCGCTGGCCGAAACAGGGTTATGGCAGCCATACCAATTTCTATGATACGAACCAGAGCATTGACTTTACGCAATCAACCTACGCCTGGGGCAATATGGAGTCTGACGATCCCGACAAGCGAAATGCAGCCCGCCAAAAATTGCTCTACGACGTCGGCTGCGCCGTCAATATGCATTACGACCAAGCAAACGGCAGCGAGGCTTACACTCTAAATGCCTACAAGGCGCTTATCACGAATTTCGGCTACGATGAGAGCCGCGTAAAATACGGTGGTGTATCAGATTTCACGCTACGCGATGAGTTGCGTGCCGGTCGCCCAGTCTATTATGCTGGTCACGACACTATCTATACCGACATTTGGGCATACGACCGCTACATACGAGTGCCAAAAGCAACAATCGGTCATGCCATGGTCATCGATGGCTTCAACGACGAAGGGCTCTTCCACATCGACTTCGGATGGGATGGCTCTTGCAATGGCTACTTCACGATGAAAGTCATTCGTCCTTTTGGTGACGAATGGAACAAGGCGCACTCCTACGCTCCCTTCGGCGAGATTATATATGGTATCGCCCGGCAGAAACGCGAGAAGGTTCAGGTGGACGGCGTATGGTACGACCTCGACGACGAGACTTTGAGCGCCACAGTTGCGAGCAGCCTGACGGAGAGTTATCGCGGCGAGGTGACCATCCCCTCAAGTATCAACTACGACGGAAAGACTTACGCCGTCAATGCCATTTACGGCGGGGCATTTAAAGGCTATGTAGAGGACTCTACCTCCATCAAAAACCTCGATTTCAACGCACAGATTGACGAACTTCCGGCTAACCTCTTCGATAAGTACCTTCAAGGCATCGCCATTCGCGGCGGCATCACGAACATCCCCGATTTCGCTTTTCAAAACTGTGACAGCCTGCATCGTGTTGTCCTTGGCGACAACATAAAGAGCGTCGGACGGTATGCGTTCAACAACTGCGACATCCGCGAACTCTCGTTAGGCAACGGCGTTGAGACGATTGGCGAGCACGCCTTCAGCGGTGGTTCTTACGGGCGCACACCCAAGAACCTCACCGCCCTGGAACTGCCCGCCAGCCTCAAGGAGGTAGGCGAGGAAGCCTTCTGGGGCAACGGCATCAAGAAACTCACGCTGCCCGCAGGCTTGAAGTGCGGCCGCGGAGCTTTCGGATATTGTAGCAACCT
>JAFSWM010000082.1 GCA_017444485.1 Bacteroidaceae bacterium | reverse complement strand
CATCGATAACGACCGTATCGGCGGCTTGGGAATCTGCGGAAGCGGCTCGTATATGTCGGTGGCCGGTGTGATGAAGCCTCGGCTGAAAGCCATTACGGCCATTGTACCCGCCATCGCCGACATCTCGAAATCGGCTATGGCCGGATTCTTCCGTCCCGAAGACGAGGTAAAGGCTGCCAAGGAAGCATACGAGCAGGGCAAGGGCGGACTGATGCACCTGAACTTCATGCCGCGAGCTTTCGACGAGGGTGCCGCCTAGTATTATAGATCGCGCGGCACACATCCCCGCTGGTCCAATCAGGTGGTGGCGTGGAGCCAGCTGGAACTGGTGAAGTACAACGTGGTCAGCATCATGAAGGACATGAAGAAGCCCTACCTCGTCGTCACAGGCGAAAACGCCTGGAGCCGCGAGGCATCGACTGAGGTTTTCAATGCGGTGCCCCATACCCAGAAGGAGATGCACGTCATCCCTGAGGCCAGCCACTTTGATATGTACGACCTCGCTCCGTTCGTCAGTGAAGCATTCGAGTTTATTATTCCATTCTTCAATAAGAATTTGTAAGAAGATGGAAAATTTCGACTATGAATTTCCTGTCCGAATCCATTTCGGACAGGGATGTTTTGAGGACTCGCTGAAGAAGGAGTTACAGAAATATGGCAAGCGTGTGATGCTGGCATACGGTGGTGGTTCGCTGAAGCGCACGGGACTGTATGACCGCATTGTGGCGATGCTGGCGGAGGCTGGGAAGACAGTGACGGACTTTGGCGGCATCATGCCGAATCCCACTTATGCAAAGGTGCTGGAGGGCGCAAGGTTGGCTCGTGAGCAGAAGGTCGATTTCATCCTTGCTGTGGGTGGTCCCGTATTAACCTAATCGTTCCCAACAACCTTGATATTCGTAAAAATAGTATGGTTTCTTGGTGAAAGAACTCTTTGCGGGAAAGATCGGTGAAGGAAGCCGTGTCATGCCGCCACTGAACCTTGTGTGCGCCGTCCAGGTCACTATAGGCAAGAACGTAATTATTATGGGCGGTTGCCTGATGATGTCGTGAGGTGGCGGCACCATCGATGACGACGCAATGATTGCTGCCAACGTGCAAATCATATCCAACAACCACGACCTGCACGACCGGGCTCTGCTTATTTGCAAGCCTGTACATATCTGCAGGGGCGCTTGAATCGGAGCAGGAGCAACCATATTGCCTGGAGTGACCGTGGGTGAAAATGCTGTGGTGGGAGCAGGGGCCGTGGTCACCAAAGACGTAGCGCCGAACACCATCGTGGGCGGCAATCCTGCCAAGTTCATTAAAAACATTCAATAAAAGAAGGACATAATTATGGTTTTCGACAGAAACGAACAAAAAGCAGTAGTGGCACTTCTGGGTGCTGGCAGCATGGGTACAGCCATTGTGCGGCGAATAGCGGCAGGCAAGAAGATCCTGTTGGGCGACATTAGCGAAAAAGCACTGGCACGAGTGTCTGAAGACTTCCGTCACAGCGGCTATGACGTAGAGACGATGGTGGTAAACGCTCTGAAAAAGGACAGCGTGCAGGCTTTTGCTAAAAAGGCAGCCGAACTCGGCCCTGTAATGTACTTCATCGACACGGCGGGCGCTTCTCCAAATCAAGCCAACCCAGAGCACATCATTGACCTCGACATGGTTGGCACGGGCTATGCCGTGGACGCTTTCGGCGAAGTGATGGCTCAAGGCGGTGCAGGGCTTATCATATCGAGCCAGGCAGCCTACATGTACCCCATTCCCAACGACATTGAAACGCAACTGTTGCAGATACCGACCGAGGGGCTGAAAGACATCGCTTTCATCAAAGAAGTAGCCATGAAAAACTCTGGTCTTGCCTATATGATTGCCAAACGGATGAACCATCTGCAAGCACAACGTGCAGCCGCCACTTCATGGCGCAATCGTTGCGCCCGTATCAACACAATAAGCCCCGGAGTGATTGTCACACCGCTAGCTTATGACGAATTCAATGCCCACAGCGAAGGATACCAGCGTATGATAGATGCTTCAGCCGCTAGACGCACCGGTACGAGCGATGAAATTGCAGAGGCTGCCGCCTTTTTGCTGAGCGAGCACGCCAAGTTTATCACTGGTACCGATCTGCTCATTGACGGCGGCGTTATTGCAGCCATACGTACAGGCGAATATCAAATAGGATAATCATACTATAAGCATGAAACAAGTCTCTGTATTAGTGGGTGCTGGCAGTATCGGGTTGGCTATCATCCGCCGTGTGGCGGCTGGCAAGCACATTGTTTTGGCCGACTACTCTATGGAAAACGCTTTAGCGAGCGCCAAGACGTTGGAAAACGCCGGTTTTGAATGTACCATTACGCAATGCGACCTCGGGACTAAGGAGGACACCCTGCGGTTGGTGGAGATAGCGACAAGCAAGGGCAAGGTGAAGCATGTGGTGAATGCAGCGGGCGTATCACCCTCGCAAGCCTCCGTGGAACGCATCCTGGAAGTGGACCTCTATGGTACGAGCGTACTCATTGAGGAGTTCGGGAAAGTCATAGGTGAGGGAGGTTCTGGTGTGATAATCTCGTCGCAGAGCGGTCACCGCCTGCCTGCTCTGCCGCAGGAGCAGAACGATGCATTGGCCATGACTCCCGCCGACGAATTGCTCAGCCTGCCTTTCCTTCGCGAAATCAACGATACACTGAAAGCTTATCAGTACTCAAAGCGCTGCAACGTGTTGCGCGTAATGTACGAAGCCACCCGTTGGGGCCGTCGAGGTGCCACCATCAACAGCATTTCGCCAGGCATCATCATCACCCCGCTGGCCAACGACGAGTTGCACGGACCGCGTAAAGAGGGCTATCTCCGCATGATTAAAGGAATGCCCGCTCATCGCGCTGGAACGCCTGACGAAGTGGGTGATCTGGCCGAGTTCCTCATGTCCTCGCGTGGACGTTTCATCAGCGGTGCCGACCTACTCATTGATGGCGGCTGCACCGCTTCATATTGGTACGGCGATTTACAATATCTGAAAGCTACACATTAGCCTCCGTTTTGGCCTCGTCAAGCAGTTCTTAATACGAATCATATATAACAATCATTACAATGAGATTTATCAAAAGTATCATCACCCTCGCCGCATTGATCACGTCCGTGTCATGCAGCGGCAGCAAATCCCAAGAAAACACCATGGAACAGAAAAGCAAGACTATCGTTGTGTTCTTCTCCCATGCCGGAGACAACTACGCTGTAGGTAACATAGAGGTGGGCAACACAAAGATTGTGGCCGACTACATCAGCGAAATGACGGGTGCAGACCAGTTTGAGATTGTCACCCACAAATACGACGGCATGGCCTACACTCCGCTAATCCACCTCGCGCAAGAAGAAACCAGGAATGGCGAACTCCCGCCGTACGAGGGCGACGTTGACCTGACGCCCTACGACACCATTTTCATCGGCGGCCCAATCTGGTGGGGCACCTACCCACAGGTGATGTTTACGTTCTTCAAGAACCACAGGGACGACCTGAAAGGTAAAACCGTCATTCCCTTCACCACCCATGAGGGTAGCGGGCTGGCCAGCACTGTTGAAGACGTAAAGGCCGCCTTCCCCGGCGCGAACGTACAGAAAGGGTTCAGCATTTACGGCCACGAAGTGCGCACAGAGCGTGCTAAAGTGAAGAAATGGCTCAAAGGCCTCGGGATTAAAGTTTCTTGAAGAGGGCGGACGCGACACCATGACGGATGCCGCGCATGGCCACCTCACGATTCAGGGCTTCATGGAGCGGTAGCGATGGTGGGGTGATGCAAATAACATCAGAGAAGCCAGCGGCGCAGAGTTCGTGGACGTTCTTGACACACCCAGCAAGCAAGACAACAGGAACGCCGTGTGCCGTTCCTCTTCTGAGGATGGCAGCCGGAAGTTTGCCCATCAAGGTCTGGCGGTCGGCGGTGCCTTCTCCTGTTACAATCAACGAAGCACCTTGTAAGAGATCGTCTATTCGAATGGCTTCAAACAGCAGATCGGCACCAGAGCGGCAGGCGGCACCCATATATTGCATGAACGCATAGCCCACCCCGCCAGCAGCCCCTGCTCCAGGCTTGTTTTGGTAGTCGTAGCCGAAGTGCCTGGCCGAAACATCCGCGAAATGCCTGGCACGCTTTTCAAGCGACACAAGCATTTCTGCCGTAGCGCCTTTTTGCGGGGCAAACACATAAGTTGCTCCGTTTCCTCCGCAAAGAGGGTTGGTCACATCGGTGGCAATCGTGATGCGCACATCCTGCAATTCCCGAATATCATCCCAAGAACCTCCTTTGGCAAAAATGTCAATAAGCGCACGGAGCATACCCATGCCGCAATCGTTGGTAGCGCTTCCCCCGAGGCCGACGATGAGATTTTTGCAGCCACGCCGCACCGCGTCAGCCACGAGTTGGCCTGTGCCATAAGTAGTGGTGCGCAGGGGGTTGCGTTCTTCTTCGCGCAGCAACATGAGTCCACTGGCTTTGGCCATTTCTATCACAGCCGTTTCGCCTTTCACCAGATATTGCGCCATCCGAGGCCGCATCAAGGGGTCCATCGCGCTGACCGCCACCAACTCGCCGCCGATAGCCACCTGAAAAGCGGCCACCCACCCTTCACCACCATCGCTGACAGGCACCTGCACCACTTCTGCACCTGGCAGCCTCGCCATAATGCCATCTGCGGCGGCGCTGTTCGCTTCTACGGAGGTGAGGCAACCTTTGTACGAGTCGATGGCTACTACTATTTTCATGGTCTGAACAAGCAACCTCTCGCAAAAGAAAAGTCCTTAAACGTTTCCATCCATATGCGTTGTGGGAGGACAATAGAAGGTTGTAAGGTTATAAGGTCGTGAGGTCATCGCGCAGCCCCTCAAGACCTCAAAACCTTATAGCACGTGTTCCAAGTCGTCAATCTCCTCGTCGGTCACCGCCCAACTGGTGACGAAACGGCAGGTGGTGTGGTGCTTGTCAACTGGACACCACACTTCGAAGCCGATGTGCTGGCGTAGGTTTTCCAAATCGGTGTTCGGAATGACGTAGAACTGTTGGTTCGTGGGCGAATCGATATAAGGCTGATAGCCCAATTGTTCCACAAAAAGGCGGCGCAGACGCATGGCGAGAGCGACAGCGTGGTGTCCCAACGTCAAGTATAAAGGAGCGTTTCCATTGGCAGCGAACAGGACTTCAAACTGCACGCCCACCACGCGGCTCTTTGCCAGCAATGCGCCGTGTTGCTTGATGCGGCTGAGCATGTGGGCTGGCGCATCGCTTTTCGGGAACACCACCGCTTCGCCACAGAGCGCGCCACACTTGGTGCCACCGATATAAAACACGTCGGCCACCCGTGCCAGCAACGGGAGCGTGACATCGGCGCTTGCTGCGAGTCCATAGGCCAGGCGTGCACCATCGACATAGAGCCGCAGGCCGTAGTCAGAGCAGACAGCGCGGATTGCATGTAGTTCGTTGGCAGTGTAGAGCGTGCCAAGTTCTGTGGGGAACGTAAGATAGACCATCCCAGGGCGCACCATGTGCGCTGCGGTGTCATCAGCAAAAAAAGCCGCGAGCCATTCCTGCAACGCTGCGGTTTCAAGTTTCCCCTCGCACGACGGCAGGGCAATGACTTTGTGTCCAGTAAATTCCACGGCACCAGCCTCGTGCACGTTGATGTGTGCGGTGTCGGCACAAAGCACGCCTTCGTAGGGCTGCAGCACGCAGTCAATGATGGCAGCGTTGGTCTGTGTGCCACCGGCAAGAAACCATATTTGGGCATCGGGGGCTTCGCAGGCGGCGCGTATCAATTCGCAGGCATGCTCGCTGAAATGGTCGTCGCCGTAACTCTGTGTTCGTTCGTCGTTGGTGGCTACGAGACGCTGCAACACGTCGGGGTGTGCTCCGTTGTTATAGTCGCTTTCAAGGTGTATCATAGTTTAGTGCTTCTCAGTTCTTTTCAGGCTCAAACCGACGCATTTGCACGCTGTGGCTCACGATGCTCCGCGCTTCGTCCAATCCGCTGACTTCTCCTGCCGCCATGGCCTGCACGAGGATGTTCCCCATCGCTGTGGCTTCTACCGGTCCGGCGAGAACAGGGAGGCCCGTGGCGTTGGCAGTAAACTGATTGAGCAGGGCGTTCTGCGAGCCGCCGCCAATCACGTTTAGGCTGCGCACGGGACGCCCCGTCAGTGTGCCCAATCCTTGCAGGGCTTCAGCATACTTGGTGGCGAGGGAGCGGAGGACGCAGCGCGTGAGGTCGGCCTTAACCTGAGGCGCGGGCTGTCCGCTTTCGGCAAGGTAGGAACGGAGGGCTATTTCCATTGAAGGTGGATTGCTGAAGCGTGCGTCGCTCACGGGAACAAGGCCATTGTAGCACGAGGCTTCGGCAGCGGGCAGGAGGATATCGAATGTCTGACGCTCGCCGGCACGCTCCCATTCAGCCATGAGGCGCTGCAAGAGCCAGAGGCCGGTAATGTTTTGCAAGAAACGGATGGTGCCACACACGCCGCCCTCGTTGGTGAACTCCGCAAGGCGTGCGTCCTCGGTAAGGATGGGCTCAGTGAGTTCCACCCCCAACAACGACCATGTGCCACTGCTGAGGAAAGCCGCGCCGTTGGTCAGCGGTGTGGCGCAGACGGCGCTGGCCGTGTCGTGACTACCCACGGCCACGACGGGAATTTCTCCTACACCAGTCTCAACGGCGATGTCCGGAAGCAGCCGTCCACGGTCTGTGCCAGGCTTAATGATTTCACCAAAGATATCGCGAGGCAAATCCAGGGCATCAATGGCCGACCACGCCCAGTCCCTGTGCTTGGCGTCAAGCAGTCCACTGGTGGAGGCTATGGTGTATTCGTTAGCAACGTGGCCCGTGAGGTAGTAAGCCAGCAGGTCGGGCATGAAAAGCAGCCCTGCGGCCTTCCTCAGACGCACGTCGTCAGCAGTGCGCAGGGCGGCGAGTTGGAAGATTGTGTTGATATCCAACTGCTGAATACCGGTCAGTGCATAATACTCCTGGCGGTCCAAAGAGTGGCTGAAGACTTGCTCTTGCATGCCAGCGGTACGCTGGTCACGATAACTCACGGGCCAGCCTATCAGGTCGCCGCGGGCATCAATCAACCCGAAGTCCACGCCCCAGGTGTCTATGCCCAGACTTCTTACCTCATACCCCTCTGCCGCCGCCCTGCTAAGCCCATCTTTGAGATCTTGAAGCAGGGAGGGGAAGTCCCAATACAGACGTTCGCCCAGCCTCACCTGGCGGTCGCTGAAGCGGTGTATTTCTTTCATCTCCAGCCTGCCCCGCGTGAGCCATCCCGCGATGACTCTGCCGCTACCTGCGCCGAAGTCGGCGGCAAGATATACATTTCTTTTCATGCCTTTGATACTTTGGTTTTTCGTGCCGTATACAGACTAATAACTCCAACGACAAGGAGGATGAGTAGCACATTGAAAGCGATGACTAAGAAGTGCAGCACTGGGTGGTCGTAAATCTCGGGGATTTCCTTTTGGAAGATTTGTGCTATCACGACGAAGAAATACACCTCATGAGCCACGAGGAGGATGCAAGCCACCATGCGCCAGAGCGTACCCCAAAGCCTATAGCCGAAGAGACGCCTATAGGTCACCACGTAATAGGCAGGGAAGAGCAAAAAGAACCATGGACTCAGCGTGACCATCACCTCGATAAGACCTAAAATGGTTGCCATAAACACCTGTATGAAAAAACCCTCGGGGAGGGTATGGCGGGTGTGGCGCGGAGCCCATCGGAAGACGAACCACGTGGGCAGGAGCATGGAGATGGTGGTCAGCAGCATCAACCAGCCCGGGTTCTCGTCGAGCCAATGGCTGAAATGGCTCAGGAAGTCGGCGGAGTCAGCAGGTGCTGACTCCGGTTTAGACGTAGGGAATAGGGTGTCGATGACTACAAGCGCGATAGCAACGATGAACAACATCTTCACGGGCGGGAAAGACACCTGGCGATGCCCCCTGATGTAGTCGCTGATGAGATAGCCAGGACGAAGCAACAACTGCACCAGGGTGTAGGACAGCGAGCGCGTGTCCAATCCCCATAGCAGCAACACGCTCTGCCATGCCGCGGCCCAGCAGATGCGCCCCACTCCTGCCCGCTGCCCGCAGATGGGGCAGAAGTTGGCCGCTACCTCGTTTCCGCAATTAGCGCAGCGCACTACTCCCTTACTTTTGTTTCGGTAGCGGAAGGGCTTGAGTTGCCACGCTCGGAACTGGCGGTATCGTTTCCTAATGATGTTCATGCTTGAGGCTATAAGGTTGTAAGGTTATAAGAGCCTCATAACCTCAATGCCTTATATAATACTCTGCTCCTACTTCCCGAGGAACGTCCTTTCGATGTCCGCCACCTCGTCGGGGGTGAAGACGGTGTGACGCCCGTCGGCGCGCAGGATGATGTCGCAAGCCATTTCGAGGAATGCGGCTTTCTCGATGGCGGCGTTGTAGTCCTTGCCCACGAAGACCTGTCCGTGCTTGAGCAGTAGCACACTGTCGTGCGAAGCCATGGCAGCCACCACAGCCTCGGCGAGTTCGGGGGAGCCCGGACGGTAGTAGGGCACCACAGCAATCTCTTTCCCGCAATGGCAGGGCAGTTCGGCGGTAACGTTGAAGTCAGCCGGACGCGGTTCCATGCAGGCGATGGTTGTGGCGGCGATGCTTTGGCAGTGGAGTACCACATTCACGTCGTTACGTTCGCGGAGTATGGTGAGGTGGAAGCCGCTCTCCATCGAGGGGCGCACCCCGTTCAGACTCTTGCCGGTGGCGATGTCGCAGATGGCCACCTGATCCTCTCGCAGTTCGGGCAGCCAAGAGCCTGTGGCGCTGACAAGGGCCACATCGCCCACCCGACAGGACAAGTTGCCGCTGCTGCATCGCGTGAGACCCATCGCGCCAACCTTGTGCGCGGCAGTCACAAAGGCCTTAATCTCTTCTTGCATGTTATTGGGGAATTTGGCGGGGCCGGAAGCCTCATGGCAGCCGAACCCCGCGTTCTGACAATTACTTATTCAAGTTTCGGAAGTTATTCTTGGGAAGTTATAGAAGGAAGTTAATAGAGTAGTTATAAAGGGCCGTTACTTTTCAGCGTAGGGTAAAACACCGTGCAATGAAGTGTCGGCCCCTCATAACTCCCCCTCATAACTTCTCCTCATAACTTCTCCTCATAACTTCTCCTCATAACTTCTCCTCATAACTTCAGAAACTTAAGTTACTTATACAATGGTCCGAAGTTCTGGCAGGCCCTATAGTCGCTCCCTTCGGCATCCATGCCGAAACTGCGCCAAGCACTGGGGCGGAACATGGCTTCTTCGTCCACATTGTGCATGCACACAGGGATGCGGAGCATGGCACAGAGCGTCACGAGGTCTTGTCCCACATGGCCGTAAGCGATAGCCCCGTGGTTGGCACCCCAGTTGTTCATCACGCTATAAACATCCTTGAACGTCCCCTTGCCCGTAAGCCTCGGAGCGAACCAGGTGGTGGGCCAGGTGCGGTCGGTGCGCACATCGAGTGCCTTGTGCTGTTCGGGTGCGATGTCCACCGTCCAGCCCTCCGCAATCTGCATCACGGGTCCGAGGCCTTTCACCAGGTTGAGCCTCATCATGGTGCAGGGCATCCCGCCGCGCGACAGGAAGTTGCTGGAGAAACCGCCGCCACGGAAGTAGTCGCGGTTGGCCGGATACCACGTGGTGGCCGCCAGCGTGCGCTCGGTATCTTCGGGTGTCACTTCCCAGAAATGTTTCATCACAGGTTTGCCTGCCGCATCCTCCATCTGCCCCGTGGCGTCAAGGGTGCACGAGCCGCTATTGATGAGGTGGATGATGCCATTGCTGGCACGCCCTTGCAGGTGGGAGCCCGTGACACGCTGCACGCTCTCGGGGCTCCAATAGGTGCGTATGTCGGCGAAGAGTACGGCACGCCCCGTGAGCAGTTTGCCGAAGAGCATCGTGGTGCCGTTGAGCGTGTCGTTCTCGGTGGCGAAGGCAAAAGGCTCCATCGGGCCGTTCCAATTGAAAGAGGTGTTCATCAGGGCCTCGGCAAAGTCGCCGTTGGGCCAGTGGTCGGTCCACTGACGCTGCCCTTGGAAGCCGCCCACGATAGCATTGTGGCCCAGGGCCTCCTCCTTGAAGCCCATCTCGCGGAGTTTGGCATTGCCAGTCATCAAGTCCTCAAAGATGAGGCGCATCTTCACCACAAATTCCCACTCTTTGTCCAACTTCTCACGCGAGGCTTGCTTCTCTGGTCTGTTGAAGTCCGCGCCCTCGTGAGGCACGCAGTATTTCTTTGTCCAGGCTAATGCCTTTTCATATTCTTCCTTGTCGTAGATTCCCTCTTCCATGCGGCGTAGCACTTCGGTCATGTCCACCTGTTCGTTGCGCATGCCGAGATATTCCTGGAAGAAGTCGGGATTGGCAATGCTGCCGGCGATACCCATTGCCACGTTGCCAATGCTGAGATAACTTTTGCCGCGCATCGTGGCGACGGCTACGGCGGCACGCCCCCAGCGCAAGAGTTTCTCGCGCACGTCGTCGGGGATGGTCTCGTCGTCGGCGTCTTGCACGTCATGGCCGTAGATGCCGAAGGCTGGCATACCCTTTTGCGTATGGGCGGCAAGGGCTGCTGCGAGATAGACTGCGCCCGGGCGCTCCGTGCCGTTGAAGCCCCAGATGGCCTGCGGCAGGCGGTCTTCATAGTCGATGACTTCGCTCACATAGCACCAGCATGGTGTGACACTCAGCACGGCTCCCACACCTTCTCTACGAAACTTCTCAGCACAGGCAGCGGCCTCGGCCACACGCCCTATGGTGCCATCGGCTATGACACAGCGCACAGGTGTACCGTCGGTGTAGCGCAGTTCCTGCTCATAGAGGGCGGCCACACGGCGGGCCATACTCATCGTCTGCTCCTCGAGCGATTCGCGCACACCGCCCTGGCGGCCATCAATGATGGGGCGAATGCCGACAACGGGGTTCTCGCCCACAAATCTTGGTCTTTTCATGGTTGTGACAATTAATTAAGATTATTTTTGCATTGAGCATTGATATTGTTTTATTGACGATTGACCGTTGACCATTGACCGTTGACCATTGACCGTTGACCATTGACCGTTGACCATTGACCGTTGACCATT
>JAFSWM010000081.1 GCA_017444485.1 Bacteroidaceae bacterium | reverse complement strand
ACCTTTAATGGCACTAAAGTATACCTTTAATGGCACTAAAGTATACCTTTAATGGCACTAAAGTATACCTTTAATGGCACTAAAGTATACCTTTAATGGCACTAAAGTATACCTTTAATGGCACTAAAGTATACCTTTGAGATTTCTACACCTCCCCCGCACCACCTCAAAACAGGAAGTCCCACTTCCTCGCCTAGGAAGTCCCACTTCCTACCGTTTTAACACCCCAGCCTACGACGGCGGCACGTGCATCACCACGCCAGCCTTTACCATTGACGGCAAGGACTACTTCGTGGTAGGCGACACCATAGAGTTCTCCGAACTGCACACCTTCGGCTCTACGGCAGCAGGCAAGATGTGGCAATTCGTGGCGCGCACGTCGGACAATGTGTACCAAACCCTGCTTGCTACCGACTATGGCATCTGGATGCTCCCCATGCTCGACAAGGAAATGATTATCGCCACCTACCGTCCCGCCAGTCTCTTTGCCGTCAGCAACGTGCAGAGCGGCGGCGCAGGAATAGGCGGCGGAGGCGGTGCGAGCAGTAGCGAAGGCCAACGCTCCCGCCGGTACGACAACTAGGCCGCCTCAGGCTGGGCCCCGTTCGGAGAGGAATAAACACGGCACGCATTGACCGTTGAACATTGACCATTGATCATTGACCGTTGACCGTTGACCGTTGACCATTGACCGTTGACCATTGACCGTTGACCATTGACCGTTGACCATTGACCATTTGCAAAACCCATTGCTACCGGTATTGAGAATGTTCAACGGTCAATGTTCAACGGTCAATGTTCAACGGTCAATGTTCAACGGTCAATGTTCTCAAAGCGTAGGGTGTAGCCCAGCGTGCCGTCGGCGGGGCAGCGGTATTGGGGCAGCGTTTCGTTGCCGCCGCCACAGGAACCATTGCCTACGCCCTGGATGGCGGCGTCGAGGTGCAGGATGACGCCCTCGGCCTGCAAATCCCACGGGTGGCGCGTTTCTTTCATCACGCGATCGGAATAGGGCAGGGCTTGCATGGAGACGTTGCCCTGCGTGAGGATGCGCACCCCTGTGCCGTCGGCACGGGTGAAGGTGCACCAGCGCACGTCTTCGTGGCCTCCACAACTCTGCGGGTGGGCGTAGGGCCAGAAGTTGTCGGCCACGGTGGTCTCATACACCCCGAGGCGTGAGCCCTGTTTGCGGTCGGGGTAGTTCTCGAGCGGGCCGCGTCCGTAGTAACTGATACGCAGCGTTTCGTTTTCGCGGGCGATACGCCCACGCTCCCAGGGCAGTTTCATCACCAGCCCGATGCGGCGCAGGCCGTCGCGCTTGGGGCGGAAAGTGGCTTGGATGTCGAGCGTGCCGCTGCCATACAATATATATACTAAGGTATAGTCGCACTGCTCGGTGCTGACTTCTTCGGTGACGGTGGCGGCGCCGTCGGCCCTGAGGGTGATGGCTCCGGCCCGCCGCGACAGCACGGCGTTGCCAGCGGGGTAGGCGCCCTTGAAGTTCTCTACCCATGCGAAACTGTCGAACGTGGGGGCTTCGTCGAAGAGGTTGCAGGTGAGGCCTCCGTTCGGGGCGTGGCTCAAGGTCACGCCGCCTGCCGTGGCACCCATGGCTCCGCCGCCGGCGAAGTCGCCGTAGAGGTTGGCCTGCTTCTTACCCTTCACGGGTGGCAGGGCGTCGGTGCGGGGCTGCAACACGAAGTCTGCACCGGCCACGCTATGCCCTGCCTCGGCCCATGCTGTGGCTTCGGGCAGTAGGAAGTCAAACTGCACGGTGTATTCCTTGCCTTGCTTGATTTTCTTCTTCAGGGGCAGCACGATCTGTCCTGTTTCTCCGGGCGCTATGCTCGGTGCATCGATGTAGCGACTCTCTGTCACGCGCCCTTCGCAGAGCACCTGATAGCGCAGGCGGTAAGCGTTGGTGTTGGTGAATGCGGCGTCGTTGCGCACGGTGGCGGTGCGTGTGGCTGCGTCCCAGAAGAGGAAACGCACGGGCTGGTACACCTGCTTCACCTCGGTGAGTTTGGGCGACCATTCACGCGTAGCAAGCACGATGCCGTTGTTCACGAAGTTGGCCTGGTTGGGGCCGCCGTAGTCGTTGCCGGTCATCAGGCGTGGCAGTCCGTTCTGCTCGGTACGCCCCTTGCGGATGTCGCGCCCGTCGAGGATGCTCTGGTCCACCCAGTCCCAGATGCAGCCGCCGATGCCGTGGCGCGAGCCGATGATGATGTCCCAGTATTCTTGCAGGTTGCCCACGCCGTTGCCCATGGCGTGTGCGTATTCACAGATGAAGTAAGGCTGGCTGGCGTCGTTGGCATTGGCGTTCTGCTGTGCCACCTTCACAGCGGGGTACATCTGTGAGAAGAGGTCGGATGCCGAATGCTGGCGGGCGCGTGTGGCCCCTTCATAATGCACGGGGCGTGTGGGGTCGAGCCGTCGCACCAGGTCGTAGCAGGCGTCGAAGTTGGAGCCGCCGCCCGACTCGTTGCCGAGGCTCCAGAAGAGGATGGAGGAGTAGTTGCGGTGCTGCATCACCATGCGGCGTTCGCGGTCGAGATAGGCGGGGAGCCAGGTGGTGTCGCGCGACATGGTGCCGCCGTCGCTCCAGTTCTTGTGGCATTCGAGGTCGGCCTCGTCCATACAATAGAGGCCGTAGTAGTCGAACATGGAGTACATGCGGTGCTGGCGGGGATAGTGCGAGCAGCGCACGGTATTGATACCGGCCTGCTTCATCAAGGTCACGTCGCGAAGCATTGTCGCCACGTCCATGGTGCGCCCGTGATAGGGATGGGTATCCTGCGTGTTCACGCCTTTGAAATAAACGCGCTGCCCATTGACCATCACCAGTCCGTTCTTGATGCGCACGTCGCGAAAGCCAAACTTCTGGCTGATGGCTTCGGTTTCGGCTGCATATTCTGCGGACGGGACGGCAATACCCGCGGGCGAGACGCCCGCGCTCCCAGGAGTGCCGTCCTCGCTAAGGGCCAGTTCCACGGTGTAAAGGTTTGGGCATTCGGCGCTCCAGAGAGCCAGGTCTTTCAGCCCCTTGATTTCAAGGGTAACAACCTTGCTGCTGTCGGGAGCGACGGCAACGTTTTGGAACGTCTCTCCGACGAGGTCGCCCTGTGGACTCTTGAGCCGCACCGTGACGCGGCGCCTGGCGGGCGACGTGCTGGTGCTCTCGGTGGTGTTTTCAACTTGTACCATGGCGGTGAACGAGCCACTTGTGTAGTTGTTGGTGTTCAGGGTGGATGAGAGGTAGAAGTCCTTGATGCTCACCTGCGGCACGGCGGTGAGATATACGTCGCGGTGCAGGCCGCTCATGTGCCACATATCCTGTCCCTCAAGGTACGAGCCGTCGCTCCAGCGCACCAGTTGCACGCTGATGGAGTTGCGGCGTGCCATCTCCACGAAGGGCGTGACGTCGAAGGCTGCTTCGCTGTTCGCTCCTTGGGTGTAGCCTACGTATTGTCCGTTTACCCAAATGCTGGCCGCCCCGTAGATGCCATCGAAATGGAGCAACACACGTTTGCCACTGAATGCGGCGGGCAGTTGGAAGTCACGGCGGTAGGACGCCACGGAGTTTTTAAGCCCCTGGTGCATACGAATGTAGGGCGGGTTGTCGGTGAAGCCGTATTCCTCATTGACGTAGAGCGGCTCGCCGTAGCCTTTCATCTCCAGGCACGAGGGCACACTGATGGTGTCCCAGGAGCGGGTGTCCACCCCCACGCCGTAGAAGTCGTTCTCACCCGGGAATTCGCAGGGCATGGTGCTCCACTTGAGCCGCCACACCCCATTCAGACTCAGATACAAGGGGCTGTTCGTGTCGGTCCAAGGTTTGGCATAATGCTCTGCATCGGCGCGCAGGGAATGCGTGTTGGGGTAGGGGATGTAGGCAGCGCGCGGTGTGAGGCGTTTTTCGGCAAAGACAGCAGGGTCTTGCCACTTGTAGTAGGGCCGCTCCCACTTCACTTTTTTGAAACGCAGCGGGGTGCCCTGTGCAGCGTCGGCAGTGGTGGCCACGCCACTCCCCGATAGGGCGATATACACGCGCTCGCCACCGATAGTAGCATACATCTTGTAGAGTTCGCCTCCTGCTGGCTCAAACGTGTAATTCTGGTTGGGGTTTCCCTTTCCGGGACTCCATTGCAGCGGTTTGCGCGAGGCGGGAATGTCCATGGCCAGCCCGCTTTCCACGTTGGTTACGAGCAACCCTGTGTTGCCTTGCACGAGTTGCCACGTCGTGGCATCGGACTCCGCTGGCTGCCCCACGCTAACTGGTGCATTGACAGTGGTGTTGCCGCCAGTGGTGAGGCACAGCGTGCCATCGGCTGTCTCAATGCGATAGGTGCTGTCGGCCACGGGCTGCGCAAGTGTGACCAATGCGCTCAGCGCGAGGCAGAGCGAGAAGAAAAGTTTTTTCATGTGACGGGAAGAAAAGGTTGACCGTTGCTCATTGACCATTGACCGTTGACCATTGACCATTTGCAAAACCCATTGCTACCGGTATTGGTAATGGTCAATGTTCAATGTTCAATGTTCAATAGTCAACGGTCAATGAAAAGAGTGGGCGGGGGCTGGCTTTACGCTTTCACACGCTGCACATAACTGCCATCGCGGGTGTCCACTTCGATGAGGTCGCCCTCGTTGATGAAGAGGGGCACACGTATCTCGGCGTCGTTCTCCAGTGTGGCGGGTTTGAGGGTGTTGGTTGCGGTGTCGCCTTTGAGGCCCGGCTCGGTGTATTTCACCTTGAGTTGTGTCTTCACGGGCATTTCGGCATAGAGGATGGTGTCGGTCGAAGCGTCGCTGACCACTTCCACCACGTCGCCCTCCTTCATGAACTGCACACCGGTGATGACGTCCTTGGCGATGGCCACGTCGTCCCACGTCTCTTGGTTGAGGAAGTGGAGCGTCTCGCCCTCGGCATAGGAGTACTGGTAGGGGCGGCGTTCCACACGCACGTCTTCCAGGGCTTCGCCAATGTTGAAGCGCTTCTCCAGCACACGTCCAGTCACCACGTCCTTGAGGGTGGTGCGCATAATGGTGTTTCCCTTGCCTGGCTTCACGTGCAGGAAGTCTATGCAGAAATAGAGTTTGCCGTCCATGCGGATGCAGGTGCCTTTCTTGATGTCTTGTGACTTGATCATATAAAGTATAAGTGTTTGTTTTTGTTTCTTCTTTTGCGGTGCAAAGATAGTGCAAGGCGAGAGGAAAAGCAAACAAAACGAAGTTTTGATTTGGTTTTCCCGAGCCGCTGCCTATCTTGGCGTAAGCAGAGTAGTGCAAGGCGAGAGGAAAAGCAAACAAAACGAAGTTTTGATTTGGTTTTCCCGAGCCGCCGCCTATCATTCATTGACCGTTGCTCATTGACCATTGACCGTTGACCATTGACCATTTGCAAAACCCATTGCTACCGGTATTGGTAATGGTCAATGTTCAATGTTCAATGAGCAACGGTCAATGTTCAATGAATAACGGTCAATGTTCAATGAAATAATTTGTTTACCTTTGCCAGCCGTAACACTGCGAAAAGTAGTTTCATCCCGATTAGAAAATATCTGTCAGAAAACTAGTCCCTCTTTTGGGGGGAATAGAGTCGTCACAATTATCTTTTCAACCAGAATGACCCTCAAAGAAACAGCCGACGACAGTGCCGGCGGTCAGCCTCCGCTGAAAATCACCGTCGCCACCGTCACCTACAACGCTGGGCCGCTCATAGCCCGCACCATTGCGAGCGTTGAGGCCCAGACGTATCCTGCCGTAGAGCATCTTGTCGTGGACGGCAACAGTACCGACGACACACTCACCCAAATCCACCACTATCAAGAACGCAACAGCGTTGCAGCCGTGCAGCACGAGGTACGTTGTCTCAGCGAGCCCGATGAGGGGCTTTACGACGCGATGAACAAGGCGCTGCGTGAGGCCACTGGCGATTATATCCTCTTCCTCAACGCCGGCGATACGCTCCATGCCCCCGATACCCTCAGCCGTATTGCTGCGGCCGCTGCGGCCGACACACTACCCGCCGTAGTGTACGGCGACACCGACCTCTATGACCGCGACGGGCGCTTCGTTCGCCACAGGAGGCTCGCTCCGCCACCCCGCCTCACCTGGCGCAGTTTTAAGCAGGGTATGCTCGTCTGCCACCAGGCATTTTGTGCCCGTCTTGACATAGCCCGTGCTCTGCCCTACGATGAGCAATACCGCTACAGCGCAGATTTCGACTGGTGCATCCGAATCATGCGACAAGCCGCGCGGACGGGGCAGCCGCTGGTAAATGCCAATGCCGTCATTGCCCATTATCTTGATGACGAAGGCACCACGAAGAAAAATCACCAGGCTTCCCTGCGCGAGCGTTTCCGCATCATGACGCGCCACTATGGCTTCCTGTCCACCGCCCTGCGCCACCTCTGGTTCGTGGTGCGTGCCTTGTTCAAGCGGTAGCCCATATCCTCAACAATATAATAAAGCCCGACTGTGCTGTCTCGCGAAAGGCCAGCGCAGTCGTGCTGATATGTGGTGTGGAAGTGGTGTCAGAAATTCGTATGCGGATTAGCGTCTGTACAAAGTCCGTTGTAGTTTATCACAAGGTCCGTGTGACTTTAAAGTCACACCGAGTGACTTTAAAGTCACACGGACCTTGTTCCACGCAGCACGCATCTTGTCAGCAATCCCTTGCCCGCAGGGTTCACTCATCGGGGTGGTTTTGGTTGCGCGGGAAGAAGTCCAGGATTTGGCGGCGCAGGTACCCCCTGTCGATATGGGTGTAGATTTCAGTGGTGGTGATACTCTCGTGCCCGAGCATGGCTTGTATGGCACGCAGGTTTGCCCCGCCTTCGAGCAGGTGCGTGGCGAAGGTGTGGCGCAGCGTGTGCGGGCTGATGGTCTTGGTTATGCCCGCTGCCTGGGCGTAGATTTTCAGGTTGTAAAACACCGTGATGCGCGACAGGTGCTTACGCCGTGTGTGAGAGAGGAACACATAGTCCTCCTCCCCAGGCTTGGGCGTAATCTCAGCGCGTTCGTCGAACCACAGTTCCAATTCGCCCTTAGCGCGGGGTGAGATAGGCACGAGGCGTTGCTTTTCACCCTTTCCCAGCACGCGCACGAAGTCGTCGTCGAGGTAGAGTTGCGAGAGCCTCAGCCCGCAGAGTTCGCTCACGCGCAAGCCACAACTATAGAGCATCTCCACAATGGCTCGGTCGCGCTGTCCGTGGGGTTGCGAGAGGTCGATGGCGGCGAGGATGTTCTCCACTTCTTGCAAGGTCAGCACCTCGGGCAGCGTGCGGCCCACCTTGGGTGATTCAAGGAGTTCCGTGGGGTCGGT
>JAFSWM010000080.1 GCA_017444485.1 Bacteroidaceae bacterium | reverse complement strand
TCCATGATGAGGTTCACCCACAACATCTGCGTGACGCTGAGCGGTGCCTGTGTGCCCCAAAAAGCACCCACAGCCACCACGATACACGCCACCACATTGATGGTGAGTTGGAACAGGAGGAAGCGGCGAATGTTGCGATAGAGGCTGCGTCCCCACATCACGGCGCGGGCTATGCTGGCAAAGGAGTTGTCGAGGATGGTGATCTCACTGGCTTCTTTTGCCACGCTCGTGCCGTCGCCCATCGACAGCCCCACATGGGCGGCTTTCAGTGCGGGTGCATCGTTGGTGCCATCGCCGGTGACGGCCACCACCTCACCGCGGCGCGTGAGGGCTTCCACCAGGCGCCGCTTGTCTGACGGGCGAGCGCGGCTCACCACAGCGACACGTGCGGCGCATTCTTCAAGTTCTGCATCGGTCATCGCCGCAATCTGTTGGCCCGTGATTTCGCACAGCGCGTCGTTCTCAGGGAGCGGCAGGCCGATTTGTACGGCCACCTCATGCGCGGTGAGCGATGTGTCGCCCGTCACCACTTTCAGACTGATTCCCGCCTTGCCGCAGTCGGCCACCGCATCGGGCACATCGGCACGTACAGGGTCGTTGATGGCCACAAACGAGAGGAGCGTGAGGCCGTTCACATCGCTGTCGTCAATCTCTGACACAGGCGTGCCATCCCATTCCTTGTAGGCGAGAGCCAGTGTGCGCATGCCGCGCCCTTGCCACCAGGACAGCCTTTCTGCAACCATTTGGCGTGTATCTTCGTCAAGCCCTGTGGCACGGCGGATAAGGATTTCGGGCGCACCCTTGACGTAGAGCAGGGGTGTAGGGCGCTCGCTGACGTGACTATTCACCAGTGTGGCCATATACTTGCGCTCTGTGTCGAAAGGTAGCTGGGCGATGACCGACGCACCAGCGCGCAGTTCGCCATAGTCGCAACCTTCCTTGCGAAGCCAGAGCAGCAGTGCCCCCTCGGTGGGGTTGCCTATCACGCGCGGCTCGTCAGCGTCGAATCCCAGGTGTGCCGTGGCGTTCACGGCCATGTTCTCCATGGTCAGTTCGCGTGCTTCGATCGCTTCGAGCGTCAAGACCTCGGCCACCGTCATGCGGTTCTCGGTGAGTGTGCCAGTCTTGTCAGTGCAGATGACGGTGCATGCGCCCATCGTCTCGCAGGCGTGCATCTTGCGCACCAGGTTTCCCGTCTTGAGCATGCGGCGCATGGAGAGGGCGAGGGAGAGGGTGACGCTCATCGGCAGCCCCTCAGGAACGGCCACGACGATGAGTGTCAGGGCGAGCATCACGCTCTGTGCGAGATAGGCCCAGAAGTGCATGCCCCCGTCAAAAGCGGCACCGCCGTATTCAATGGTGTAGGCCACCAGGCGCCCCACGATGATCAAGGCAGCGACGGCGTAACTGGCCTTTGTGATAAGCCCCCCGAGTTTATCCAGTTGCAGCGTGAGTGGCGTCTTGGCCGTGCCTTCGTGCTGCGTGTCGGCCAGCAACCGTCCGCTCTCGGTGTTGTCGCCCACGGCCTCCACCTTGCAAACGCCGTGTCCGCCCATCACCACGGTGTCGCGCAGTACGCGGTTTGCCGGGTAGGCCGTCTTTTCTTCCCCCGTTGGGGTGGCGCTCTTGTGAGTCAGTTGTTCGCCGGTCAGGACGGCTTCGCTCACTTGCAGCGACACGCTTTCGAGCAGTTTGGCATCGGCAGGGATTTTGTCACCTCCGTTCAGCAGGACGATGTCGCCCACCACCACGTCGCAGCAAGGCACTGTGGTGATATGCCCATCGCGTATGGTCTGCACTGGACGTTCATCGTCGGTCACTGAGAGGATGTCGAACTCGCGGGCGGCTTTCACCTCGAAGATGAAGCCCACATAGGTGGCCAGGAAGATGGCGATGAAAATGCCGATAGGCTCTAAGAATACGGTCCATCCCGCATCGTGTCCGCCGGTGTACTCCACTGTGGCGATGACAAAACTTGCTGCGAGGGCGAGCAGCAATATGCGAATAATGGGGTCGGCAAATTTCTCCAGATAGAGCCGCCACAGCGGGGTGCGCTCGGGTGGTGTGAGCACATTGCTGCCGTACTTACGGCGGCTCTCACGCACCTGCTCGCGGCTGAGCCCTTTATAGTTCTTGTTAGGCAAGAGTCAGAAAGTTTTGGGTTGTTGGTAGCGCAAAGTTAACGCTTTACGAACAAAGCGCGTGTTACAAAACAGTTACGTTGCTCCTTTGTCGTTCTTTTCCGCGCAAAGACACAAGGTCTGCAAGTTCTGTCGGTTAAAAACCACATTGCAGGCACCCGTGTCTTTGCGTGAAGTGGACTGTATGAAGAGGCTTTTAGAAGTCGCTCTCGCCGGTGTAACTATTGGTGTCGCCGTCGCCGTCCATGCCGTCTTGCTCGCGCTGCGGTTGGGGTTTGCGCTTCATGTTGCCGAAGTTCCAGGTGAGCGTCACTTGCAGCGAGCGGCCTCCGCGCCAGCCTTTTTGGTAACGCGTGAAGTCGGCGCTGTTGCTCACTACGCGGAATTTGCGCGAGTTGAACACGTCGCGCAGGGAGAGCGATACGGAGAGTTGGCGGTTCAGGAACGTCTTGCGCAGGCCGAGGTCGATGTTGTAGTTGCTACGGCGGTAGCCTTGTGCCACCACCTGGCGAGAGCGCAGGTTGCCAGTGGCTTGCAGGCTGAAGTCTGCCGGCAAGCGAAACAGTCCCATCACGCGTAGGCTCCACGCCATGCTGTGGTCGCTCTCGCCACTTACCGTCTGTCCGTCGATGTGGTAGTCGAAGCCATCGATGTGTTGGTAATACACATTCGCGGTAGTGGTGAGGTCTAGAATAGAGAAGAGTTTGTTCTTGGCCACTACCTCGATACCCGTATCGGTACGCTTCGTGACGTTGCAGGATGTCATATACATCAGGCCGTCGTCTTCGCTGCGGTAGCGGATGCGCTGTATGACCTCCGTGGTGGGGCGGTAGTAGGCACCGATGGAGAGCGTGTGGCGGTCCCAGGTCTTGATGTAGTTCAGCGTGAAGTTGTTGGAGAATTCAGGCGTGAGTTGCGGGTTACCATATTCAATGACCGTGGCGTCGCGTGTGTTTTTGAAACTATTGAGTTGCCCTCCCCAGGGACGACGCAGGCGGCGTGTGTAGTTCAGTTGGAGTTGTTGGGACGAGGTAATCTGATAGGAGAGGAACAGGCTGGGGAATAGTTCGAAGTAGTCCTTCTTGAATGGTGCGCCGCGCAGTGACGCGTCGTTCTCCATGGCCAGGTTGTAACTCTCGGTATTGACCTTCCAGTATTCGCCGCGCAGTCCGGCCTGAGCACTGAACGCTCCCGTGGTCCAGGAGAGGGTGGCATAGAGCGCGTGGGTGTCTTGGTCGTAGATGAAGCGGTTGAAGTAGTTCTCCACTTCGGTCAGCGCCGTGCCGTGCCAGTCGGGGGAACTGTAAGCGTGCTGCGGCGTGTTCTCATGGCTGAGGCGACCATTGTAGCCTGCTTGCAGTTTCCAGGCATCGTTGAATTGGTTCTCGTAGTCAAGGCGGAACTCCCACGAGCGGTTGCGGATGCGGTTCGGACGGAACTCATAGTTGTAGGCCAAAGCGTAAAGCGCACCAGCGTTCCAAGTGCTGTCCTGATAGATGTTGTCATCGTCCATCGACCAGCGGTTGTACTCCGCTGTGGCTTCGAGAAAATGGCTCTCGCTGAAACTGTGTTTATAGACAAATTCGGCGTGATACATCCGCATGTCGCCGTCAGAATTGGAGAGGCGAAACATGCTCCGCGCTGGGCCAGTAGTGAGGTTGCCGTATTGGTAGTCGGTGAACGATGTGCCGTTGTGTCCACCGATCATCGCGTGCCCGCCGAGGGTGAAGTCGTCGTGCTTCGTAGCGTGGAAGGTCACGCCGGCACGGGCAAAGAGGTTGTTCCCTCGCATGTGCCGTCGACCGCTACCATACTGGTAATCGCCGCTCCCGGGGAACACCTGTTCACTCAGGGACCCGCCTCGGTGGTTACGGCGGTGGCGCAGGCCGAGGTTGGCGTAGGCTTCCCACTTCCCGCCGCTGTAGTTGATCGATCCGTTGGCGTTGACCCCGCCATCGGTGTTGCCACCGAGGGATAGGCTGCCGTAGTAGCCAGCGCGATGCCCTTGCTTGAGCACAATGTTGATGATACCCGCCGAGCCTTCTGCGCTGTATTTCGCAGGCGGGTTGTCGATGACTTCTATGCGGTCTATGCTCTCGGCCGGGAGTTGCTCCAGGATTTCTCCCCGATTGTCGGCGGTGAGGCCAGAGGGTCTGCCGTTAATCCACACCTCCACCGCGGTGTTGCCACGCAGGGAGATGTTGCCGTCTTGGTCCACCTCCACGCTGGGGATGTTCTCCAGCACTTCTGTGGCTGTGCCTCCGGTGGCGGCGATTTGCTGATCCACGCCATAGGAGCGGCGGTCTGCTTCAAGGCGCATAGTGGGGCGCTCGGCCTGAACCAATGCCTCGGCAAGTTGGCGCGTAGCCAGGAAAATGGTGTCCACGTCGGCGTCGTGTCGAGTAGCGGTGAGTGTCACGCTACGCCTAACGATGCTGTAGCCCACTGCGGCGGCACGCACGGCATAGCGCCCCTGCGGCACATCGGTGAAGGTGTACGAGCCGTCTGCCGCCGTCTGTACGGCTTTCTTGATCGGTGCGCCGTTTTGCAGCAGGCTCACCGTGGCGCCGCCCACGGGTTGGCGTTCGTCGCTGTCGTAAACGTAGCCGCGCACCATGCCTTGAGAAAAGGCGGCAATGCTCAGGCAGGAGAGAAGGAGTGTATGTAGAAAATGTTTCATTACTTAGGTTATGAGGTTATGAGGTTCATTGACCATAGACCATTCTTCATTGACCGTTGACCATTCTTCATTGACCATTGACCATTGACCATTGACCATTCGCAAAACCCTTTGCAGCCGGTATTGGTAATGGTCAATGGTCAATCATCAATGGTCAACGGTCCATGGTCAATAAAATAAAACTCAGAATCGTCCGCCGCCTCCGCCGAAGCCGCCTCCACCTCCGAAGCCGCCTCCGCCGCCTCGTGCGCCACCACCCTCGCCAGGTCCTCCGCTGGGCGGGCCATCGGGGCGTCCTGCGCCGCGCTCGCCGCGTTGCTGGATCTGGTTGTCGCGACTGGTGCCGCCGAAGATGTTGAGTTTGTAGATGAAATGCACCATGACGTAGGAGTTGATGGCGTTGGTGCGCGAGTCACGGCGCATGGTAGCGCTCAGCGTGCGGGAGATGTTGCTCTGTTTGTGCAGGATGTCGTAGAACTGCAGGCTGATGGTGGCCGCACGGTTACGCAGGAAACTCTGTGAGATCTGCGCATTCCACACCAGTTCGTTGGTGTTCATGGTGCTGACGGAGTATCCGCGCCGCGAACTCATGCGGATGTCGGTGCTGATGGCCATGCCCCAGTCAAAATTGAAGTTCGCGCTGGCTCCGTAACTGAAGTCCCACGTGTCGAGGTCGCTATTGTCGGTAAGGCTGGCGCGAGCGTGTCGATATTGCACCCTACCGATGAGGCCGATGTCGTACCAGGAGCGTTTGTAGGCCAGGTTGAGCGTCTCGTCGATGTTGATGGTCTTGGTGGTGTTCTTCTGGCTGAGGTTTGTGGCGTTCTCGTAGATCTCGCTGTAGTCTGTGCCGCTCCCACCCGTGGCGCTGAGCAGACGCGGAGCGTAGTAGAAGCCGTAGAGGGCGCGTGTGGCGGCGCTGCGGTCGGTGGTGCTGATGTAGCCCACGTTGTTGCTGTAGATCAGGTTGGTGTTGGTGGTCAGCGAGAGGTAGCGGTCGTAGTCAAGGGGCGTGTTAAACATGAAATTGCCCTGCGCGTTCCAGTTACCATTGATGTTGTCGGGGCGCGTGTAGTTCACACCGGTGCTCTCGTCGTACACCACGCGCGAACTGATGGAGTTGCTGGTCTGGCTGAAGGAGAGCCTTGCGCTCATGCCCTGTTGTCTGTCGGTGTTGTAGCCGCGGTATGTGGCTTCGAGGCGATTGGTCCACGAGGGCTTCAGGTTGGGATTACCGCCGCTGATGTTGAGCGGGTTGCTGTCGTCCCACACGTCGATGAGGTCGGTCATCGAGGGCTGTGAGGCCGAGCCACGATAGGAGATGTCCAAGTTGTCCGTGCGCGAGAAGCGGTAGCGGAAGCGTACTCTCGGTGCCAGGTTGAAGACGTTGCGTGTCACGCGTGTGTCGATCAGCCCCGGCCTGACATAGTCCAGCGTGGTGTGCTGCGGGTTGAGGGTGAGGCCTGCGCTGAAGTTCATCGGGTTGCCGCTGAAGCGTATGCCGAATTTGATGCTGTTGTTGTAGTAGTGATAGCGTGCGTATTGGCTGTTGTTTTCGTCCACCACCTCGTCCATGATTTCCTGTGCGGCGAGCGTGCCGAGGGTGAAGTTGTCTGCCAGGAAGTAGTCGTAGCCCTGGCCAGGGAACTTGTAGGGTATGCTGTCCAGGCGGTAAAGGGTGCGCTCGCTGTCGGTGAAGCGGTGGCTGAACTCGTATTCCACCTCGCTGAACCACTTGCCCCCAAGCCACTGCACGTAGCCCAGTTCGGCGTTGTAGTTCCAGTTTTTGCTGGGAGTGTAGTTATAGCGGTTGATGAAGTTGGGCGTGTTGGCCGAGTTGAAATACTGTATGTCGGAGAGCGAGTAGGAGCGGCTCTTGCTTCGTCCCACCGATCCCTCTAGTTCGAGGCTGATGTTGGTGCCTTTTGAGGAGAGTTTGCGGGTGACGTTGAGGCTACCGCTGAGCGAGAAACTGTGGCTGCGGCTACGGCTGCGTTGGTGGCTCCCGTTGATGGCGATGTTGGACAGTTCGGCGGGGAGGGTGTAGGTGGCATCGGCCATCGCCCTCATGATGCTGTCGAGCGGGCTCTCAGCCAGCCCCACCTCGTAGGGGTCGTCGTTGAATGTGGCCGACTGGCTTTGGCTGCGGCTCTTGCTGCGGCTGTAGGAGAAGCGCGGGCGGAAACTGATCTGTGTCATGGAGTCGGGCTGCCACACCACGCGGGCGTTGGCACTGAAACTGCCGCTGCTGTTGCGACTGTTGGAGAGGCTGTTGCCGAAGGAACTGGTGCTACCCGAGGAAAGGAATGTCTCGCTGGAGGATTCGCTTTCCAATTCGTTGATGCGGTGGTCAAAGCGTACGTCGGTGCTGAAACTGAAGTAGCCCGGCGAGTTGCGTTTCAGGCCGTTCTCCCAGGAGTAACTGAGCATAGCGTTTTTGCGCGTGGTCTGTCCGTTGTTGCCTCCGAAACCGCGCGGGCTACCCATGCCCTGGCTGTTGGTGTTGTTGAGGTTACCGATGAGGGTGAGGTGGGAGCGGTCAGTGAATCGGGAGATGAAGATACGGTCGGAGTATCGCCCGTGCGTACCTA
Organism: Bacteroidaceae bacterium; assembly: GCA_017444485.1. GTDB lineage: Bacteria > Bacteroidota > Bacteroidia > Bacteroidales > Bacteroidaceae > Alloprevotella. The sequence goes on along the minus strand of JAFSWM010000080.1, from coordinate 4,048 downwards.
CGCCGAGGTCGTTATTGGTAATCCATGATTCGTTCAGTTCGCGCTTGGTCTGAATGTCGAGTACGGTGGTTTCGTTGCCGTCGTCGATGCCCGTTTGCTCGGCGTAGTCGCTCTTCTTGTCGTAGGCCCTGATCTGGCTCACGAGGTCGGCGGGCAGGTTCTTCATGGCTGTTTCGGTGTCGCCTTTGAAGAAGTCCTTGCCGTTGATGAGGAATTCCGACACGGTCTTGCCGTTCCAGGTGATGGTGCCGTCGTCGCTCACCTGTATGCCTGGGAACTGCTTGACGAGGGCTTCGAGTGTGGAGCCGGTGGGCACACGGTAGGCTGCAGCGCTATAGATGGTGGTGTCGCCCACTTGCGCCACGCGCGCAGCGGTGGCGGTGACCACTGCTTCGCCAAGTTCCTGGCCGCTGACCATAGGGAGCACGCCCATATCAAGGGTGTCGCCCTCGGCTTTGGCTTCGATCTCCTCGTTGATGGTGCCATAGCCTATGAACGACACGCGCAGGCGGTATTTCCCTGCACGCTTCACGGTGAGGGCGAAGCGCCCCTCCTCGTTGGTGTTCACGTTGCTCACGATGCCCGAGTCGCCGATGACGGCAGCGATGGCCGAGGCCACGGGCTCTTTGGTGGTTTCGTCTTGTACCGTACCCCTCACAACGGTCTGTGCCTGTGTAGTAGCGATGAGGCTCAGGGCCACGAGTAGCGCGGAAAAAGTTTTACGGATTTGCGACATATATATAAATATGGAGTAAATGCTCTGCGAAGTGTCGGGACACGGTGCGTAAGCACCGGTTTGACGCCGGCGGCGCGCCGAGGTTTAAAACGTGGCGCAAAAATAAGGCAAAAAAAGTGTGGCAATGCCTATATGTTGTATTTTTGTCTGTGAATTAGCCGATTACATCCTTTTCGTTTATGACTAAGTTGGCAGAACGCATCAGGCGCATCGAGATTATGAGCCTTTGGAGCGGGCGTAAGCACATCGTGTGGGACTTGCGCCCCGACGTGAACGTGCTCAGCGGGCGCAACGGCGCCGGCAAGAGCACCATCCTCAACCGCATCGTGCAGCAGTTGCGTGCCGCCCCGCCCACAGGCGAAATCCCCGGCAAGCCCGTCGCTGGCGTGCGTATCGACTTTGAGCCCGCCACGGCCACGAGCATACGCTACGACATCATTCGCAGTTTCGACCGCGTACTCATTGACGGCGCGCGCCTGCAGGCCGTCACCGACGAGCCCATCAACACCGAACTCGATTGGCAACTCTACCAACTGCAGCGCCGCTACCTCGACTATCAGGTAAACGTGGGCAACCGCATGATAGCCTTGCTGGCCGAGGGCAGCCCCGAGGCGCAGGCGCAGGCCATGGCCGTCTCCGCCGACAAGCGCAAGTTCCTTGATATGGTGGACAGCCTCTTCGCCGAGACCGAGAAGACCATCGACCGCTCGTGCAACGAACTGCGCTTCCTGCAATATGGCGAACGCCTCTCGCCCTACCACCTCAGTAGCGGCGAGAAGCAGATGCTCATCATCCTGCTCACCGTCCTGACCGAGGACAGGCAGCACTGCGTGCTCTGTATGGACGAGCCGGAGGCCAGCCTGCACTTCGAGTGGCAGAAGGACCTCATCTCTATGATCCGCTCGCTCAATCCCAACGCTCAGGTCATCCTCACCACACACTCCCCTGGTGTCATTATGAACGGTTGGAACGACGCGGTGACCGAGGTGGGCGACATCACCGACTAAGCCGCCCGCCCCGATGTCACGCTCGCACGATCAGAATCCCCGTCGCCACAAATCCCTCTCGGCCTATGCCGACAGCGGATATATCGCCGCGCTCAATGCCTTGAGTGGCAAGCGTGCGCGGCGCAAGATCGTGGCGTATGTGGAGGGCTACGATGACGTGACGTTCTGGTCCGCCCTGCTCCGACCGTTGGAGAACGACGAACGCTATTTCGAGGTGATGCTCCCCTCGTCGTCCTCGCTCGGCAAGGGCAAGAAGGTGGCGCTCTCCAACACCCTCGGCGAGCGGCTCGGCGAGTGCATGATAGCCTGTGTGGATGCCGACTACGACTACCTCATGCAGGGATTCACGCCCACCAGCAAGCAAATCTGCGAGAGCCCCTATGTGTTCCACACCTATGTCTATGCCATAGAGAACTACCGCTGCTATGCCCCCGCGCTTGCTGACGTTTGTGTGTCGGCCACGCTCAACGACCGTCGCGTCTTTGACTTCGAGGCGTTCCTCACGGCCTATTCCCGCATCGTCTGGCCGCTCTTCGTCTGGAACGTGTGGGTGTATCGCTATGGCGGATACAAGCAGTTCACGTTGCAGGACTTCGCCCGCCTCACGGCTATCCCCGAGCCAAACCTCCACCGCATTGAGGCGCAACTCCAGAGCCTGCGCCATCGCGTCAATGCCAAGATTGCACGCCTGCAAAAGGCACACCCCGAGGGCAAGAAGACCTACAAACCCTTGATGCAGGCTCTCCTCGCCCTCGGCCTCAAGCCCGAGGATATCTACCTCTTCATGCGCGGCCACGATGTGCAAGACGGGCTGGTCGCTCCCCTTGTGCAAGCCGTCTGTGCCGCTCTGCGCCGCGAGCGTGAGCGCGAAATCAGAGTCGCTGCCGCGCATCGCCAGCAGTTTCAGAACGAACTGGCGGGCTACCAGCACGCTGCCGTGCCGTGCGAGGAAGTGCTGCGCCGCCACAAGGGATATACGCACTGCCCGTGGTACCTGCGCGTGCAGGAAGATGTGCGACGTGCGCTCGCGAAACCTACCCAGGCAAGCGCTCTTCCTACCGCCGCTAACCCCTCATCCTCTCCCTCCGATAAGCAATGAACGTCAAGAAAGTCAAAACCCTCCTGTTGCTCCCCCTGTTGCTCGCCGCCTGCTCCAAACCCGTGGTGGCACAATCTCCGGCCGAGACCGCCGCACCGCCCTACGACCTCTCGGAGGTTATCTACGAAAAGAGCGATTCCATCGAGGTGGAGCGCCTGCTCGCCGAGCCGCTCGGTGCCGACACGGTGCTTCACTATGCCCGCCACTTCGTGGGCCGTCCCTATGTTGGCGCGACGCTCGAGGTGCACGACCCCGAGTGGCTCGTCGTGAACCTGCGCGGCTTGGACTGCACCACGCTGGTGGAGACGGTGTTGGCCCTCGCCCTGACGCGTCAGCAGGGCTGCACGCGCTTTGCCGACTACTGCGCCAACCTGGAGCGCATACGCTATCGTGGCGGCGTGCGCGATGGCTACACCTCACGCCTGCACTATTTCACCTGGTGGAAGCACGACAACCAGGCCAAGGGCATTGTCACCGTCGTGAGCGGGCGCCCCTTCACCGCGCCCATGACGGTGAGCAACACCTATATGACCGCCCATCCCGACAAGTACGCCATGCTCACCGCCCACCCCGAGTTCCGCCCCGTCATCACGCGGATGGAGCGTGCCGCCAATGGTCCTGACGGACGCTACCTCCCCACCGCCGCCTGCGGACGTGGCCCCGCCGCGCTCAATATGATCAAGAACGGCGACGTGATCGGCATCGTCAAGATGAGCGGCGGCATCGACATCAGCCACCTCGGTTTTGCCGTGTGGGGCAGCGACCAGAAACTCCACCTGCTCAACGCCTCCTCGCTCCGCAAGAAGGTGGTGGAGGAGACCATGACGCTGCAAGAGTATCTGCAACGACAGCGCAGGCCAGGCATCCAGGTGCTTCGCCCTTGCGTGGGCTGAAAGGTGTCACGCATACGGCGCTGACCACTTCGCTACTAACGCATCGCCCCGAAAGCCTTCACGAGACTTTCGGGGCGATGTGCGTTTTTACGGGGGATGTCGCCACCGTCAGAACGCACCTATGAGCGGGCGTCTCCCATAGGGAAAAAACTTGAAGCGTTGTAGTTTAAACGGCTTAAGGTTCAAATATGCTCCTAAAAAGGGCCTTAATTGGTAGTGGTTGTCAATTAAGGCTCTTTTATGCTCCTAACATCATTGTCGAGCCCTGTGTTTATCGGGGCTGTACAGGCGTAATAAGTTGGCTAAAAGCAGC
>JAFSWM010000079.1 GCA_017444485.1 Bacteroidaceae bacterium | reverse complement strand
GGGAGAGCCCATTAGGAACGTGCCGCCCTCAACGGCAATCATCTTGAACGAAACACCGCCAACAGTAATAGTTTGGTTTTGAAACTTGGGCGTGCCGTCGCCCTTTTCGTCATCGTCGTCACCGCCGCAAGCTGTGAACGACACACACGTTGCAGCCAGCATCAGCGCAAAGGCTGCGAAAGAAAGGAATTTCTTCATTGTTGAATTATAAGTTTAGGGTTTAACAAATGTCTATTTTGAATGCTCCATCGCCTGCTTAAGGTCGGCAATGATGTCTTCGCAACTTTCTATGCCCACGCTGAGGCGGATAAGATCGGGACGCACGCCGGCTTCAAGGAGTTGCGCATCGGAGAGTTGGCGGTGGGTGTGGCTGGCGGGGTGCAGCACGCAGGTGCGGGTGTCGGCCACGTGGGTGACGATGCTGATGAAGTTCAGCGCGTCCATAAATCGAATGGCATCCTCACGCGTGCCTTTCAGTCCGAAGGCGATGACGCCACAGCCACCCTTGGGTAGGTATTTCTGCGCCAAAGCATGGTCGGGGTCGGAGGGCAGTCCGGCATAGTTCACCCATGCCACGTTAGGATTCTGTTCCAGCCATTCTGCCACGCGCTGTGCGTTCTCGCAGTGGCGTGCCATGCGCAGGTGGAGCGTCTCCAGGCCGAGGTTGAGCAGGAAACAGTTCATCGGCGAGGGGATAGCCCCGAGGTCGCGCATGAGTTGGGCGGTGAGTTTCACGGTATAGGCCATCGGGCCGAACTTCTTGGTGTAGGTCAATCCGTGGTAACTCTCGTCGGGCGTGGTGAGACCAGGGAATTTGTCGGCGTGAGCGTCCCAATCGAACTTACCGCTGTCCACCACCGCACCACCTACTTGTGAGGCGTGCCCATCCATGTACTTCGTGGTGCTGTGGGTCACGATGTCCGCGCCCCATTCAAAGGGACGGCAATTCACGGGCGTGGCGAAGGTATTGTCCACAATGAGCGGCAGTCCATGCTCGTGTGCCACACGGGCGAAGCGTTCGATGTCAAACACACGTCCGCCAGGGTTGGATATCGTCTCGCCGAAGACGCACTTCGTCTCGGGGCGTATGGCAGCGGCTATCTCTTCGTCGGAGGCGTCATAACCGACAAAGGTGCAGTCGATGCCCATCTTGCGGAGCGTGATGGCAAAGAGGTTGAATGTGCCGCCGTAAATGGTGCTTGAAGAAACGACATGGTCGCCCGCCTCGCAGATGTTCAGTATGGCAAAAAACGATGCCGCCTGTCCGCTACTGGTGAGCACACAGCCCACGCCGCCTTCGAGTTCGGCAATCTTAGCAGCCACGGCGTCGTTCGTGGGATTTTGCAGACGTGTATAGAAATAGCCGCTGTCTTCAAGGTCAAAGAGCCGGGCCATCTGTTCGCTGGTTTCGTATTTGAAGGTCGTGCTTTGGTAAATGGGAACTTGTCGGGGCTCGCCTTTCTTGGGCTGCCAGCCGCCTTGCACGCAGATGGTGTCGATGTTGTGAGGCATGGTGTTTGTGAAGATTGTGATTGAGATGTTGTTAGCGTTGTCACTTGTCGTCATAGTGTCCGTATGCAGTCAGTACGAGGACGATGACTTCCGTTTCGTGTATTTCATAGACCAGGCGATGCCGCTGCGTGATGCGGCGGATCCATTGCCCTGCGCGATCACCCGACAAAGGTTCGGGATGCCCAGTACCTGTGCGCGGATGTTGTTTGAGTTCTTCAATGAGACGTTTGAACTTCTTGTAGGCCGATGGCTCGCTGCGTTTCAGTTTGTCGGCATCAAAAAGCGCTTGACGTTGATAAACCACTTCGTAAGTCATCCTACCACGCGTTTTATGAGGTCATCAATTGTTTCGCCTTGCTCAAGTCTGTAGGTAGGCCCCTTCCTCGCCTCGTCCACGCGGGCGAAGAATTCCTCCTTGGTCATCAGCGCAGAGTCTTTCTCTTTGGCTACAGCTTCTTTCGCGCGGTTTTTCTCAATGAGTTTCTCTGCCAGCCAGGCATTGCTGCGGCGTGAGAGGTTGAGGCTGTCAATGTATTGCCAAAGGTTGTGCAAGCTGGCGGTTGTCATGGTTTGTGAGGTTTTGAGTTTATCGGTTTGTTTATATACAGACGTTTTCTCGCCAAGGCAAAGCCGAAACAAGTTTCGCTTTGCACTTATGGCTTAACGAAAACGCTCATCGCAGGATGAAAGCCCAAAATATTTGCAGACTCTCGTGTTTCTGCCTGCAAAATTACGCATTTCCGAGCAACAGACAATAAAATTGTCTTGTATGCCTGCTCATAATCCTTACGCTTGGCCTATGATAATTGCGTAAAATCCATTCATAGTCCCCCGTTTGCAGGAATAATTCGTACTTTCGCGTCGCTTTCCCGCACGCCACATGAAAAAAGACTCCCTGCTTGACCTTGTTCGCACTGGCCGTCCCATGACCGCCGGACAGCAGGTGCGCCTCGCTGCCGCCTTGTCCGTACCGGCGATACTGGCGCAAGTGAGCACCATTGTGATGGAGTATATCGATGCGGCGATGGTGGGCAGTCTCGGTGCGGAAGCGAGTGCCAGTATCGGACTGGTGGCCTCTACAACCTGGCTCTTCGGCGGCTTGTGCAGTGGCGTGGCGAGTGGCTTCAGTGTGCAGGTGGCCCATCGTGTCGGGGCACGCGACAACCAAGGGGCGCGCAGCGTACTGCGTCAGGCCATGACCACAGCCTTCCTCTTTGGTTCAATACTTGCACTCATCGGCGGGGCCATTGCTCCCTTCCTTCCCACGTGGCTTGGCGGCAGCGAAGCCATACGTCCCGATGCCACGGCCTACTTCCTCATCTTCGCCCTGAGCATCCCCTTTGTGGATTTCTTTTATCTCTCGGCAGGGATGCTGCGGTGTAGCGGCAATATGTTGGTGCCAGGCTTGCTCGGCGTGGGGGCTTGTGTGCTCGACGTGGTGACCAACTTCTTCTTCATCTACCCCACACGCCCGTTCCATCTCTTCGGCTTCGACTTCACCATGCCAGGCTTGGGCCTCGGCGTGCCAGGCGCTGCCTTGGGCAGTGTGTTGGCTTTCACGCTCAGTGCGGCGGTGATGACCGCCTATCTGGTGCTGCGCTCCAAGGAACTCCGGCTGACGCACGAGCGTGGGTCGTTCCTTCCGCAGAGAGACACCCTGCACCGCGCATCTAAGATTGGTGTGCCAATGATGTTGCAACACACCGTGATGTGCCTGGCGCAGATCGTCACCACCATCATCGTTGCGCCCCTCGGCACTTTTGCCATCGCTGCCCATTCCTTTGCCATCACTGCCGAGAGCCTGTGCTATATGCCAGGCTATGGCATCAGCGACGCGGCCACCACGCTTGTGGGGCAGAGTCTCGGTGCGGGCCGGCCCGAACTGATGAAGCGTTTTGCTGTGGTGACAGTGGGACTGGGTATGACGGTGATGACGCTCATGGGTGTGGTGATGTACTGCTGCGCCCCGCTGATGATGTCGCTCCTCACTCCTGTGGCTGAGGTGCAGACGCTCGGTGTGGAGTGCCTGCGCATCGAGGCATGGGCCGAACCCATGTTTGCCGCCGCCATCGTCACCTACGGTGTGTTTGTCGGAGCAGGCGACACGTTCAAGCCCTCGCTCATGAACCTGATCTCCATGTGGGCCGTGCGCCTCACCCTGGCTGCGCTCCTCGCGCCGCATTTCGGACTGGCCGGAGTGTGGATTGCCATGTGCGCAGAACTCTGTTTCCGTGGCCTGATCTTCCTGGCACGCCTTATATATAAGATGAAGAGCCAGCGACGCGGCTGGGCGGCCTTGCAGATAGGGTAGGGGCTTCTCATTCGTATCCTCCTCAAACATCCTGAACAAATAGAACAACAAAACAATAGCATGAAACTGATCGAAAACCAAGAGTTTGGCGGCGAACGCCCGCTCTACTGCGAACGTGGTCTCCACCTGCGCGGCGTCACCATCCATGCCGGCGAGAGCGGGCTGAAAGAGTGCGCCGACATCCTCTGCGAGGACTGCACCTTCGAGGGCAAGTACCCGCTCTGGAACACAGAACCCTTCACCGTGCGTCACTGCACGTTCAAGGAGACGGCCCGCGCCGCCGTGTGGTACTCGCGCAACCTCCGTATGAAAGACACCCTGGTGGAAGCCCCCAAGATGTTTCGCGACTGCACGGGCGTATCGCTTGAGCGCGTGCAACTGCCCAACGCACAGGAGACGCTGTGGCACTGCCACGACATTCGTCTGAAAGATGTCAAGGCCGAACATGCCGACTACATCATGATGTACTGCGACGGCATTGAGGTCGACAACCTCCATCTCCTCGGAAACTACGGCTTCCAGTACAGCCGCAACATCACCATCCGCAACTCGGTACTCCACACCAAGGATGCCTTTTGGGAAACGGAGAATTGCACCGTCTACGACTCGCTCATCGACGGCGAGTTCCTGGCCTGGAACAGTCGCAACCTGCGCCTGGTGCGCTGCCACATACGTGGCACGCAGCCCCTCTGCTACTGCGACGGGCTGGTGCTGGAGGACTGCACCTTCGATGCCGAGGCCGACCTTGCCTTTGAGTACAGCGACGTACAGGCCACCGTGCGCTCCCATGTGCACAGCGTGAAAAACCCACGCCACGGCCACATCCGTTGTGTCTCCTATGGCGAGATCATCCTCGACGACAACATCAAAGCCCCAGCCGATTGTATCATTGAGCGCTTATATTAATTTCGGAAGTTATGATGTGGAGTTATAGAAGGAAGTTAATTGGGTAGTTATAAAGGGCCGTTACATTCAGCGCAGGATAAAATGAACGGAGCAAAGAAGTATCGGCCCATTTTAACTCCTCGTTTTAACTCCTCGTTTTACCTCCTCATCATAACTTCCGCAACATAAGTAATAATGTATACCATGCAGAACTTGTTTGACGAAATTACCCAGCGCCGTGGCAGCGGTAGCGTGAAGTGGGACGCCACGCCTGAGGAGGTCATACCCCTCTGGGTGGCCGATATGGACTTCCCCGCCGCGCCGCCCATCCGTCGTGCCATAGAGCAGCGCGCCGCCCACGGCATCTACGGCTACGCCCGCGTGCCCGACGCCTACTACGAGGCCATCATCCGTTGGTTTGCCACGCGCCACGATTGGCACATCTCACGCGATCACATCCTCTACACCACCGGTGTTATCCCCGCTGTGGCAGCGGCCCTGCGCGCCGTCACCCTGCCCGGCGAGAAAGTCCTCATCCAGTCGCCCGTGTACAACTGCTTCTACTACAGCATTCGCAACGCGGGGTGCGAAGTGCAAGACTCCCCGCTCGTGCTAGGCAGCGACCAGCGCTACACCATCGACTTTGCCGACCTTGAGGCCAAGGCTTCCGACCCGCGTTGCACGGCCATGCTCCTCTGCAACCCCCACAATCCCGCGGGCCGCGTGTGGTCGCCCAACGAACTCACACGCATCGGCGACATCTGCCACAATCACGGCGTGCGTGTGCTGAGCGACGAGATACACTGCGAACTCATCATGCCTGGCCACGTCTTCACACCCTTCGCCACCTTGCCTATGCCGTGGGCACAGGATGCCGTGGTGATGAACTCCCCCAGCAAGAACTTCAACATCGCCGGCTTGCAGGTGGCCAATATCATCGTGCCCGACCCCGTTGTGCGCCGCCACATCGACTGTGCCATCAATCTCCACGAGACATGCGACCTCAACCCCTTTGGCATCGACGCGCTCATCGCTGCCTACAACGAGGGCGGCGAGTGGCTCGACGCGCTCAACCTCTACCTCTGGCAGAACTTCCTCGCCTTGCAGGACTTCGTGCAACGTGAACTCCCTCATCTCCGCCTCACACCCCTCGAGGGCACCTACCTGGCTTGGCTCGACGTGCGCAGCCTCGGCATCCCCACGACAGCGATCGAGGCCTCGCTCAAGGAGGTGGAGCGCGTATGGGTGAACAGCGGCACGCTCTACGGACAGGATGGATTCCTGCGTATCAACCTCGCCACACAGCGCACCCGCCTCATGGAGGGGCTGCAACGTATGGCAAAGGGATTGGAAAGGTTGCAGACGACGCGCTGACACACCTCCACTTTTCCTCAATTCACGGCTCAGCGGCTATTTCTGCACGCTGAGCCTCTTTTTGCAACGGATTTTCTCTAATTTTGCTGCGTTAATCAAAAACACTCCCTATGTTCATTATCGGCATCGCCGGAGGCACCGGTTCCGGCAAAACCACCGTCGTGAAAAAGATCATGGCCGAACTCAACCCCGAGCAGGTGGCCGTCATCCCCCAAGATTCTTATTACAAGGCCGCAGAGCCTGGTGTGCCGCTCGAGGTGTTGCAAAAGAAGAACTTCGACCACCCCGACGCCTTCGACTGGGACCTCCTTTTTGCCCAGGTCAAGCAGTTGCGCGACGGCCAGGCCATCGAGCAGCCCAAGTATTCCTTCCTCAAGTGCGACCGCGAGGCAGAGACCGTGCACGTGGAGCCCACCCGTGTGGTGCTTATTGAGGGCATCATGGCGCTCTACAAGAAGGAACTGCGCGACATGATGGACCTCCGCATCTATGTGGACGCCGACCCCGACGAGCGTCTCATCCGCGTCATCGAGCGCGACGTGCTGGAGCGCGGACGCACGGCACAGGCGGTGATGAACCGCTATCGCGCCGTACTCAAACCCATGCACCGCGAGTTCATCGAACCCACCAAGGAGTATGCCGACCTCATCATTCCGCGCGGCGGCGACAACGTGCGAGCCATACAGATGGTGCGCTCCTACATTCGCCGCAAACTGGGGCGCGAGGACTAACTCCTTCATCTAAACAACCTCTATGGGACTGATCGGTTTCTTTGGCGGCGCGATAGGCTGGATGGTGTCTGGCTCGCCCCTCGGCGCACTGCTGGGCTATGTGCTCGGCTCACTCTTCGATAGTAGCGTAGCAGAGCAAGAGGATGACGGCGCGAGCCATTATGCTTACGACACCTACTCCGCCGACGATAATACTTATCAACAGGCTCAGCGCACCACGCGCGACAACTTCATCTTCTCCCTCCTCGTGCTCACCGCCGCTGTCATCAAGGCCGACGGCAAAATCATGCACAGCGAGATGGAGTATGTGCGTCGCTACTTCCGCCTGCAGTTTGGCGACGTGGCGGCACAGCAGGCCAACGACATCCTCCTCACGCTCTTCAAGCAGGACATCGACATCGAGGGCTGCGGACGTCAGATGGCCGACCACATGGACTATTCCACTCGTCTGCAGTTGCTCGACTTCCTCGTGGGCATCGCCAAGGCCGACGGTCGAGTAACACCCGACGAGGTGCAGATGATGAAGCGCATCGCACGCGCCATGCTCACCGACGAGCGCGAGGTGGACTCTCTCCTCGGCCTCGGGCAGGACGACATTGCCTCGGCCTATCAGGTGCTCGAGGTAAGCCCCGATGTGAGCGACGCAGACCTCAAGCGTGCCTACAAGAAACTGGTGCTTAAGCACCACCCCGACCGCGTAGCAGCCCTCGGCGACGACATACGCCTCAAAGCCGAGGAGAAACTCAAACTCATCAACGACGCCTACAACAAGATTTGCCGCGTCAGAGGACTGTGACACCACGGCCCGCTTCATCCTTCCACTTCCCCTCCTGCCGATGAAACGCTTCCTTCTTTCCTTCGTTTTGCTCCTCGCTGCCCACACGACCTTCGCCGCAGTGCCTGTCTATGTGTGGCAGGGCTGGGACGACACAGCCCATCCCGCACGTCTCGCGGCTGACTTCGCTGCGCTCAAGGCACACGGCGTGACGGGGGTGTGCTTCAATGCCGGCTTCGACACCGTGAAGACTGCCGCGGCTGCCCGCGCGGCCCACGCGGCAGGGCTGGAGTACCACGCCTGGACGCCCTGCATGCTTCAAGGTGGGAAGCCAGCGAAGTGGTATGCCGTCAACCGCCTCGGCGTGCGTGCCGACATCGCGCCGCCCTATGTGTCCTACTATACCGCCCTCGATCCCCACAACCCCGAGGTGAGGGCGTGGCTCGTGGAGCAGTGTGCTGCCGTGGCACGTGTGCCAGGTGTGGACTTCGTGCAACTCGACTACATACGTTTCCCCGACGTGATATTGGCGCGGGGGCTGTGGCAGAAGTACGGCCTCGTGATGCACGAGGAGTATCCCGCTGCCGACTATTGCTATTGCGATGATTGCGTCGCCGACTTCCGTGCGCAGACGGGAATAGATATCCGTGCCGTGCCCGACCCCGCAAAGGTGCCGGCCTGGGCCCGCTTCCGCCAGCGCGTCATCACCACGCTGGTTGGCGAGATAGCCGCCGCCGTGCGTGCCGAGGGCAAGCGTGTAAGCGCCGATGTGTTCCCCGGCCCCGACAGCCATGCCGCATGGATGGTGCGCCAGCAGTGGGACGCGTGGGACCTCGACGCGGTGTTCCCCATGAACTACAACGACTTCTACCTCCAGCCCCCCGCATGGGTAGGCACCGTCACGCGCGAGGCGGTGCGTGCCGCCGACAGGCGCTTTCCCGTCATCAGCGGTTTGTTTGTGTGCAAAGACTGGCGCAACAAACGCCACATCTCCGACCCCGAGGGGTGGGGACTCAGTCCCGAAGAACTCAACTCGGCGGTGCGTCGCTCCCTACGCGCTGGTGCTCAGGGTATATGCCTCTTCAGCGCCTCCAGCATCACCGAAGAACATTGGCAGGCCCTCGCCGAGACCATTGACCGTTGACCATTGAACATTGACCGTTGATTGCTCCCGGTCAGCCCGCCTATTGCAAACGCTGGGAGCACGGGCGTCCCCGCCCGCACTAACGGTACTCCCCGCAACAACAAAGCTCCT
>JAFSWM010000078.1 GCA_017444485.1 Bacteroidaceae bacterium | reverse complement strand
TCGCCCGCGACGATTGCGGTAACGTTACCACTACGAAACGATGGCCGTGAGCGTTTCCGCGGGCGAGACGCCCGCGCTCCCAGGGGAGGCTACGCCACGACAAGAGCGCGGGCGCCCTTTTCTATTCGGGCCGCCCGCGCTCTGCCTTAGGCGCACATGCGAAATGCATGTGCTGACGCACACTCATTTACTGAACTATGGGAACTGAAGGACGAGGCGCAAGCCGAGGTAGCTGCAGCGGTTGACGGGCGCGCGGCCGTCCCGATTCGAAGCACGACAGAGCTGCGGGTAGCTGCCCCAGCTACCGCCACGGTCCACGCGGTACGAACCAGTCTCGGGACCCTGAGGAGATGAGGAGGGAGAATCGGCGTAATAGTCCTCGCCATACCAGTCGGAGCACCACTCCCACACGTTGCCAGACATATCATACAAACCAAGTTCATTGGGCTTCTTGCCGGCAACGGCGTGCGTCTGGTTCTCGCTATTTTCTTTGTACCAAGCCACTTCGGCAAGGGTATTTGAGCCAGCGTATGTGAAACCGCCGGACTTGTTGCCACCGCGAGCAGCATATTCCCACTCGGCCTCGGTGGGCAAACGGAACGTCATGCCCGTCGCTTCATTCAACTTGGCAATAAATTCCTGACAGTCGGTCCAAGACACTTTTTCCACAGGCAGGTCATCGCCTATAAAATAACTGGGATTGTTGTCCATCACGGCCTTCCACAAAGCCTGCGTCACCTCCGTAGCGCCGATGTAATAGTCCGCCAACGTCACGGCGTGCTGTGGCTTCTCGTCATCATCGGCGTCCTCGTCATCTGCAGCGGCGCCCATCTGGAACGTGCCGCCTTGCACAGCGACCATCGTGAACGATACGTCACCTACGGTGACCGTCTTGTTCTCAAACTTAGAACCGCCGTCCTTGTCATCATCATCATCACCGCCACAGGCGGAAAGACCGACGGTAGTGAACACGGCAAGCAGCGCGAAGGCTGCAAAAGAAAGAAACTTTTTCATCATAACTATATTGTTTTAAGTAAATGAGACGTGTGTCGTTGCTGGCTCAAACGCCACGAACAACGCATGGATCATTGTGAATGACGCTGCGAAAGTAAAGAATAAGATGAACAAACGGCAAGCCGAAGCAAGCATTTGTAGCGTTTCGCAACGGAAATAGCTAAAAAATAAGGCCGTAGGCTTGCACAATTAGGAAAAAGGCGTACTTTTGCGCCCTGAAACGACCCCCCAAGTCTTTTCTCTCTTCTCCAAACCGGCCCGAAGCCCCAACCCGACAACGCGCGCTAACGGCCAACAAGTTACGCTGAAACTCAAAAAAGCAAACAGCAACACAATGTCAAAGATTTGTCAAATCACAGGCAAGAAAGCCCAGAACGGCTACAACGTCTCGCATTCGCGCCGCCACACGAAGCGTCGCTTCGAGGTGAACCTGTTCTACAAGAAGTTCTACTACGTAGAGGAAGACTGCTGGATTAGCCTGCGCGTCAGCGCCGCTGGCCTGCGCCTCATCAACAAAATCGGCCTCGACGCCGCACTGAAGAACGCAGTGGCCAAAGGTTACTGCACAGACGTTAGAATCCTTAACCGCTAAATAAGCCATGGCAAAGAAAGTTAAAGGAAACAGGGTGCAAGTCATCCTTGAATGCACCGAGATGAAGAACAGCGGGCTTCCCGGCACTTCGCGCTATATCACCACGAAAAACCGCAAGAACCACCCCGAGCGTCTTGAACTCAAGAAGTATAACCCCATCCTCCGCCGCATGACGGTGCACAAGGAAATCAAATAACACCGCATAAGACATGGCAAAGAAAACCGTTGCATCGCTGCAGACCGGCAAGAAAGAGGGCCGCTCCTACTCCAAGGTCATCAAGATGGTGAAAAGCCCCAAGACCGGCGCATACTGCTTCCAAGAGGAAATGGTTCCCAACGAAGCCGTGAAGGACTTCTTCAAATAAAGACACGACAAACGCCACACAAGTGGCTGCAATATCCCCACCAGCAGGCAAATGCACCGAGCATTTGCCTGTTTGCTTTATGGGACAATCAGCGCAAAACGACGGGTTGCCCTTGCCGTTTGCACGAAAACGCCTACTTTTGTGCTTCGTTTAACAATAGACGTTTTCTCGTCAAGGTAAGGCCGAAACAAGTTTCGCTGGCACTGATAGTTTAACGAAAGCCCCTTGTATGACAATCCCCCACCCCATTCCTCCTGCAAATCTCATCGGCATTCCTACTCCCGCATACGTTGTGGAAGAGGCACGCCTTGAAGCCAACCTCGCGCTCATCAAGCAGGTGGCCGAGGCCGCAGGTGTGGAGTTTGTGATGTCCTTCAAGGCATACGCCCTCTGGAAGACGTTTCCCCTGCTTCGCCGTTACATTAGCCATGTGAGCGCAGCCTCGCCCGACGAAGCCCGCCTGGGCTTTGAGGAGTTTGGCGCATCCTGCTACACCTACAGCCCAGCGTATGAAGCACGCACCTATGGCGATGTGCAACGCTGGAGCAGCCACATCACGTTCAACAGCCTCTCGCAGTACGCACGTTTCGCACAGCAGACGCGCCCCGACATTTCGCTCGGTCTGCGCATCAACCCCGGGTACAGCGAGATAGAGACACTGCTCTACAACCCCTGCGCTCCTGGCTCGCGCTTCGGCGTGACGGCAGAGCAACTCCCACAGACCTTGCCGGCGGGCGTAGAAGGATTCTTGTGCCACAACCATTGCGAGAGCGACAGCCATGCCCTGGAACGCTCGCTCAAAGTGACGGAGGAGCGCTTCGGGCGTTGGTTCCCGCAGTTGCGCTGGCTCAACCTCGGTGGCGGACATCTCGTCACGCGCAACGACTACGACACCGACCACCTGATCCGCACGCTTCGCGCGTTCCGCAAGAGGCACCCCGCACTCCATATTATATTGGAGCCAGGATCGGCCTTCGGCTGGCAGACTGGGCCACTGGTGGCTTCTGTGTGCGACATTGTGGAGAACGCGGGAATACGCACCGCCGTGCTCAACGTTAGTTTCACAGCCCATATGCCCGACTGCTTAGAGATGCCCTATCACCCTGCGGTGCGCGGCGCAGAGACGCTCCCCAACCTCAGCACCGAGGAGGCCGCACGGCTGCCCAACCTGTACCGCCTGGGCGGGAACAGTTGCTTGAGCGGCGACTGGATGGGCTACTGGCGATTTACCAAAGCGTTGCAGGTGGGCGACACCATCGTCTTTGAGGATATGAACCACTACACCACGGTGAAGACCACCACCTTCAACGGCATACGCCATCCATCCATCATCCTCCTACACAAGGACGGCACGCTCGAGACGCTGCGTGAATACACCTACGAGGACTATCGCGACCGGATGGACTGACGGCCCGTGGACCTACACAATATGACTAAGTATTATTCCCATTAATCCCCTGTCTATGGAAACCAAACTCCCTGAAAACGCCTTTCGTGAGTTGCGCGAGGGCGAAGAGTACCAGCCGCTGATGCCAGCCAGCCGCACCTACCGCGAACTCACCCCGTGGTCGGTGAGCTGGGGCATCCTGATGGCCGTCATCTTCAGTGCGGCCTGCGCCTACCTCGGTCTGAAGGTAGGCCAGGTGTTTGAAGCCGCCATCCCCATCACCATCATCGCCATCGGGCTCAGCGGCGCAGCCCACCGCAAGGATCCGCTCGGCGAAAACGTCATCATCCAGAGCATCGGCGCCTGCTCGGGCATGATAGTGGCCGGCGCCATCTTCACCCTCCCCGCGCTGTTCATCCTGCAAAACGAGTACCCTGACATCCACATCAACTTCCTGCATGTATTCCTGGCTTCCTTGCTGGGCGGCGTGTTGGGCATCCTGTTCCTCATTCCTTTCCGCAAATACTTTGTGAAGGACATGCACGGCAAGTACCCGTTCCCTGAGGCCACGGCCTCCACACAGGTGCTCATCAGCGGCGAGAGCGGCGGCAACCAGGCGAAGCCCCTGCTCGTGGCAGGTATCATCGGCGGGCTGTACGACTTCATCGTGGCAAGCACCGGCGCATGGGCCGAGACGTTCACCACCACGGCCTTCGGCTTCGGCAAGGCATTTGCAGCCAAGACAAAGTTGGTGTTCAGCCTCAACACGGGCGCTGCGCTCCTGGGCATGGGCTACATTGTCGGCCTCAAGTACGCCGCCATCATCTGTGCTGGCAGCGTCACCGTTTGGTGGGTCATCGTACCGGTCATCGGCCACCTGTTCCCCGACATCGCCGTTGGAACTGAAAACGGCGCGGACATCCTGGCAGGCGACGCTATGCCTGCACAAATCTTCCAGTACGCCAAGAGCATCGGCATCGGTGGCATCGCCATGGCTGGTATCATCGGCGTGATCAAAAGTTGGGGCGTGATCAAGGGTGCCTTCGGGCTCATCGGCAAGATGGGAAAGGGCAACGCCACTACCGAGGTGGAGCGCACACAGCGCGACCTGCCCATGAAGATTATACTCTGGGGCACGGTGCTGGCATTGGTGGTGACGACGGTGTTCTTCTTCCTCGGCCCGATGGACGGCAATCTGCTTCACACCCTTGTAGGCATCCTCATCGTGGCCGTCATCGCCCTCCTCTTCACCACCGTGGCAGCCAACGCCATTGCTATTGTGGGCAGCAACCCCGTGAGTGGCATGACGCTCATGACGCTGATCCTATCCAGCATCATCATGGTGCTGGTGGGGCTAAACGGCACCCATGGCATGGTGGCCGCACTGATTATGGGTGGTGTGGTGTGTACCGCGCTGTCCACGGCAGGCTCTTTCGTGACCGACCTGAAGATAGGCTACTGGCTCGGCTCCACACCTGCCAAGCAGGAGGCGTTCAAGTTTATCGGTGTGCTGGTCAGCGCCGCTACGGTGTGCGGCGTGATATACATCCTGAATGAGGCCTATGGCTTCACCCCCAACAATCAGGATCAGATGGCTGCACCGCAAGCCCGCGCCATGGCAGCCGTCATTGAGCCGCTGATGAGCGGTGGCGGTGCGCCGTGGACACTCTATGGCATAGGCGCATTATTGGCCATCATCCTCGACCGCTGCGGCATCTCGGCCCTGGCATTCGCGCTGGGCATGTTCATCCCCTTGCAACTCAACCTGCCGCTCATCGTGGGCGGATTGGTAAACCACTTCGTCACGCACAGCAGCAACGACGAGGCTGTCAATCGCAGCCGAGGCGAGCGCGGCACATTGCTTGCCAGCGGATTTATCGCCGGCGGTGCGCTGATGGGTGTGGTGAGTGCTGGACTGACCTTCGCCGGCATCGACCTCTCGTTGGGAACATGGACAGAGACACCATGGGCCATGGTGCTCTCATTGGTGATGTACGCTGCCATCATCGCCTTCCTCTACCGCACCAGCCGCAAGGCGTAATGCCCCGATTCACTCAGCACAAAGACAAATCCGGTTTGCCACTATCCGCTGGCATACCGGATTTGTTTGTATACGATGCAAAGGCGAGCCGGTATAATGCGCTTACACAATAAGAGCGCGCTTTATCCGTTATAAATAAGACTATGCAGCGTTTCACACTCCGTTTGTCCGTCCTGCTCCTTGCCCTGTGCGCCACGCTTTCTGCCGGTGCACAGACACGCCGTGTGCAGAACAAGCCCTACATTGATCAGCGTGTCTTGCACTATGGTTTCTTCTTCGGCGTGCATGACCAGGGCCTTTCGCTGCGCGGCAACGGGTATATCGACCCCGAGACTGGGCGTCAGTGGATGGTAAGGAACGACCGCTCCAACTTCGGTTTCCATGTGGGAGTGCTCGGTGAGCTGCGCGTGAACAGCCTCATCGGTCTGCGCCTGCAACCCACGCTCTACTTCGGCTCGAAGCACCTCTCCTTTCTTGACCAACTCACTGGCGAGCGGCAGTCGCAGGACATGAAAAGCACCTACATCGCCCTGCCCGTGCTGGCCAAGATTGCCGCACCGCGTTGGAACAACTACCGCCCCTATGTCATCGCAGGCGTGAACCCCATGTACGATCTCACCACGGGCAAGCACACCCTGCTTCGCGCCAAGCCGCTGTGCGTGAACATCGAGGTGGGCCTGGGCTGCGACTTCTACCTGCCTTTCTTCAAACTCATCCCCGAACTGAAGTTCAGTTTCGGGCTGGCCGACCTGCTTGACCACAAGCGCGACGATCTGCTCGAAGCCGAGGACATCATCTATACGCGCTCCGTGGACCGCGCCACGAGCAACATGGTCACGCTGACGCTCTATTTTGAATGAGCACTCGTCCTTTGTGGGCGAAAAATCAGGGGAAATGTTAAAAACATTGTGGGCGGGCGAGCGGAAACGCCGAGAATATCATACTTTTGCTTCGCAAACGCGGACCGCAGACTTACCAGCGTATCCGTCATCGCTTAAAACATCAATCACCTAATACTTTACTCCAATGGACATCAAAGCCATCAAAGCCCGTGAGATTCTTGACTCACGCGGCAATCCCACCGTTGAGGTGGACGTAATCCTCTGCGACGGCACCGTAGGCCGTGCTGCAGTTCCCTCTGGTGCCAGCACCGGTGAGAACGAAGCCCTTGAACTCCGCGACGGCGACAAGAGCCGCTACCTCGGCAAGGGTGTGCTCAAGGCAGTTGAGAACGTGAACAAAGTCATAGCCCCCGCCCTTGAAGGCCACTGCGTGCTCGACCAGCGCGGCATCGACCACCTGATGCTCAAGCTCGATGGCACCAAGACCAAGAGCAATCTCGGCGCCAACGCCATCCTCGGCGTGAGCCTCGCTGTGGCTCAGGCTGCTGCCAAGAGCCTCGGCATACCTCTCTATCGCTACATCGGCGGCACGAACACCTACACGCTTCCCGTCCCCATGATGAACATCATCAACGGCGGTGCACACAGCGACGCTCCCATCGCTTTCCAGGAGTTCATGATTCGCCCCGTCGGTGCCAAGACGTTCCGCGAAGGCATCCGCATGGGTGCAGAGGTGTTCCACGCCCTGCAGAAAGTGCTCAAGAAGCGCGGCCTCAGCACCGCTGTGGGCGATGAAGGCGGCTTCGCTCCCGCACTCAACGGCATTGAGGACGCTCTGGATTGCATCATCGAGGCTGTGGAACTGGCAGGCTACAAGCCCGGCGACGACATCACCATCGCCATGGACTGCGCTGCCAGCGAGTTCTGCGTGAACGAGGGCGGCAAGTTCTTCTACGACTACAAGCAACTGAAGAACGGCGCACAGAAAGATCCCAACGGCGAGAAGCTCGACGTGGAAGGCCAGATCAAGTTCCTTGAGCACCTCATTGAGAAGTACCCCATCGACTCCATCGAGGACGGTATGAGCGAGGAAGACTGGGAAGGCTGGCAGAAACTCACCGCTGCCGTTGGCGACCGTTGCCAACTCGTGGGCGACGACCTCTTCGTGACCAACGTGGAATACCTCAGCCGTGGCATTCGTGAGCAATGCGGCAACAGCATCCTCATCAAGGTGAACCAGATCGGTTCGCTCACCGAGACGCTCGACGCCATCGAGATGGCCCACCGCGCCGGCTTCACCAGCGTGACCAGCCACCGCAGCGGCGAGACCGAGGACACCACCATTGCCGACATCGCAGTGGCCACCAACAGCGGTCAGATCAAGACCGGTTCTATGAGCCGCACCGACCGTTTGGCTAAGTACAACCAGCTGCTCCGCATCGAGGAGGAACTTGGCGACCTGGCTGTTTACGGCACTGCCGTGAAGACCAAGCGCAAGTAAGCCGCTTCCGAGAAACGACACGTTAAAGAAACGCCTGCCACATCAACAATAGCAGGCGTTTCTTTTGGGTTTTGCTGTCAGTGATTTGCGTTAGTTAGGGGATGCTCTATTCTACATGCAAGCCTTCCGTGCGGCGCAAGCCGCGCAGGAAGTCGGCAACAGGCATTCGGCGGCGGCCAGAGGCTTGCAGTTCGTCCACCACAATCACACCGTCCTTGACGGCGATATGGATAGCGGAGCCCACGACATGAAAAGAGCCTGGGACAGACTGCTGGGGGGCGGGCTCAAAGTGTGCTTTATAGATTTTGATCTCGGTGTGTATGTCGTCGCCAAGCAACAACGTCCAGGCAGCGGGATACGGCGCAAGGCCGCGGATGAAGTTGAACACCTCTCTCCCTGGTTTCCGCCAGTCAATGCGACAAGTATCTTTGAAAATCTTGGGTGCGGGGCGCAGCGGCACGTCGGCTTCTTGCTGAAGGGAAGGTGCGCTCCCGTCGGCAATGGCACGCACCGTCTCCACCACCAAGTCTGCCCCTATCGCCATCAGCCGGTCGTGCACGGTGCCGGCATTGTCCTCGTCGGTGATGGGCGTGGAGCGAGTGAAAATGATGTTGCCCGTGTCGATGGCGTGTTTCAGGAAGAAGGTGGTCACGCCGGTTTCTTTCTCGCCGTTGATGACGGCCCAATTGATCGGTGCTGCACCCCGATACTGCGGCAGGAGCGATGCATGGAGGTTGAAGGTGCCAAGAGGCGGCAAGCCCCACACGCTCTCGGGGAGCATACGGAAGGCCACCACCACGCCGAGGTCGGGTTGCAGACTTTTCAAGTCAGCAAGAAAGGCGGCATCTTTCAGGTTCACTGGCTGCAACACGGGCAGCCCCGCTTCAAGGGCATATTGCTTGACGGGCGAGGGTTGGAGGGTGTCTTGATGGCGGCCTTTGGGCTTGTCGGGCATGGTGACCACGCCCACCACGTTGCAGCCGCTCTCCACCAGGGCACGCAACGACGCCACTGCAAACTCGGGCGTGCCCATAAAAACGATACGAGGGGAAGTCATTATAAGGTTATAAGGTTTTGAGGTTATGAGGTTATTAGGTTTTGAGGTTATAAGGTTTTAAGGTTTTGAGGTGAATTTACTTTTAGCGCTTCCGCGGGCGAGACGCCCGCGCTCCCAGGGCTGCCCCCTTATAACCTAAAAACCTCATAACCTAAAAACCTAAAAAAGCCTACTCCTCCGAGAAGTCGCGCATCATCTTGCGGTAGGAAGCGTAGAGCGTGTTTTTGGAAACGAAGCCCACGAAGCGTCCCTCAGCGTCGAGGACAGGGAGTTTGGTGGCTTCGGTGTTGTCGAAAGCGTCCATCACGCTGCGCATGGTGTCGCCAGTACGCAGCACGGCAACGGGCTGCTCCATCAGGTTCTCCACCGTGTAGAGACGGTAGAGTTCCGTGCGGTACATCAGGTGGCGCAAGTTGTTGATGTTGATTATGCCAACGAGGGCACCACCGGCATTCACTACGGGGAACATATACTCCGTGCCGCGTGAGATGACCTGCACCATGTGGGCCATGGGCATGTCCCGGGTAAGCAGTGGCTGGCGCTTGTCAATCACCGCATCGAGCGACATCAGCGTGAGGATGGCATTGTCCTTGTGGTGTGTGAGCAGTTCGCCTCGTCTGGCCAGACGCTGGGCATAGATGCTGTGCGGTTCGAAGGCCACGATGGTGAGATAGCTCGCCACGCTGACTATCATCAGCGGCATGAAGAGCGTGTAGCCGCCTGTCAATTCGGCGATGAGAAACACGCCAGTGAGCGGGGCATGAAACACGCCGCTCATCACCCCCGCCATTCCCAGCAGGGCGAAGACTGTCTCGGGGGCATTGAACGAGGGGAAATAGCCGTTCCACAGCGTGGAGAACACATAGCCCGCAATACATCCGAGAAAGAGCGAGGGAGCGAACGTTCCGCCGCAGCCGCCACCGCCGTTGGTGGCCGTGGCTGCAAAGACCTTCACCACGAGAATCAGGCCGAGATACGGGATGAGGAAACCCGTGCGGCCATAGAAGAGCGAATTGTTGAGCACCTCTTCGGCACGCCCGTTGAGAAGGAGTTCCACCGTGTTGTAGCCTTCGCCATAGAGCGAGGGGAAGAGATAGATGAGCGCGGCAAGGATGATGCCTCCTGTCAGGATACGTGCCCACATGGAAGGCAAGCGGGTGAAGAACTGCTCGAAGCGGCTCATGGTACGCGTGAAATAGAGCGACACCAAGCCGCATACGATGCCGAGCAAGGCCACGCTCAGCACATCGTGTACCTCGAAGGTGAGCGCCGTCTCGAAGTGGAACATGGCCCCTCCTCCGCTGATGGCATAGGTCACGCAGGTAGCAGTGATGCTTGCCACGAGCAGGGGGAGCAACGACGCCATGGTTAGGTCCACCATCAACACCTCCAAGGTAAACACCAAACCCGCTATCGGAGCCTTGAAGATAGCGGCCACGGCAGCCGATGCGCCGCAGCCTATGAGTATCATCGTGGCGCGGTGGTCCATGCCGAAGCGACGGCCCACGTCGCTGCCGATGGCCGAGCCTGTGAGGGCGATGGGCGACTCTGCACCCACCGAGCCACCAAAACCGATGGTGAGGGCCGAGGCCACGATGCTCGACCACGTGTTGTGCGACTTGATATGCCCCTGACGGCGGGAGATGGCATAGAGTATCTTCGTGACACCATGCCCTATGTCGTCGCGCACGATATAGCGAATGAAGAGCGCACTGAGTGCGATACCAATGACGGGGAACACCAGGTAGCGCCAGTTGCTCACCGTCACGTCAAGCCCACCCGTGAGCAGGTGCGAGATGGTCTCAATGAGCCATTTCATCACCGTGGCAGCCAAGGCCGAGAGCACTCCCACGATGAAAGCCAGCAACACGTGATACTGCCGCTCGCTCAGGTGGGCGCCGCACCAATCGGGGATGGCTTTCAGACGTACTGACATGGTGAGGGTGCGTTTGTTTGCTTAACGAATAATTTTCACTTCGCCGCCGCGCCCTATGCGGATGATTCCTGAGGGCTTGGTGGCGGCTGTTTCTTCACGACGCGCGAGGCAGATGTAATCTACGGCGGAGCGCACTTCCTCGGAAATCTCTTGAAAGCAACGAGGTGCTGGCTGGCCGCTGATGTTGGCGGAGGTGGAAACTATGGCTCGCCCCATGCGCCGGCACAACGCCTGGCTGAACGGCTCACGCGTCACCCTTATGGCCGCTGTGCCGTCGGCTGCCGTCACGCCCTGTGCCAGTCCCTGTGCATCATCGAGCACAAGGGTGAGCGGGCTGACCGCCACGTCCATCAAGTCCCACGCCGCGTCGGGCAGCGTGCGGACGTAGCGCCCCACGGCCTCGGGGCTATCCACCAGTGTGATCAGCGCTTTTGCTTCGCTGCGACGCTTCAAGGCGAAGACACGACTCACTGCCGCATCGTTCGTGGCATCGCAAGCCAGGCCCCATATCGTGTCGGTGGGCATCAGCACAAGACCGCCGCTGCGCATCACACGCACGGCCTCACGAATATCATCGGCCCACGCTTGCGGAAGCAGGGGGCGCTTGCCATTGGGAACGCTTTCGTTTCGCATCGTGGAGCAAAATTAACTTGTCCGGCCCACATAGACAGCCCGCAGACTGAAAAATCTGCAACAATCCCTTTCCCTTTCAGCGTTCGGGGCTAACTTTGCAGCATAAACTTCATTTCATTGGACATTGAACACTCTTCTCATTGACCATTGAACATTGACCATTGACCATTACCAATACCAGCTGCAATGGGTTTCGCGAATGGTCAATGGTCAACGGTCAATGGTCAATGGTCAATGGTCAACGGTCAATGGTCAACGGTCAATGGTCAACGGTCAACGGTCAACGTTCAAATAGTTTCCGTTTTAAGCGCTTCGTCGTAGGTCACGACCGCTGCGCCATGCGCGTGGGGACCGACGGCGTGTTGCTCGGTGCATGGGCCGACGTGGAAGGTGCCGTGCGCATCCTCGACATCGGCACCGGTTGCGGACTCATCGCACTGATGGTCGCACAGCGTGCGCCGGAGGCCCAGGTGACGGGCATCGACATAGACCAACCCAGCGTACAGCAGGCACGGGAAAACATTGCCGCCTCACCCTTTGCCAAGCGAATGGAAATCACTGAAGCCGACGTGCGTGGCTACGAAACGGCCCCCTTCGACCGCATACTCTGCAACCCGCCCTATCACAACGAGACGCTCCTGCCGCCCGATGCACGGCGTGCGGCGGCAAGGCACACGCAGAGCCTGCCACTCCCCGAACTGATTCACCACGCCGCCCGCCTGCTCGCCCCAGGAGGAACGCTCAGCCTCATCATCCCCACAGCCGCTCAGACCGAAACGTCTGCCGCCGCCACTGCCTGCGGCCTCATGCTGACAAGACTCACACAGGTGCACACCACCGCCACCAAGCCCCCAAGCCGCATACTCGCGGAATGGGAGAAACCCGCCGCTGGAAACGCCACGCACCGTGCACTCCGCACCGACACGCTCACCCTCACCGCTCCCGATGGCAAACGCACCCCTGAGCACGAAGCGCTGACCAGCGAATTCTACCAGTGGTGAACATAGACCGTTGAACATTAACAATTAACCATTCTCAATACTCCCTCAGCCCGCCTATTGCAAACGCTGGGAGCGCGGGCGTCCCCGCCCGCAGGATATAACGAAGTACCACTCTACACCTCCTACAGTACCACTGTAGCGGCGCGAGAAAACGTCTGTTTTTAAACAAATCTCTCTTCAACAATGAACATTCAAACACTTTCGGCCACCGCCGCAATCCTCATCTCGCTCGCCACGCTACCGCTGGCAGCACAAACACCAACGCCTGCCGAAGCCCTGCGCGACACCGCCGCTCACGACGGGCGTGTCTTTGTGGCCGCCCACCGAGCAGACTGGAAGTACTCGCCCGAGAATTCATTGCGCGGCTTGCAAAACGCCATATTCTTCGGCGTGGACATCATTGAGACCGACGTGCGACAAACTGCCGACGGACACTTCATCATGATGCACGACGCCACCGTAGATCGCATGACAAACGGCTCGGGAACCATCAGCGAAATGACGCTGGCACAGATACGCGGCCTGCGCCTCAAAACCAACTGGGGGCAAAGCACCACGATGGGCGTGCCGACGCTCGAAGAGTTTATCGCCGAAGCACGCGGGCGCGCTTGTCTTTACCTCGACAAGGCGGGAATCGACTTGCCTGGCCGAGAAGCGGGAAGCACTGTGCGTGCACTGCTCAATGTGCTGAGACAGCACGATGCACTGCAAGAGACCATCTTCGTGCTTGACTGGCCCTACGAAAAGGCTCGCCGCGTCTTCGGCACCGCCCTTGACAGCGTGATATATTGCCCCGTCATCGACGACCGCATACCGGCCCTTGCCGACTACGTGGAGGAATACCTAAGGGAACTGCGCCCCGTGGCCTTCCAGTTCCGCATGGCTACCACCGAGAGCGAGACCTACCGCCTGTTGCTCCGCGTGCTCGCCTCAGGTAGCCGAGCATTTGTGGCCGCCACATGGCCGAATCACACCGCCGGGCACGACGACGAAACATCTGTATTCTCTCGCCCCTCGGAGGGATGGGGATGGCTTATCAACAAGGGGTTCAGCGTGATTGAAACAAACTTCCCCCGCGACCTGCTGCAATACCTGCAGAGCGAACACCGCCACCGTTGAACATTGAACATTGACCATTGACCATTGAACCTCATCCGCCCGCCTATTGCAAACGCTGGGAGCGCGGGCGTCCCCGCCCGCATCAGCGCTAAGGAGTAACTACTCCCCGCCCGCCGAAACGCAGATGAGCAAATCCCGCGGGCGAGACGCCCGCGCTCCCAGGGATGCAATATCGGCTACAATGGATTTTGCTAATGGTCAATGGCGGGTGTTCAATAAAAAAACTGGTCCAGGCACTTTGCCCACCCACATTCACTGCCTATCTTTGCAGGCACGACGAGAGGGGGACGGACAACGAAAACAAGCACCCCGTCCCGTCAGCAAACCTTTTTTATTAACCAACTTAAATCCTTAATCACATGAAAAAAACCCTGATTTCGTTTGCCGCAGTAGCCTTCGCGCTGACCTTCACGGCCTGCGGCGGAAAGACCGAAGCCCCTGCCGAGAACCCCGACAGCGCAGCACAAGAAGTAGCCGAGGCCGAAGCCCCGAGCAGCGACTTCGAGAACGAATTCTTCACCGTGACGGCTCCCGAGGGCTGGAAAGTTGAAGAAGACGGATCAAGCGGCGTAGAAATGGAAGACGTGAACTCCACCGAAACGTTCAAACCGAAAATCAAGATCAAAGTCTACATCGACAAGACACTGGCCGAGAAAGAAGACTACTACCTGAACCATACCAATGGCACCGTGAAAGGCGCTGACGTGACGTTCGGAGACCTCACCTTCAAGACCTTCCGCGACAACGATTCCGAACTCTATTACTGCTTCGCAGAGTTGGAAGGCGGCAAACTCCTTGAACTCTACACCGTATATATGGAGCCCGAGGCCGATGCCGTGAAGCCCGTGATGGAAACGCTCAAACTGAAGTAAAGCCTCTCACACACACCCACAAGCAGGCGGCGTGCCCTTCCCCTCAAGGTCACGCCGCCTTTTTAGTACTCACACGGGGGCATCATCCGCCTTTGGTAATTCCGCGCTCTGGTCCAACCAAGCCTGCCGAGCGATGCAGGGAAAACGACATGGGACTTCGTTTAAACTAGGTCCGTGCGACTTTAAAGTCACACGGACCTAGTTTAAACTACAACGGATATAGTTTTCCTAAATAAGGTTGTAAGGTCATAAGGTGAATTTACTTTATAGCGCTTCCGCGGGCGAGACGCCCGCGCTCCCAGGGCAGCCCCCTTATAACCTCAAAACCTAAAAACCTTATAACCTAAAAAATGAGTCCTATCAGTGCCATATGGGCGGGATAGTAATAGTAGAAAAACTTGCCGAGCCAGCGCAGGCGTCCCCGCTGTCCGTTGTACAAGGCCAAAAGCGGCACGGCGAGCCAGCAAGCGATATGAACCATGCCATAGGTAGTGCTATGGAACACAGCAAAGGCAGCGGCATAGCCCGAAATGATGAGCATCAGCCACATCATCTGTTTATAGAAATTGCCTCGGCTACGGCCCACCATGAGGATAGCCAGGGTAGCGGCACAACTCCAGTCGGACGTGACGGTGAGCAGGCAGGCCACGAGGGTGATGCCCACCTTATGCCACTTGGCCAGGCGCGTGCTGTCCCACACCTTCAGCAAAATCAATCCCCACAGCAGCGGCCAGGCGATGCTGGTGGCATTGAAGAGCAGATTGGTAAACGGGTTGAAGCCC
This sequence comes from Bacteroidaceae bacterium, assembly GCA_017444485.1. Classification (GTDB taxonomy): domain Bacteria; phylum Bacteroidota; class Bacteroidia; order Bacteroidales; family Bacteroidaceae; genus Alloprevotella. The sequence continues at coordinate 3,799 of JAFSWM010000078.1, read as the reverse complement.
GACCCGTTGAAGTAGCAGAAGGTGAAGTGACTCACCACAGCCAACAGCAGTAGCCGGCGCAGATAGGCCAGGTAGTTGCTCGTGTGGTAATAGCCTTCGGTCACAAAGAATATCATCATCGGAGCCGTCTGTCTGCCGATGACATGAAGGGCAATCTGTGTGGGCGTCTCCGCCTGCTCATAGGTCTCAACGCCCACCCAGGCCAAGTGATCGATGGTCATGGCGACGATGGCGATGACCTTCAATGCATTGCCGCTCAGCCCTCGCGCGGTCATCATTTTTTAGTCTAAGGGAATCTCGGGGTGCTGCACGGCCAGGGGCATGTCCTTCTGCGAGAGATAGAACATATAGAGGATAACGTCCTTATTGCCGCGGTTCTCTCCGTGGTGGATGGTGTTCACCATCTCCACGACAGCCTCGCCCTCATGCACCACCTTCGTCTTACCGTCCTGCCCGATGATGGTCAGTTCGCCCTGCACCAGTATGCCATAGTTCATCACGGGGTGGTGGTGCCAGCCGAGTTTCTTACCAGCGGGGAACACATACTTCACCGCCACCAGTTCGGGGCGGCCCTGCATATAGTCGGGCAACTCCACACCGTCCCAACTCTCGCTGGTACGGATGAGTTCCACGCTCTGCACCTGCTGCTCAGGGGCATCCTCCTGTGCATTGGCCTCCTTGCACGAGGTCATTACGTTTGCGCCGCAAATAGTAAGCACAACTGCGAGCGTCCATTGCTTGCTCTTGTTCATCATAGTAATTTTCAAAGAAATGAATTAGTTATCGTTTTCAGCCTGCAAAATTAAGGCAGATTCTGCAATCTGCAAAAAACACCGCTCTCCAAACGCATGATTATTGTGGCTTGCAGTTCGGGCAAATCCCTGACTTCGATTATAGGGGATGCAAAATAATGCTCGGTGGTTGGCAATCAGATTTTGTACATACGAAGATTGCGGCTGGGCGTAATTTTTTTGTACATCCGAAAAGAAAGGACTAATTTTGCGCCGCGCTTCTGCCGCAAGGAATGGCGGAAGAGCCGCAAGCAAAGGATTCAGGAAAAGGAAAGTTTACTGCAAAGGTTATTTATTAGGCATGTCTTCTAAGAAACGCAAGCCGACAAAGAAAAAGGGCAAAAAGGCGCAGGCGTCGGCATGGGCGCAGGCGAGAGAAACCATTGGGCGCATTTCGCTCGACACCATACTATTTGTAACCGGATTGGTGATGCTGGCCGTGGCATTGGTGATGTTGCTCGCCATGGTGTCGAACTTCAAGACTGGCGCGATGGACCAGAGCGGCGTGGAGAGCGGCACCCTGGAACATGCCGCAAACTACGCGGGCATCTTCGGTGCCAAACTGGCATACTACATGATGAACGGGCTGTTCGGCATCTGCTCGTTCTTCATCCCCGTATTTCTCATTCAGTTCAGCATGCGCCTCATCCGTGCCTACCGCACCAGCGTGCTGAAATGGTTCCTGCACGAAACGTTCCTGATGGTGTGGGGCAGCGTAGCGCTGAGTACTGCGGCCGGGCTGTTCGCGGGGCTGAATAACTTGTTTGATTTCCCCATCGGTGGCAACCACGGCAACCAGTTGCGCGACATGTTCATACAGCATGTGGGCATGGCGGGATGCGTGGCCATCCTGCTCGTGACGATAATTCTATATGGTGTCTATCTGTCGCAACGCACAAAGGTGCTGGTGCGCCTGGCTGCCAATCCCAAGGACTACCTGCGGCAGCACACTGCCACTCCCTCCCCCCTACCCTTTGAAGAGGACGAGGACGAGAAGAAGGAGAAGAGCATATGGTCGAGGCTTGCAAGGTGGAGCGCCCCGAAGTTGGGGAAAAGTCTCTTTGCTCCCACCCCCAGCAAGGCAGAAGAAGACGCTGAGCATACCGATATTGACGACCGCGACCCGAACGCCAAGCGCGCCGACACAGTGATCATGGAATTCACGCCGCCTGCCGCCGACAAGGCTGAGCCTACGAGGCCCGCGGCGCGAACCGCTACGGAGCCTGCGGCCCAGGCTGTCGCCGTCACCCTTGAGCGTCCAGGCGACGACTAACAAGCAGAAAAGAATACGCTCGGCTCGCTGCCCGACGAACTCCAACCCTACGACCCGCGCAAGGATTTGGAGAACTACAAGTTCCCGAAACTCTCGCTCCTGAAACAGTACGACGACGACGGAATCACCATCAACGAACAGGAACAGCGCGCCAACAGCGACCGCATCACGCAGGTGCTGGCCAACTTCGACGTGCAAATCACGCGTATCACCGCCACCATCGGCCCTACCATCACGCTCTACGAAATCACGCCCGCCCCAGGGGTGCGTATCAGCAAGATACGCAACCTCGAAAACGACATCGCGCTGAGCCTCTCCGCCCTCGGCATCCGTATCATTGCCCCCATACCTGGCAAAGGCACGATAGGCATCGAGGTGCCCAACAACAAGCCGCGCATCGTCTCGATGGAGAGCGTGCTCAACAGCCGCACCTTCGAGCAGAGTCGCTACGAACTGCCCGTGGCCCTGGGTAAGACCATCACCAACGAGGTGTTTATGGTGGACCTCGCCAAGATGCCCCACCTACTCGTGGCCGGTGCCACCGGACAGGGAAAATCCGTGGGCCTCAATGCGCTCATCACCTCCTTATTATATAAGAAGCACCCCGCTGAACTGAAACTCGTGCTGGTGGACCCCAAGAAGGTGGAACTGAACATCTACGCTGCGCTCGAGAAGTACTTCATCGCCACGCTCCCCGAGCAAGAAGACCCCCTCATCACCGACGTCAGCAAGGTGGTGCAGACGTTGCGCAGCCTCTGCAAGATGATGGACCACCGCTACGACCTGCTCAAGAAGGCCAAGGCGCGCAACATCAAGGAGTACAACGACAAGTTCAAGTCGCGCCGCCTCAACCCCAACGACGGACACGCCTTTATGCCCTATGTGGTCATCGTCATTGACGAGTTTGGCGACCTCATCATGACGGCAGGCAAAGAGGTGGAACTCCCCATCGCCCGCATCGCGCAGTTGGCACGTGCCGTAGGTATGCACATGGTCATCGCCACGCAGCGCCCCACCACCAACATCATCACCGGCACGATCAAGGCCAACTTCCCCGCCCGCATGTCGTTCAAGGTGATGTCGCAAATCGACAGCCGCACCATCCTCGACCGCACCGGCGCCAACCAACTGGTGGGCAAGGGCGACATGCTCTTCCTCAGTGGCATGTCGGGCGCAGACCCTGTGCGCGTACAATGCGCCTTCGTGGACACGCCCGAGGTGGAACGCATCTGCCAGTTCATCGAGGAGCAGCCCGGCGCCCTGCCTCCCTACTACCTGCCCGAGGTGGAGGCCGAGGACAGCGGCACGGCAGGTGGCGGCGCACCGATGAACGAAGCCCTCGACTCCATGTTCGACGAGGTGGCACGTATGATTGTGGTGGAGCAACAAGGCAGCACCTCGCTCATACAGCGCAAGTTCAGCATCGGATACAATCGCGCCGGCAGGCTGATGGACCAACTCTGCAAGGCAGGCATTGTGGGGCCGGCACAAGGCAGCAAGCCCCGCGAGGTGCTCATCTCCGACCTCGGGCAGCTCGACGCCTTGCTCGCCACGCTACATTAATTAAGGTTATGAGGTTTTGAGGTTATAAGGTTATAAGGGGCTGCGCGATGACCTAAAACCTAAATAAGGTTGTAAGGTTTTGAGGTTATAAGGTTATAAGGGGCTGCGCGACAACCTCACGGCCTCACGACCTCAAAACCTTATAACCTTATAACCTTAAAACCTTATAACC
>JAFSWM010000077.1 GCA_017444485.1 Bacteroidaceae bacterium | reverse complement strand
GGTGCTGCTGTTGATGACCAAGTTGCCACCACGGTCAGCGGAACCGTTATCTCCGTTGTCATAGAAGTATGCAGTACCGCTCTGAATAGCATAGCCGCCATTGGTAAGACCATCGTAGAAGGTTACGGTGCTGGCTGCGTCGCCATATACCCATGCCCATGCGTCACTGGTCATACCATTAGCAAGGCCACTGCCGAAGTTGGAGAGGCTACTGCCGTCGAAGTAGAAGATGGTGCTGGCATCGGTAGCGGTGCTCATCGCGAACTTGTTGTTGCTGGCAAGGCCGCTGGCGAGATATGTACCACTGGTGTTACCCTTGATGCGGTAGAAACCGGCAGCGGGCAGGTTGAGAGTCGTACCGGCGAGCATCAACTGTGCGTTGGTGAGGTTCTCTGCAGTATAACCAGCGGTCTTCATGCCACTGATGATAGTAGCGGCCTGAGAGGTGTAGTCCACGCTTTCTACCACGAGGCTGTACTGATTCAGACCAGTGCCCCAATTGATAGCCTCAAGTTGGGCAATGAGTTCATCATAGAGTTCTGCGCCTTCATTAACCTTTGTGGCAACGAATGTAGAGCCCACGTCGTGGCCACTCGTCCAATAAGCAAGATTGGCAGCACTACGGCGATTGAGGTATTGTCCCTCGGAGTTGTTGATGAAGAAACCATTGGTGGCATACGAACTGGCGGTAATGAACCACGTTTCGCAGGTCTGCGTGCCAGGAGCAGCGAGAGTAGCGTAGGTATCTCCACCATTATTAGTAGATGTGGCCACCTCCGATCCAAGTACAAGGCTTGTGCCTGCTGCGCGATTCATGATCGTGAAGCCTGCATAGGGATTGCCAATGAATGCCCATTGAGAGGCCTCGCCAGTGGTTTGGGTCGAAGGAAGTGTTACGTTGGGCGTGCCTTCAGCCACATAGAGCGGATAAGAGGTATTTGAGGAATTATCCGGACGTATGGTCAGGTAGTACCAAACGGGGGCTGTGGCATCGGCGGTGAATTGTACCAAAGGATTGCTCTTGATCGTCGCTGTGGCTTGAATGACAGAAGTAGAAGAAGTCACTTCGGTCTCGGTCACAGTGTAGTCATAAAAATCATCATAGGTAATCGTAGAAGGCAGGCTGGTGATGGTCGTACCTATCTCAGTGGAAATGGGATCGGAGGTGAAGAGCGTGTTGTTGTCCTCATCAAGAATTTGATAGGTCACATCCACGAGGTTACTGGGATGCACGATGCTTACCTCATATACGTACCAAATGTTGTTGCCGCTTGTACCGCTTACAGTACCCGAACCCCAGAAAGAGAGGTCATTGCCAGCACCATTGTTATCAACCCTACTGCCAGTCTTATTGTTGAGGTTCCAGCCGAAGTAACTGCCGCTGCCGCCGTTGCTGTTGTAGAAGGCGTAAACGGCTGCATCGGTGGCATTGGTGGCAGCCGGATACATACTGGTGTTCACAAACTTGCCATTACCGAACTGCATCTTATAGAGATCTTCATCGCCCGTGCTGATGAAGCGAACGATGTATGCACCATTGGCGGAGGCAGACGTTGAATTGAACGAGGCAGCCGTTTGGGCGGTAGTGCCACGACGCAAACGCTGAGCAGTGCCACCTGCGTAGGCTACAGACTCGCCATCACGCGTTTGGGTAATGATATACCAATGGCTGTTGTCATCGGGAGAAGAGGCTGCCGTAACTGACTCAACCTTTGAGCCCACCATGATCAAATCATCGCTGGAGAGGCTCACGGGCCATACTTCTACACATTTGATCGTAATCGTTGTGCCGCTGATGGTCACCTCATAGTCCATATTGCTGTAGCCAGCGGGGAAGGTAACGGCTACGTCCGTTTCGGCCACGCCGCCGGTGATAGAAACGACACCTCCATTCGTCACATTGTTGCCCTGTACGGAGAATGTGGTACCATCGGGTACGTCACCTGTAACGGTAACCGTGTAGTCCGTGGCCGCAGGAGCGCAGTTCACAGTAACTTCAGCATTTGCGCCATTGATGGTGACGCTTGCGTCGTGGCTTTGTGCCACATAGCCCGTCAGTTCGGGAATCATTTCGTCCGTAATCTCCACCATAGCGCCGTCAGCATAGAGATCCGTAGAGTTCTGCGTGCCAACGAGTTCGCTGTTGTAATAATACTTGTAAACAAGTTGATACTGGAGCGTCACTTCATAGGTGAAGAGGCAGGTCCAGTTTCCAGTGCCGCTGTTGAACTGCACGGTGGTGGATGTAGTGGCACCGTTGGCGTTGATCCATACAGACTTGGCGGGCAACACCTTCCAGCGCACGGCCATTGAACTGTTGTAGCCACTGGCGATATTCGCCACGTCGGCATTGGCGTCCTCGGGCTCGAAGCGTGTGGCTGCGCTGAGGTCGCTGGTGAGTGTCATGGGGCGCGCCGCGTTGCCGATGTATTGCCCATCGATGTTCTTCAAGGCATAGCCGCCATCGTCGTGCGGCACTACTTGCCACGAGGTGTTGCCATTTTGTGCGAAGCTTTCCACCATGTAGCCCGCCTTGTTCATGTACTTGTTGGAAGTGGTCGCATGGTTCTGGATAGCTACCCACAGCGTACCTGCGTCGGCTTTCTCCATGATGGTCGCCGCATTGAGCGTGTTCGTGCCCGTCTCTGTGACGTGCACCTGTGCCTTTGTTGCCATGGTGAGGCACAAGAGACACAATAGAGTAAAGATTTTTCTCATAGTTATATAAGTTTGGTTGGTATAATGTGCTGTATGGGCATTGCGAGCGTGTCGCGGTGGCTGCAACATCTCTACATAGCATGGGCAAATATAGAAAAGTAGCCCCAAACAGACAAGTTTTTTGAAAAAATCATCACATTTTCGGCAAGAAGGCACGGCAAACGGTCACCTGTGGCTGACAAAATGCTGAGGATTTGCGACGAAGGCGAACACGGCGCAAGTGTCCTGGGAGCGCATACAATAATATATATACGCGCGCGTAGGGCTTGCGTTTTTCTAAAGGGGCGTTCTATAAATTAGGCAGTCACATATTCTTTGTAATTAGGATTCGGCTTGATGCTTTTTGCGCTTGTTGTTATCTTTTGCTTTAAGTTCTTGCACCATAGCTCGCTATGCTGCTGCGAACTTAAAACAAAATCTAAGCAACAATCGCTAAAAAATCATTCAACCCTAATTTATAGAACACCCCTAAAAAACCGAGAGTGCTGAATACCTTGTATGCGGTTTTTCCTACCTTTGCGGCAAAAACCACGACGTACCTTATGGCAGCGAATCATTCGACCATTTCTTCCCCGAAGCCTGCGCTAGTGGAGCGCAAGTACCTTGTCACATTTATTCTCATCACCTCGCTCTTCGCCCTGTGGGGCTTTGCCAACGACATCACCAACCCCATGGTTGCGGCGTTCCAGACGGTGATGGAACTCTCGGCGGCTAAGGCCTCTCTGGTGCAGTTCGCCTTCTACGGCGGCTATGCCACGATGGCCATCCCTGCTGCGCTCTTCATTCGTCGCTACAGTTACAAGAGCGGCATCCTGCTGGGGCTGGGACTCTATGCCGTGGGAGCGTTCCTGTTTATCCCTGCGGCAGAGATGCAGAGTTTCGCCTTCTTCTGCGGCTCGCTGTACATCCTCACCTTCGGCCTGGCCTTCCTGGAGACGACGGCCAACCCGTTCATCCTCGCCCTGGGGAGTAAGGAGAATGCCACACGCCGCTTGAACCTCTCACAGGCATTCAACCCGATGGGCTCGTTGTGCGGCATGGCGGTAGCCTCGCAGATAGTGCTGCCCAACCTGCTCTCCGACCGCCGCGACGACGCTGGGCAGATCATCTTCCACACGCTCTCCGAGAGCGAGAAGGCTGGCATCCGTCTTCACGACCTCGCTGTGATCCGCGACCCGTATGTGGCCATCGGGCTGGTGGTGCTGGTGATGTTCGTTGTCATCGCGCTGAAGAAGATGCCTGTGGGCGGCAGTGAGGAACGCCCTGGACGCGCCGCCGACACGCTGCGCCGCCTGTGGCACAACACGGTGTACCGCGAGGGCGTGGTGGCACAGATGTTCTATGTGGCCGCACAGATCATGACGTGGACGTTCATCATTCAGTACGCCGACCACCTGGGCATCGACAAGGCCGAGGCACAACGCTTCAACATCGTGGCCATGTGTCTGTTCTTGTGCAGCCGCTTCGTGAGCACATTCTTGATGAAATATGTGAACACGCAGACGCTGCTTGCTGTCTTCGGCTGTGGCGCCGCGCTGTGTACCATCGGGGCAATCGTGATAGTGGGCAGGCCCGGGCTGTATTGCCTCGTGGGTATCAGCGCGTTCATGAGCCTGATGTTCCCCACCATCTACGGCATTGCGCTCGAGGGCGTGAGCCGCGAGGACAGCACGCTTGGTGCTGCCTTCCTGGTGATGGCCATCGTGGGCGGTGCGTTGATGCCGCCCTTGCAGGGCATGGTCATCGACCAAGGCACGGTGATGGGCCATCCGGCTGTGAACGTCAGTTATGCCCTGCCGCTACTCTGCTTCATGGTCATCATCGCCTATGCCCTGCACGCCAAACGGCTTGAAAGGCAATAAAACAGCGTACAAAACGCGCGGCGGCAGCCAGAGTTTTGTACCTTTGCGCAGCCAACGCACACAAGAGAACCCATGCCCACTCCAGACAAACACTTCAGACGCGAGGACGGACGCTACCGCGAAGCCATCATCAGCCAGGCTCTGCGCGACTTCCACGACCACGGCATCAAGGGCGTGACGATGAGTCAGATTGCCGAGGAACTGCATATCTCCAAGCGCACGCTCTATGAGGTCTATGCCAGCAAGGAAGAACTGGTTACGGACTGCTTGCAGACGGCAGAGGTTGCTAATCGTAAGATCAACGAGGAGATTGCTGCCTCAAGTTCCAACGTACTGGATGCCATCCTGCTTATCTTTCGTAAGCGTCTTGACGAGAGCCACCACATCAGTCCCCGCTTCATCGCCGACCTGCAAAACTACAAAACAGCGCGCGAGCACTTCGCCCGTCTCCACGATATGCGGCGGGAAGAGGCACTGGCGTTTCTGGAGCGCGGCATCGAGGAAGGCGTGTTCGCTCCGCAGACCAACTTCGGTGTGGTGTACGACATGGCGAAGATGATGGTGGACAATGTCATTACACTTGATCTACTTTCCAAAATGCCGATGCACGAGGTGTTTGCTGCCACCGTGATTTGCTACATCCGTGGCTGCACCACAGAAAAGGGCCAGCGCATCATTGACGACTGGCTGCGCGAACAGAACGAACGAAAACAACCATAGCATCATGAAACATTCCTTGCCTATACGCGCCGCGTTGCTCGCCGCGTTGCTGCTCATCGCCCTGCCCGCCACACTCCTTGCAGAGGGCATTCAGTCAGCGAGGGCTGTCTCCGCCACGTCGGTGGCGCTCACCTACGAGAGCGGTCGTACCCTGACCGTGGATTTCTACGGCCCCAACGTGTTCCGCCTCTTCTCCGACCCCGAGGGCGGTGCGGTGCGTCCGCCTCAGGCCGAGCCGCCCGCCAGCATCCTCGTGGCGCAGCCGCGTAAGGCTGTGGGCGAGATGCGCTTGGAGGACATCGGTACGGCCTTTGCCGTCAGCACGCCGCAGGTGCGCCTGACGTTCAACAAACAGCGCGGCTTGCTCACGGTGACCGACCTGCGCACACGTCGCACCATCATCCAGGAGACACAGGCTGCCGAATTTGCCTCAGGCAAGGTGACGCTGCGCCTCGCCCTGAGCCGCGACGAGTATCCCTACGGCGGTGGCGTGCAGAACGGACGCTTCTCGCACCGCGGTAAGAGCATTGCCATAGAGAATACCAACAACTGGGTGGATGGCGGTGTGGCCTCCCCCACCCCGTTCTACTGGACCACCGGTGGCTACGGCCTGATGTGGCACACGTTCAAGCCGGGGCGTTATGACTTCGGCGAGACCACGCCTGGTGTGTGCGAACTCACGCACAACGAGGCGTATCTCGACGTGTTCCTCATGGCCGACGAGACTCCCGTGGCCCTGCTCAATGACTTCTACCAACTCACGGGCCACCCCGTGCTCCTGCCCAAGTTCGGCTTCTACGAGGGCCACCTCAACGCCTACAACCGCGACTACTGGACGCGTGCCGAGAACGGCGGCTTCATGGCCTACGAGGACGGCTATCGCTACAACGAGAGTCAGAAGGACAACGGCGGCATCCGCGAGAGCCTGAACGGAGAACTCCCTGGCAACTACCAGTTCTCGGCGCGCGCGGCCATTGACCGCTACCTCGCCGCCGACATGCCGCTGGGCTGGTTCCTTCCCAACGACGGCTACGGCGCGGGCTACGGACAGACCGGCACGCTGACGGGCAACATAGAAAACCTGCGTCAGTTTGGCGACTACGCCCGCTCGAAAGGTGTGGAGATAGGCCTGTGGACACAAAGCGACCTGCATCCTGTGGAGGGAGTGGAGCCGCTGCTCCAGCGCGACATCGTGGGTGAAGTGGGCACCGCAGGTGTGCGCGTGCTTAAGACCGACGTGGCCTGGGTGGGTGCAGGTTATAGTTTCGGGCTTAATGGTGTGACCGACGTGGGCGAAATCATGCCCCGCCACGGAAATGATGCTCGCCCCTTCATCATCTCGGTTGATGGCTGGGCCGGCACACAACGCTACGCCGGCATCTGGACCGGCGACCAGACTGGCGGCGACTGGGAATACATTCGCTACCACATCCCCACGTTCATCGGCGCTGGGCTGAGCGGACAGCCCAATATCACTAACGACGTGGACGGCATCTTCGGCGGAAAGAACACACCGGTGAACGTCCGTGAATATCAATGGAAGACCTTCACGCCCATGGAACTCAACATGGACGGCTGGGGCGCGGCTCCCAAATACCCGCAGGCCCTGGGCGAGCCCGCCACAAGCCTCAACCGCACCTACCTGAAACTGAAGGCGGCGCTGATGCCCTATGCATACAGCCTGGCACGTGGCGCAGTGGACGGGAAGCCCATGATACGCGCCATGTTCCTCGACTATCCGAATGCCTACACCCTCGGGGCGCAGACGCAGTACCAATATATGTTCGGCCCCTACCTGCTCGTGGCGCCGATCTACAAGAACACCGTTGCCGACGCGCTGGGCAACGACGTACGCAACGGCATCTACCTGCCCGAAGGCCGCTGGACCGACATCTACACGGGCGAGACCTATCTCGGCGGGTGCGTGCTCAACCACTTTGACGCCCCGCTGTGGAAACTCCCCGTGCTGGTCAGTGCCGACGCCATCATCCCCATGACGCGCCCGCACAACACCCCTCGTGAGGCGCCCGCCGACTATCGCAAGTACCTCATCTACGCCCTGCGCGGCACGCAGTTCACCGAATACGACGACGATGGCCGCACGCAGGCCTATCTGCGCGGCGAGCACACCGCCACCAACGTCAGCACCTGCGTCACCGCCGATGGCACGCTGACAGTGGAAATCGCCGCCACCGCCGGCACGTTCCAAGGCTTTGAGCCACAGAAACAGACCGACCTGGTCATCAACACCAGCGCTGCCCCGAAGAAGGTGACCGCCACCGTGGGCGGCAAGAAAATCAAACTGCGCAGGCTCACCGCCACGCAGTTGGAGACGGCAGAGAGCGGCTGGGCCTATACCGAGGATGCAGCACCGCTGGCGATGTTCATGACCGCGGGCCAGCCCTCGCCTGTAGAGGGTCTGCGCACCAACCCGCGCATCCTCGTGAAACTGCCCAAGGCCAACACCTCCGCCAACGCGGTGGAAGTCAAAGTACAGGGCTTCGCACCCCTCGCGCTGAGCGTACCCGAGACAGCCGCGCTGCCCGCCACGCTGGCCCGTCCCGTTGTGACGATGAAGAAGACCGAGGCCTACGATGTCACCCCGCAATGGGCCGAGGTGGCTGGAGCCGAGTTCTATGAGATAGAACGTGAGGGCATGGTGGAGAGCACCATTCGCACCACGTCCTTCACCCTTGACGGCCTCACGCCGGAGACCGACTATTCCTTCCGCGTGCGTGCCGTGGGTGCCACCGCCGTCAGCCCCTGGGCCGATGTGAAGGTGCGCACCGCCGCCGACCCGCTGAAATGGGCCGTGAGCGGCGTGACGGGCCTCACCTCCTTCAACAACCAGGGCGGACAAGGCATTGACAAACTCTTCGACCGCGACGAGAAGTCCATGTGGCACAGCGACTGGGCCACGCACGACGCGGTGGGCGGCACACTGACCATCGACCTGCACAGCGTGAACGAACTCGCAGGCCTTACCTACCTGCCTCGCGAGGACGCTGGCAACGGCACCATCACCGCCGGCACCTACAGCATCAGTGCCGACAAGCAAGTGTGGAGCGAGCCAACGGCCTTTGCCTGGGCCAAGGACGGCCAGCCCAAGACCATCGCCTTCAACGGGGAGTCGGCACGCTATATCCGCCTGCACCTCAACGAGGCAGTGGGAGGCTTCGCCAGCGGTAGAGAACTCTACGTCTTCAGGCGCGAAGGCACCGAGGGCCTGCTGCAGGGCGACATCAACCGCGACAAGCGCATCGACGAGAACGACCTGACCAGTTACATGAACTACACCGGCTTGAGGCGTGGCGACGGCGACTTCGACTATGTGAGCATCGGCGACATCAACGGCAACGGCCTCATCGATGGCTACGACATCAGCGTGGTGACCACCCAACTCGATGGCGGCGTGCGCGAGAGCAACGACCACGTGGCCGGCGCCCTGACGCTCACGCCCGACAAGTCGTCCTACCGCGCCGGCGACGAGATCCGCGTCACCGTTAGCGGCACGGGGCTGCATGTAGTGAACGGACTGAGTTTCGCACTGCCCTACGACGCTTCCGAACTTGAGTACGCCGGACTTGACCTCGTGGGAATGAAGAGCATGGAGAACCTCACCAACGACCGCCTGCACACCAACGGCACGAAGTCGCTCTATCCCACCTTTGTGAACAAAGGCAACAACTTCCTGCTTGACGAGGGCGACGCCACGCTCTTTGTCATCAAGTTCAAGGCGAAGAAGGACGGCACCTTCAGACTGCTACCGCAAGACGGGCTACTGATCGACCGCAACCTCGGCATCGTCAACCCCTTCGAGGCGCAATAAGTACCCCCTCGCACCCCCTTCCAAACAAGCCTAAAACAACGGGGTGGGAGCCGCAAAAAACTATTGGCTTGTGACTTTAAAGTCACTCCGTGTGACTTTAAAGTCACAAGCCAATAGTTTTTTCTAGGTCGCAGATGGTAGTGCGGATGGCGCGCTGTAATCCGCCGAGAATGCTTACCTTTGCGCCGCAATCGGCCTATGCAATCCGTCACTCCCCCTCTGCCTTCCACATTTTGCGCTCGCCTCGTCCGTGACTTGGGCGAAGCCGAGGCCGCACCCCTGTGCCGCGCGCTCAACAGGCCTGAGGCTGCTACGGTATCCGTGCGTCTCAACCCGTTGAAGGCCGCAGCCGTGCCCGATGGCGCAGCGCCCGTGCCATGGTGCGCGGGCGGCTATCGTCTCAAGGAGCGTCCCGACTTCACGGGCGATCCGCTGCTGCATGCTGGCTGTTACTATGTGCAAGAAGCCGCCTCGATGGGTGTGGCGTTGGCCTACGAAGCGATGGCAGAGAAGCCACGTCTGCTGCTGGACCTCTGCGCCGCACCTGGCGGCAAGAGCACGCTCTGGCGCAGCTTGATGCCCGAGGGCACCCTCCTTGTGGCCAACGAGCCGGTGCGTCAGCGTGCCATGGTGCTGCGTGAGAACTTACAGAAGTGGGGACACCCCGACGTGATGGTGTGCATGTCAGCCCCCGCCGACTTCGCCCGTCTGCCTGGGCTCTTCGACGCCATCGCCACCGACGTGCCCTGCTCCGGTGAGGGGATGTTTCGTAAAGACCATAATGCCCGCAGCGAGTGGAGCGAAGAAAATGCTGCGATGTGCGCCGCACGGCAGCGCAAGATCCTCAGCGACGTGTGGCCCGCGCTGCGCGAAGGTGGCTACCTGGTCTATTCCACCTGCACCTTCAACCCCGCCGAGAACGAGGAGAACGTGGCATGGGCCTGCCGCGAACTGGGTGCGGAGATTGTGCCGCTGCAGGCCCCTGAGGGCGTAGGGATAACCGAACATGAAGGTGCGCTGAAATTCCTCCCCCACCGCACCATCGGCGAGGGCTTCTTCCTCGCCCTGCTGCGCAAGACTGCTCCGCTAGCCACGCTGCGCCTGCGCAAGGTGGAGAAATGCGTGGGCCTGCCCCGAGGGTGGCTGCAAGAAGAGCGCCACTTCGCTGGCCTGCTGCAAAAAGACGGCACGCTCTGCGCCCTGCGCGCCACCCTGCTACCCGCCACCACAGCCATACGAGCGGCGACACACACCATTGCCACCGGTGTGGAAACCGCCGTACCGAAAGGGCGCGAATGGCGACCGGCACACGCCCTGGCACTCTGCACGAGCCTAAAGCCAGACGCATTCCCGCGTGCTGAACTTTCGAGGACCGATGCGCTGCAATACTTGTCGCGTCAGGCCGTGACGCTGTCGCCGTCCGTACCGCGCGGACACGTCATTGCGTGCTACGACGGCCACCCGCTCGGGTTCCTCAACAACCTCGGCACACGCGCCAACAACCTCTATCCCGCCGGGTGGCGCATACGGCGAGCCTTATGCTGACACGGCACACCTCCGAACAATCTCGAACCTATGAAATACCTGCAATTCACCTTCCACCTACAACCCTCCACCACGGACCTGCAAGACGTGCTGTGCGCCGTGCTTGGCGAGGCCGGCTTCGATAGTTTTGAGCCCGCCGACGACGGACGGGGACCGCTGCAAGCCTATATACAGCGCAGCGAATACGACGCGGCGGCGCTGGACAACGTGCTGGCCTCCTTCCCCGTGCCTGGCGTGACAATCAGCCACGAGCATCGCGAGGCCGAAGACCGCGACTGGAACGCCGTGTGGGAGGAAAACTATTTCAAGCCCCTTGTGGTGGACGACCGCTGCGTAGTGTCTGGCACGATGCACCACGACGCGCCGTGTGCGGAGTACAACCTCGTCATTGATCCCCGCATGGCCTTCGGCACAGGCCACCATGCCACCACCGCACAGATGCTGTCGGAGATTCTGCAAACCGACATGACGGGCCGGCGTGTGCTCGACATGGGTTGCGGCACGGGTATCCTCGGCATCCTGGCGCGGATGCGCGGTGCAAGCAGCGTGCTGGCCATCGACAACGACGAGTGGTGCGTGAGCAACACGCTTGACAACATCGCCCTCAACGCCACCGACAAGATAGAAGTGCGGCTGGGCGACGCAAACACCCTCACCGGCACTGGCCCCTTCGACATCGTGCTGGCCAACATCAACCGCAACATCCTGATTGCCGACATGGCAGCCTACGTCAGCGTGATGAGCCCGGGCGCGTTGCTTTTCACCAGCGGCTACTACACTGACGACCTGCCCGCGCTGCGTGCCTGCGCTGAGGAGAACGGCCTGCGCCTGGTGCGCACACGCGAACGCGACCACTGGTGCTGCACCTTATTTAAAAAAGAAGGCTAATCCCGACGCCGCTTGCTGCACGCCCCTGCCCCATGACCGACCTGTACCAGCGAATGACCACCGCCCCCGTGCGCGGCCTCATCGTGCGGCTCGCACTGCCCACGATGGCCTCCATGCTGGTGACCGCGCTCTATAACCTGGCCACCACGTTCTATGTGGGGCGGCTCAGCACCCAAGCCACCGCCGCTGTAGGGGTGGCCTTCGCCGCGATGGCCGTGATTCAGGCCGTGGGCTTCTTCTTCGGGCAGGGTTCGGGCAATGCCATCTCCCGCCACCTCGGGGCGCAACAGCAGAGGGAAGCAGAAAGGATGGCGGCCACGGGTTTTTATGGCGGCATCGTCGTATCCGCGGTGTTGGGGCTCGCGGCTCTCGTGTTGCTCACCCCGCTCTGCAGGGCCCTCGGTGCCACAGCCACCATCCTGCCCCACACCCGAGAGTACCTCGCCCCGATACTGCTCGGCGCGCCGGTGACGACCGCCGCCTTTACGCTCAACAATCAGTTGCGCTTTCAGGGCAACGCGCTGCTGGGCATGGCAGGCATCGTTAGCGGCTCGCTGCTCAACATCGCGCTGCAACCCGTCTTCATCTTCACGCTCGGCTGGGGGCTGAGGGGTGCAGCGGTGTGCACCGTGCTCTGTCAGGCAGTGTCGCTGGGCATACTGCTGTGGCTCAACGCCCGTCGCGGCTGCGTACCCCTCGCGCTGACAGCCGTGAGCCCCACGCGCGAAGTGGTGGCAGAAACCGTGCGCGGCGGGCTGCCGTCGCTGGCGCGGCAAGGGCTGGCCTGCCTGGCCACCCTGCTACTCAACCACGCCGCAGGGGCCTTCGGCGACGCGGCCATCGCGGGGATGAGCATCACTACGCGCCTGACATTCATGATATACGCCGTGTTCATCGGCTTCGGACAAGGGTACCAACCCGTATGTGGTTATTGCTATGGTGCACATCGCTATGACCGAGTATGGCAGGGCTTTCGCTTCTGTACCACCTACGGCACGGCGGGAATGGCGCTGCTCGCCACGGGTGGCATAATGGGAGCCGACACCTTGGTGACACTCTTTCGCGACGACGCAGAAGTGGTGGCGGTGGGCGCTACAGCCCTGCGTTGGCAACTGATGGCCTACCCGCTCAACATGTTCGTCACGATCAGCAACATGACGCTGCAAACCATAGGGCGTGCACGTCCCGCCACCATCTTGGCCTGCGCACGGCAGGGCATCTTCTTCATCCCCCTAATCCTCGGACTGCCCCCACTCATCGGACTGGCGGGGGTGCAACTCGCCACGCCACTCGCCGACCTGGGCAGTTTCTTGTTGGCTTTCCCCCTGGTGCGCGGCACGCTGCGCGAACTGCGTGGCGGCTAAAAATGGCGTGATTTACCATTTTGTGGGCAGAAAACGACGCACAAACATAAGAAATGCCTAAATTTGCCCCGTATTACAGCGCTAACACGCTGCCATCTCACATTACAAACCATCAAAACCCCATTTTAGCCATGAAAAAAATCCTTTTCACCCTTTTGCTCCTGTTGCCGCTGGCAGCCTCGGCCCAAGACGACGTGATTCGCTCCATCTGCGGTGTGCGTTTCGGTTCCAGCATGAGCACCTGTCGCGCTACGCTCGACGCCAAGTATGGCGACACGGTCTATGAAAACGAAGACGAAGTATGCTACGGCTTCAAGTCGGTGGGCGGCGTGCAGTACGACTTCCTGACCTTCACCTTTGCCCGCAAAGGACGCAACACCTATCTCAACCAGGTGGAACTCGAGATCGTTTGCGAAACTCGCGCCGAAGCCAACCAGCACCTTGCCGAAATTGTGGAGGCCTGGAAGCAGGTTTACGACCTGACCAAGAAATACGAGGACGACGGCACCCCCTACTGGTGTGGCGGCACGAACCCCCTCGACAGCGACCGCTACGGCTTCATCATAGAAACCGCTAAGAGCGAACTGGACAGTTATCCGTGGAAAGCGTCCATCACCTTTGGATACGGCAGCGGATACGGCTACGGCGAATAAACGTCCCTAAAAGCGAGAGACCATGAAACACACGCTATTGGCCCTGTTGCTCCTGCTTCCACTCGCCGTGTTTGCTCAGGAGGAGGATGACGACGTGAACTACGACGTGATGGGCGTGCGCTTCGGCAGCAGCCGCAACGTGGTGAGGAACACCCTGCAAAACTCCTACGGCGCCCTGGATTTTGATGACGCCGACGAGGATTATATAGCCTACCTCGACAAGACCTATGACGGACAGAAGTGGGACATTGTCGCATTCTACTTCGTCAATCGCAACGGCTCCCAGAAGTTCAACAAATGCGTGATGACCGTGCTCTGCAAAACGCTCGACGAAGCCCGCTATGCGCGCGATCGCATAGCCCGCAAATGGCGGCAGAACTTTACCCTCGTCACACGCTACAAAGGCGATGACGGCGAGGCCTACTACCTGGGCGGCACCAGTCCTACCGATAGTAATGCCTACGGATACAGGATTGATTTGGATACCAGCACCATCACCGGTTATCCCTATTCCGCCACCATCAGCTATGGCGGCTATGACTACTGAGGAATGACGGCACACCACCTTAGCCCCCGCCCCGAACAAGACGGCTGCGCGGGGGCTTATTTCGCTATGAACAAATCAACACACTAACATAAACAATAAAGACACAGACCCATGATGTTCAACTGGTTTGAATGCAAAGTAAAGTACGAGAAGACACAAGACGACGGCAGCGTGAAGAAGGTGAATGAGCCTTATCTGGTCGATGCCGTCAATTTCACCGAGGCCGAGCGCCGCATCACGGAAGAGATGAAGCCCATGATTTCGGGCGAGTTCGAAGTGAGCGACATCAAGCGCGTACGCTATGCCGAACTGTTTGAGACGGCCCTCGACAGCGCCGACCGCTGGTTCAAGGCCAAACTCATCTTCATCACGCTCGACGAAAAGAGCGGCAAGGAACGCAAGAGCACGCAGCAGGTGCTGGTGCAGGCCGCCGACCTGCCCGCCGCACTGGAACGCCTGCAAGAGGGCATGAAGGACTCGATGCTGGACTATACCGTGGCCTCAATGAGCGAGACACAACTGATGGACGTGTTCCACTATAAGGAGCCGGCTCCCGAGGGCAGCAAGAAGAAGGGCGAATGACCGACGCTGGACGCAACTGGCTGGAAGTGAGGCGCGAGGTGCCCGCCGACATAGGACTTGTGGCGGTGAGCAAGTTTCATCCCGTGAGTGCTCTGCTCGCGGCTTACGATGCAGGGTGCCGCACCTTTGGCGAAAGCCGCGTGCAGGAACTCTGTGCGAAACGCGACCAGCTGCCAGCGGATGTGGAATGGCACTTCATCGGACACCTGCAGCCCAACAAGGTGAAATACATCGCGCCGTTCGTAAGCCTCATCCATGCCGTGGACACGCCGAAACTGCTGGCAGAGATCAGCAAGCGCGGCAAACAGTGCGGTAGGCGCGTACCCTGCCTGCTGCAAGTACATGTGGCGCGCGAAGAAACGAAGTTCGGTTTCAGTCCCGAAGAACTGCTCGCCTTCCTCGCCACTGAAACATGGCGCGAACAGGACGGCGCGAGCATAGAGGGCCTGATGTGCATGGCCTCAAACACCGACGACATGGCACAAGTGGAGGCAGAGTTCAAGCAAGTGGTACGGCTGTTTGACGAAGTCAAAGGCCAATACTTTGCTGACAATCCCGCCTTCCGCCTGCGTTCCTACGGCATGAGCCACGACTGGCCGGTCGCTGTGGCGTGCGGAAGCAACCTGGTACGCATCGGCACACGCATCTTCGGCGAGCGCGAGTATTGAAAACCACGCCATTTCCCCCACCCCGCAACCCCATAACTCCATGGCCTGCAAACTATTCTCCAAAGGCTCGGTAGTCGCATTGTTCTGTGCGGTCACGTTGGCTGTGGGTTTGACGGGCTGCTCCCCCGTGCGCTACCTCGGCGAGGAAGAGACGATGCTTGCCTATGTGGCCCTGAAAAGCACGGACAAACGGGTGAAGCCGGAGGACTATCGGGGCTATGTGAGGCAGGAGGCCAACGCGCGCTGGTTCAATCTGGTGAAAGTGCCGCTGGGCATCTACTCCCTCTCGCGCGCCGACAGCACGAAGCGCGGCGGGCGTATCTGGAAACGCCTGGGCGAGCCACCAGTGGTCTATGACAGCGCCATGACTGCCCAAACCGCCACCTCGCTACGTGCGGCACTGCGCACACGCGGATACCTACAGGCCGAGGTGGACACCACCATAAGGACCGCAAAGCGGCGCACACGCGTGGAGTACCTGCTACAGCCGGGTGACTTGTGGACCGTGGACAGCATCGTCTATGAGAGCGAGGACAGCACCATGCTCGCCCTGCTCTTGGAAGTGACGGCCCAGGGAGGATTACGAAAAGGGATGCCACTCGATGTGGCGCTACTCAGCGAAGAGCGCGACCGCATCGTCACCACCCTGCAAAACCGAGGATTCTTCGCGCTCAACAAGGATTACATCGTCTTCACCGCCGACACCATCCCCGAACAGCGCACTGCCCTGCTACGCCTCTCGCTCAACCGCCCTGAAGGTGAGAACAGCGGTGCAGCCTACCGCATCCACACCATCCGCAACGTGGACATCTACGAGAGTGCTAACGAGGAAGAGGTGGTCGACACCTTCAGGTATCGCGACCTATGCATTCATTTCCGTAAACGCCCCTGGCTGCAGCGACAAGTCTATGACAACCACACCGCCATACGACGGGGCAAGCCTTTCTCCGAGCGCGACGTGCAAGACACCTATGCCGGACTGAATGCGCTGCAAGCCGTGGGCTACACCACCATCCGCATGCGCCCCAGCGACGGCGAGGACACCGACACGCTTCGCCCGCAACTTGATGCGCAAGTCATTGTAACCCCCTCGGAACGCTACACCATCAGTGCAGAAGCCGACGGCACAAACACCAATGGCGACTTCGGCGCGGCACTATCCCTCACTTTCACCAACCGCAACGCCTTTCATGGCGGCGAGGTGCTGAGTTTCAAACTCCGTGGGGCCTACGAAGCCATCAAAGGGTTGGAAGGCTACGGCGACGAACAGAACTACATCGAATACAGCGCGGAGGCTCGGCTGAGAATGCCCACCTTCAAATTTCCCCTGCTGCCGCGCAAACTGAACAGAGAACTGAAGGCCACCTCGGAACTGGGCCTGATGTTTAACTCGCAGGACCGCCCCGAATTCCACCGCCGCATCCTCACCGCACGATGGGCCTACAACTGGTCGCACCACAGGGACCAACGCTGGCAGCACACCCTCGATGTGCTGAACATCAACTACGTGTTCCTGCCCTGGATATCTGGCACCTTCCGCACCGAATACCTTGAAGGCACCAATGCTCGCAGTTCTATCCTGCGCAACAGTTACGAGAACCTGCTCATCATGCGCATCGGCTACGGCTTTGTGTTCCACTCAAGAAGGCAGCAAGCCGCCCAAAATGCTGTGGCAGGGAGACGCGACTGGCAGTTGCGCTTCAACGCAGAGACGGCGGGCAATGTGCTTTACGGCCTATCGCGCCTGGGTGTATTCAACAAAGACGCCAGCGGACAATATCAAGCCCTGGGCATCCCCTTCTCGCAGTACGCCAAGTTCGACCTCGACTTCGCCACCACATACACCATTGACAAAAACAACAGTCTCGCACTGCACGCGCTCTTCGGCATTGCCATACCCTACGGCAACTCGCTTGTCATCCCCTACGAGAAACGCTACTTCGCAGGAGGCGCAAACGGGGTGAGGGGATGGAGCGTGCGCGAACTCGGGCCAGGCGAATACCACACCGCCGACGGGAAAGTGAACTTTGTGAATCAGACGGGTAACCTGCAAATGCTGCTCTCGCTGGAATACCGCACCAAACTATTCTGGAAATTCAACGGCGCAGCATTCATCGACGCAGGCAACATCTGGAACACGCGCCTTCAAGAAGACATCCCTGGCTCGCAGTTCAAGTTCAACCGCTTCCTGCGCCAGGTGGCCGTGGCCTATGGCATCGGGCTGCGGTTTAATATGGACTACTTCATCCTGCGTTTCGACGCTGGCATGAAAGCCATCAACCCTGCCGAACCTTCAGGGAAAGGACACTACCCCCTGCTCCACCCCGTCTTCTCTCGCGACTTCGCCCTGCACTTTGCGGTGGGCCTGCCGTTCTGACCGAACGCTTACAACCTTATAACCTCAAAACCTTACAACCTTATAACCTTAGAATGGATCTGTTCACTCCCCTATATCCGATAGAGTTCATCAGTTTCGGCAGCGGAAGCAGCGGCAACTGCTACATCCTGCGCCGAGGCAGGGAGTGCGTGCTCATTGACCTGGGCATTGGCATCCGCTCCTTCAAGCGCTACCTGCATCAATATGGCCTAAAAACAGCGCACTTCACCGCCGCCTTCGTCACCCACGACCATACTGACCATGTCAAAGCCATAGGGAAATTCGCCGTAGAGACTGGCGTACCCGTCTATACCACTGCCGGCGTGCACGAAGGGATGCAACGCAACCGCTTCATGGCCCGCAAGATACCCGAGGGGCAGGTACGTAAAATCTCTGTCGGAGAAACAGTGGAGGCTGCCGGAATGAGTTTCACCGCCTTTCCCGTGCCGCACGACAGCAAAGACTGCGTGGGCTACCTCGTCCGCAGCGAAAACGTATGCCTGTGCATCGCCACCGACATCGGCACGCCAACCGACGAGATTCGTGCAGCCGTGTCGCAGGCCGACTATGTGGTAATAGAGGCCAACTATGACCTACCCATGCTCGCCACTGGCAGGTATCCGCAATTTCTGAAAGAACGTATACGCGGCGGACGCGGACACCTGAGCAACGAGGAGACGGGCGAATTGCTCGCCGGAAGTCTGCGGCAGGACGCAAAACGCGTGTGGCTGTGCCACCTCAGCGAAGAGAACAACACCCCTGAACTGGCCCTGGCCACTGTCAGCAAAGCCTTGGAACAGAACGGACGAAAAACGGACGAAAATTTCAAACTTGAGGCCCTACCACGCACGCGCCCCATCGATTTTTGCACGCTGGATTGAAAAAAACGAAGCAAAAACTTGTGGCAGCGACAAGATTGCATTATTTTTGCACTCGCAAAACCCAAACGGGGGGAAACATAAGGTACCTTGACCGAGTGGCTAGGTAGCGGTCTGCAAAACCGTTTACAGCAGTTCGAATCTGCTAGGTACCTCTGCATTCCATACTCATACTCATACTCAATAGTCTAGACGAGGAAGTTCGCCGTTGTGAAACGACGGACTTTTTTTATGCCGCAAAGAGCGCAGGCCGTGGACTACGACACAACACGCAGCCCCACTACCGACGCGATAAGCGTGAAAAGGAAGAAGAGCCGCCAAAAGGTGGCCGGTTCGTGGAACAAGAAGACACCTATGAGTACAGTACCTACCGCTCCTATTCCTGTCCACACAGGATAGGCCGTGCCGACAGGTAAGGTCTCAACAGCCTTTGCCAACAAGAACATACTCAGCAAAGAAACCACCGCAAAGCCTCCCATCCATAGCCACCACTCCAGGCCAACGCAACCTTTGGCTCGGCCAAGACAATACGTGAAGCCCACCTCGCAGAGCCCAGCAAGAATCAAGATAAACCAGTTCATCAATCAGAATCCATGCCTCATTGAGGGCTGCAAGACTATCTCGGCGACTCCTTCCAAGGCGAGGTTGCAAAAGTAATGTTTTCTCATTGAAGGCTACACGGCCAGTCTAATTTTGCCGTTTATCCCAAAGAAAGAGAGGCTGAAGGGCGCATATCATGTCTAGCAGGTTGGCAAAAACATCAGGCAGTCCGCGCTGTCAGCCATTTTCGCAGGGGACGGTCGTAGAGTCGCCAAACCATCCATGCCAACAAGATGCAAGCGAAAGGTAGCGCGACAGCCTCAGGCCACACCTCGGCCAGTTGCTCAATGGGCACGAGGCCGTCCTTCAGCCCGATATGAGCATAAAAAAGATACATCAAAGGATAGTGTACGGCATAGAGCGGATAACTGAGTTCGCCCAAGAAGCGGCAACAGCGCAATCCTATTCCATCAGTGAGGGCCTGAGAAGCGCCGAGCCACACCAAAGCAGGGAACACGATGATTACACAAACCACATCATACAATCCCGAAAGCCAACCCGGCATCTGGCCGAAACACAAAGGCAAGACGGCGACGAGTAAAAGGATAAGGCTGCAAAGCGTCATGGCATGGCGAACATTCAACGGGCGAAACAAGCGGGCCATCAACATCCCCATACAATAGGGGAAAAGCATGCGCACAAAGCCAGTGAATAGTCCACCATCAATCATTGACCATCCGAATCCAAGCCCACCACTCTTCATGGTCAGACATGCCAACGTCAAACCAGAAAGGACACACAATGCCACAAGCCACCCTGTGCGTAAACAACGGAGCAACAAAGCATAGAGAATGTTCCCGAGATATTCGAAGAAGAGCGACCAATGTGGCCCGTTCAGCGGGAACAGTTCACCATTACCACGCACGTCGGCGGCGACACCCATAGGCAGCGGGAGCATAAAAACATTAAGCAGCAGAGCAAGCATCACAAGACCGAGGCTCACCTGCGTACCGTCCCATCTCACGCTGCCCTGCAAGAAAAAACATACAGCGCCCACCACTGCTCCGAGGAGAACCATAGGATGCAGCCGAATGAGCCGGCGGCGGAAGAACTCCGTCAGAGTGAGCCGGCCAGACCATCGGTCATCGTATGCGTAGCCGATAACAAATCCTGATAGCACAAAAAAGAAATCCACCGACAAGTAGCCGTGAGGCACGGGCGACCATGTATAGCACTCAAACACGTGATAGACAATCACGATTAGGGCCGCAACGCCGCGTAAGCCGTCAAGTAGCGGATAATGAGGTTTTTGGAGAATGGGGGCTGTCATTGTGGTGCACCATGGGCGAAGGTAGGAATGCGACTAAGTATAAAGAGGTTGCGCCCACTATTGGCACAACCTCTTTGTTTGATTGTTGGGGTACCCGGATTCGAACCAGGAAAGGCAGGACCAGAATCTGCAGTGTTACCATTACACCATACCCCAATCAGTGCGGGAAACAGCCCGTTTCCCTTTGCGACTGCAAAAGTAGGCCAAGAAATAAAAACAGGCAATAGATTGTTTGTTTTTTTTACGTGCACAAGCATTTTTTCTTTGAAATCCGCGAGACGGGGCTATCAATGGTCAATTGTGAATGGTCAATGGCCAATAAGTATGTCGCAAATGCGGATTGGGCGCGCTGGGCGCATATTGAAAGAAGCGCATTTATAAACTCCATATCAATATAAACGCACAAAACGAGTGGCGCTGCCTATTGTTTTAAGGCATTTTAAGGGAAGCACCTTGTCCGACCGCCAAAAATCTGTAATTTTGCGGGCAGTGTAAAAGTGCGCGCGCATGTATGCCCGCGTGCGCGTGCTAATAGCAACAACAAGAAGGAAACGAATGGGAAAAATCATAGCATTAACCAATCAGAAAGGCGGTGTGGGAAAAACCACTACCACTATCAACCTTTCCGCCTCGCTCGCTACGCTTGAAAAGCGCGTGCTGGTCATCGACGCTGACCCTCAGGCCAATGCCTCGTCGGGATTAGGGGTGGACCTAAGCAAGATTGACTGTTCGCTCTACGAATGCCTGATCGGTGAAGCAGAGCCACGCGAAGCCATCTACACTACAGAGATTGATGGGCTTGACATCATCCCCTCGCACATCGACCTGGTGGGCGCAGAGATAGAGATGCTGCAGTTTGAAGGACGCGAATACATCGTAAAGAACCTGCTTGCCACGATGCGCGACGACTATGACTTCCTGCTCATAGACTGCTCGCCCTCGCTCGGCCTCATCACGGTGAACGCCCTCTCCGCAGCCGACAGCGTGATTATACCCGTGCAGTGCGAGTACTTCGCATTGGAAGGCATTGGCAAACTCTTGAGCACCATCCGTATCATCAAGAAGAAACTGAATCCCGACTTAGAGATTGAGGGTTTTCTGCTCACGATGTACGATAGCCGCCTCCGCCTGGCCAAACAAATCTACGACGAAGTGAAGCGCCACTTCCAAGAACTGGTGTTCAAAACCGTGATTCAGCGCAATGTGAAACTGAGCGAAGCACCAAGCCACGGCTTGCCCGCCATCCTCTACAACGCCGAAAGTAGGGGTGCGAAAGACCACCTGGCGCTGGCCAAAGAAATCATTAAGAACAACCAAAAATAAGGTCGTCACGAGGACAGCGGCGCTCATTTTTATGTTCCCCGCTTACTAACGATCTGCTATCCTATTCATCCGAGGACTTATGCCTGTAAAAAAGAAATTCCCTGCCTTGGGCCGCGGCTTAGACGCGCTAATAAAAACTGAGGACACCATACAAACTGCTGGTTCATCAAGCATCCACGAGGTGGACATTGACCTCATCAAAGCCAACCCCAACCAGCCGCGCCGCGAATTTGACAAGTCAGCGCTGGCAGAACTGGGACAAAGCATCAAGGAGTTTGGCATCATTCAGCCCATCACCCTGCGCCAACGTGAAGACGGCACATACCAGATCATCAGCGGCGAGCGTCGCTATCGTGCTTCGAAAGAGATTGGGCTGAAAAGAATTCCCGCTTACATCCGCACCGCCGACGATGAGAACATGATGGAGATGGCTCTCGTGGAGAACATCCAACGCCAAGACCTGAACCCTATTGAAATAGCGCTAGCCTATCAGAAACTCATCGAGCAATACAACCTCACGCAAGACCAACTGTCGGACAAGGTAGGCAAGAACCGCGCCACCATAGCCAACTCGCTCCGGCTATTGAAATTGGCTGCCCCCGTGCAACTCGCACTGCAAGACAAGCGGCTCGACCAAGGCCATGCCCGCGCCCTGCTTGCCCTCGGCGACCCCAAACTGCAGACAGCCCTTTGCAAAGACATCATCGCAAACGGCTACTCCGTGAGACAGGTGGAAGAGATGGTGAAACGCCTGAATAGTGGTGAAGTCATTCAGAGCGGCGGAAAAAAACTCAAAAAGAAAGGGGCTGGTCTTCCTGAGGAATACGACGCGCTCAAAGCACGCCTTGCAGGTTTTTTCCGCACCAAAGTACAAATGACCTGCTCCGCTGCCGGCAGAGGACGCATCACCATTCCGTTCAATTCGGAAGAGGAACTGCTCGGCATCATGGCTCTCTTCGACAAGATGAAACTTTAACCATTGAACATTGAACATTGCTAATACCGGTAGCAATGGGTTTTGCGAATGGTCAATGGTCAATCATCAATGGTCAATGAATTAAAAACCTCAAAACTTATGCGTCCAACACTGCTCATCGCCGCAATGTTTTCCATCCTATGCCTGACGTGCCAGGCACAGGTGGGTGACTCGCTGCCCGCCACAAACGGCGACGATGTGCTGGAGCAAAGGCTTGATTCCATGCTCCAAGCGGTGGGGCGCACTGCTGAAATCAATACTGACACATTCACCTTGACGCGCCACGAGAGACGGATGCTCCGGCTCCAACAGTTTAACCCAGACCCCAAACGCGCCCTGTGGCTCGCCCTTGTGCTGCCAGGCGCTGGGCAGATTTATAACCGCAAATACTGGAAACTCCCCATCATCTACGGAGGCTTTCTCGGTTGCACCTATGCGTTGCTGTGGAACCAGCAGATGTATAAGGACTACTCGCAGGCATACCTCGACATCATGGACGATGACCCCAACACGGCCAGTTATCTCGACATGTTGCCGCCCCGCTATGACATCACGGGCAAGGAAGAGCGTTTCAAGACCATCTTCAAGAACCGTAAGGACCGCTACCGTCGCTATCGTGACCTGAGCGCTTTTGCCTTTATCGGTGTCTATCTCATCTCTGTCATTGATGCCTATGTGGACGCCCAACTCTCTCACTTTGACATCTCGCCCGACCTGAGCCTTCAGTTAGAACCCACCGTTATCAATAGTCAGCACGGCACGCGCCAAACCAACAGTTACGGCATCGGCGTAGGACTCCGTTTCTGACACGAACCATACGGCCACACGCTGGCTCGTCCATCAGCCCGCAGGCCTTTCAAAACCTAATCTGATGAACAAAGCAAAACACATCCTCCCTACCCTACTACTTTCCGTCTCGGTCCTCTTCACCGCCACTGCCCAGGAGGTGGTCACCATTGACCACAGCCTCGGCACCAGCGTAGAGTTTGACGAGACGGAGGGGATGACCATACGCTACGACTCGCTGCTCAACGATTGGAAAGTCAAGATGTATCTGTATGTGGACTCCACCTGTCATGGCACGGACATCGACCCCACCTTCCCCGACAGCGTGTATATTGACCGGCTGCAACGCATTCCAGCGGTAATGGAACTGCCGTACAACCACATTGTGCGTCAGTACATCGACCGCTACACCAAGCGCTTGCGCAAGTCGGTCAGCGTGATGCTCGGTGCGGGCAACTTCTACTTCCCCATCTTTGAAGCCGAACTGGAACGCTACGGCCTGCCCCTTGAACTGAAGTATCTCCCTGTCATTGAGAGCGCACTGAAACCCAAAGCGGTGAGTCCCGCTGGCGCTGGCGGCTTGTGGCAGTTCATGGTGGGAACAGGCAAGCAGTATGGTCTGAAGGTGAACAGCGTCATCGACGAACGCTGCGACCCCATCAAATCGTCGGACGCTGCTGCGCGCTATCTCAGAGACCTCTATCGTATCTACCACGACTGGGCCCTGGTGCTCGCCGCTTACAACTGCGGGCCTGGCAACGTGAACCGTGCTATCCACCGCGCCGGCTCCAGAGATTATTGGCAAATCTATCCCTACCTGCCCAAGGAGACGCGCGGCTACGTCCCCGCATTCATCGCAGCCACCTACGCCATGACCTACTACTGCGAGCATGGCATATGCCCCATGCGGTCGCGCTTCCCCATCGCCACCGACACCATCATCATCAACCGCGACATCTCAATGCGGCAGATTTCAGAGGTGGTGGGCATTAGCCTCGACGTCCTCAAATCGCTCAACCCGCAATACCGCACCGACCGTATCCCCGGCAAGTCGCAGCCCTGCATTCTGCGTATGCCCGACGACATGCTCCATGCCTTCCTGGACTATGGCGACGACGTGTATAAATACCGTGCGAGCGAACTCCTTGCGCGCCGTGCCGAAGTGAGCGTGCGCGGTGAGCGCAACACGCGTCAGACCGCTCAGGCCACCACTGGTCCTGCCACCCAAGCGCAAAGTGCTATGCCTGGCAGCAACATGCCAAGCATTGCCGACACCGAACCCGTCGTTCCAGCCGAGAACCAGCCCGTCGCACCTCCGACACAGCCACAGCGAGCCGTAGCCGTCGGTGAAGTGACAGAGGTGGCCGTAGCAGAGAACGCACCTGATACTATCATCCCCCGAACAGACGAAGAGAACGGAGTCACCACGATTGTTGACGACGAAGAAGGTAGCCTGCAGCCCGTTCAAACCAACACACGCCGCATGTCTTCCTCTGGCGGAAATGCACAGCAACAGCAGGCACAGCCCGCACGCCCCGCACAGCAACAGCAGACACGTCCCGCAAATACAAACAATAACAACCGGCCTCGCCAACAGGCACAGCCCGCTCAGCAACAACAGACACGCCCCGCAAATACGAACAATAACCGTTCTCGCCAACAAGCACAGCCTGCACAACAGCAACAACAGCAGACGCAGAGCGGAAGCAACACCCGCAACCGCTCCCGCCAGCAAGCACAGCCTGCACAACAGCAACAACAGACGCAGAGCGGAAGCAACACCCGCAATCGTTCTCGCCAGCAAGCACAGCCTACACAGCAGCAACAGCAGACGCAGAGCGGAAGCAACACCCGCAACCGTTCTCGCCAGCAAGCACAGCCTGCACAGCAGCAACAGCAGACGCAGAGCGGAAGCAACACACGCAATCGTAATCGCTCTCGTCAACAGACGCAGCCTGCACAGCAACAGCAACAGACACAGAGCCAAAGCAACACCCGCAATCGCTCCCGCCAACAGGCACAGCCCGCACAGCAACAGCAGTCACAGAGCGGAAGCAACACGCGTAATCGTAATCGCAATCGTCAGCAGGCACAGCCTGCACAGCAACAGACGCAGAGCGGCAGCAACACCCGCAATCGTAATCGCTCCACAAGCTCGCAGCAGGGCAATACCCGCAACCAATCCACCGCAACGCCCCAACCAAGGAGCAACAGAGGCACACGTCCTGCCGGATCAGGAAAAGCGGGTTCCGGAAGAAAATGATCTGCCACGAAGAACGCTCTGCGATTTCTACTAGAAATGACATCCACTGCATCAATAGGATAAGCCATGAACGACGCCCACGCCCCCGAACTCACCCCTGCCGAGCAGGAAGCGCGCGATGAAGCCATGATCCAAGGCGCGTTCCAACGTTTGCTCGACACCTATACATCCTCCGCCCACCGGCACAAGACGGACCTGATCACCAAGGCTTACAACTTTGCGAAACAGGCCCATCGCGGTGTGAGGCGCAAAAGCGGCGAGCCCTACATCCTGCACCCTATCGCCGTGGCACAGGTGGCATGCGGCGAAATAGGGCTCGGTAGCACCAGCATCTGTGCTGCGCTGCTCCACGATGTGGTGGAAGACACCGACTACACCTACGAGGACATCGCCAATCTCTTCGGGGTGAAGATTGCCAATATTGTGGAAGGTGTCACCAAAATCAGTGGCGGCGTCTTCGCACCTGGCGCGTCTGACCAAGCGGAAACATTCAAGAAGTTGCTCATCACCATGAGCGACGACGTGCGCGTCATCCTCGTCAAACTCTCTGATCGTGTGCACAACATGCGCACGCTCGAGAGTATGCCCCCCGCCAAGCAATACAAGATTGCTGGCGAGACCATGTATATCTACGCCCCCATCGCCGATCGCCTGGGGCTTAACAAGATAAAGACCGAACTTGAGAATCTCTCCTTCAAGTTCGAGCATCCCAGTGAATATGCCGAAGTGGTGCGGCTCATCGAAGAAGCGCGTCCGCAGATAGAACACACCTTCGCCACCTTCACGCCTCCCATACGCCGCGAACTCGATAGTCTGGGCTACCACTACACCATCACCTCGCGCACCAAGACTCCCTACTCCGTCTGGCGAAAGATGCAGAGCCGCCACATTCCCTTTGAGGAGGTGTACGACCTGCTCGCCGTGCGCATCGTCTTTGAGCCCAAAGACGCAGCCCACGAGAACCAGGAGGCGCACTACATTTACGCCGTCATCAACGACATCTACGACCAGCACCCCAACCGCCTCAGGGATTGGCTCAAACAGCCCAAAAGCAACGGCTATCAGGCCATCCACCAAACGTTCATGAACAAGAACGACGACCAGGGCCGCTGGGTAGAAGTGCAGATACGTTCGATCCGTATGGACGAAATTGCAGAACGTGGGTTGGCAGCACACTGGAAATACAAGGACGCCACCACCGCCTTTGACGACAGCGAGTTGGAGCGCTGGATCAATTCTATCAAGGAAATACTCGACGATCCCCAGCCCAACACGCTCGACCTGCTCGACACCTTCAAACTCAATCTGTTCGCCCGCGAGATCATGGTCTTCACCCCGAAGGGAGAACTCAAGACCGTGCCGCAAAACAGCACCGTGCTGGACTTCGCCTTTAGCATTCACACCACTATCGGCACCCATTGTATGGGCGCGAAGGTGAACCAGAAACTCGTACCGCGCCATTACCAACTCAAGAGCGGCGACCAGGTGGAAATCATCACCAGTTCCAACCAACACGTCACCCCCGACTGGTTAGACCATGTCCACACCGCCAAGGCTCGCGGCAAGATACAAGCCATTCTGCGCCGGCAAAATCGGGAGACGGCCCGCGACGGAGAAAAGAAACTGCACGACTGGCTCTCCGCAAAAGGCATGGAAGCCACACCCTCCCGCACCAGCCGCCTCTGTGCATACTATGGTTGTCGCACGCCTGAAGAACTATTCCTGAGCATCGGCAATGGCAACGCCACTCTTGACGACGAGGCCGCCTACTACCTGCGCGGACGGCGTCACTACAAGGGATGGAAACGCTTTGTGCCTTTCATTCATGCCAAGGTGAAGGACGAAGTCCCTGGGCAGGAGCAAGGCTCTGACTTCTACAAGAACATCCCACGCAAGAAGGTGTTCGGCATCACCGAGGACACCCTACCCCTCTGCACCATCGCCCCTTGTTGTCAGCCCGTGCCCGGCGACAACGTGCTGGGCTATCTTCCCGAAACCGCCGACCGCCTCGAGATACACCACCGTGCCTGCGACACCGCCACGCGCCTGAAGGCTCGCTACGGGAAGGGTATCATTGCCGTCACGTGGGAGCTTCGCCGCACACACCTGTTCCGCACCACAATCCATATCTCAGGCATCGATGATTCTGGCGTGCTCTATGCCATCGCCGACGTACTGAAAACGATGGAGCACTACCCCCTGCATCGCATCACACTCGACACCGAGGACGGCATGTTCCAGGGCGACATCACGCTGAGTGTGACGGGGCGCGATGACATTGCAACCGTTTGTAAGAAACTGCGGGCTGTCGAGAACATCACCGATGCCCACCGCGCAGACCCTGCTGCCACTACCCATTGATCTGTTTGGGCCACACTCATTCCCCAACGGGTGAGAAGTGTGACCCATAGCCTTTTTTCCTAAACCATTGACGCAAACAATGCGTCCGTTTCTTGTAGGCCCATTGCCGATAGTTCGAGCATTGAGTCGGCATATTGGTGCACGGAGGCCAACTGGTGGGAAGTCAAGAGTATGAGTTTGCCGCGCTCGTGGGCGAGTTGGCGCAGCAACCCAAGGATTTCATCAACCGCCACATAGTCCAGGAAGGCGGTAGGCTCGTCAAGGAGGATGGCGGGTGTGTTCTGCGCAATGGCCTTGGCGATCATCACGCGCTGGCGTTCTCCGTCGCTCAACGTGGAAAGCCGGCGCCGCCGCATTTGTTCAAGGCCGCAAAGACTGATGGCCGCCGAAATCTGTTTTTGGTCATCATCTGTGAGTTGTCCGCTGAGCGTGGTATAGGGTATGCGTGCCGTCGCCACCACGTCGTCCACCGTTAGCATCGGCGACATGGTTCGCACCGTTAGCGTCACCGACACCTGCCGCGCGATGGCCTTTCTACCCATACTCGCAAGCGGTTTCCCTTCCCATAACACCTCGCCTGCCAGGGGCTTCTGCAGTCCGCACAACGTGCGGAGCAAGGTGCTCTTCCCTGCCCCGTTGCGTCCCACCACTGCCACCACGTCTCCTGCCTCGAAGTCGCAGTTGATCGCTGCAGAAAGGGATTTCCCGCTATGGCCAATCACAAGGTTCCTTACGCGGAGCGCAGGGAATGGCGGGCAGGCCGAACGTTCGGTTGCTGGCTTCATTGGCGGCTATTGCTTGGACATTTATTATAAAAAAGGGGCAAGCGAGGTTGTAAGTACAAACCCCGCTTGCCTCTTGAATTAGGTATGATTTCTGCTGTTCGGCTTTATTCAGCGCGCAGGGTGAAACGCTTGAAGGCGGTCACCGTGCACTCCTTGTCAGCCTGCTGCAGGTACTTGGCCACGCTGAGCGAGCCGTCCATAATGTAGGCTTGACGAAGCAGGCACTGCTCGGCGTAGAACTTGTTCATGCGGCCCTGTGCGATCTGCTCTACGAGTTTCTCGGGCTTGCCCTTTTCGCGAGTCTTCTCTACGGCAATCTTGAACTCCTGTTCGCGGATGGCCTCGGGCACATCGTCTTTGTCGATGCTCACGGGGTTCATCGCAGCCACCTGCATAGCCACGTTGTGTCCGTATTCCTCGTCCACGGCCTTGTTCAGTGCCACGAGCGTGCAGAGTTGGTTCTTGTTTTGGTGGTTATAGGCAGAGATGCTTTCGCCCTCCACGGTGCAATAGCCGTCGAGTTCCATTTTCTCGCCGGTGACGCCGCTGCGTGCGGTGACGAGTGCGGGAACAGCCTCGCCGCCAATGGTCAGAGCGTTTACCTCGTCGAGCGTCTTGCAACGTGCGGCCACTGCTGCATCGAGGATCTGCTGGGTGAGCGCCACGAAGTCGGCGTTCTGAGCCACGAAGTCGGTCTCACACTTCAGGGCGATGATGGCACCGAAATTGCCGTCCACCTTGACGAGTACGCAGCCTTCGCTGGCCTCACGGTCGCTACGCTTTGCAGCGATGGCCAGACCGCGCTCGCGGATGAGTTCGCCGGCCTTCTCCATGTCGCCGTCAGCGTCGGCAAGAGCCTTCTTGCAGTCTGCCAGACCGGCATTGGTCAGGGCACGGAGTTTCTTGATATCTTCAATTGAAATAGCCATTTTCGTTGGGATTGGTTTGTTCTTGGAATGTTATGATGAG
Organism: Bacteroidaceae bacterium; assembly: GCA_017444485.1. Taxonomy (GTDB): domain Bacteria; phylum Bacteroidota; class Bacteroidia; order Bacteroidales; family Bacteroidaceae; genus Alloprevotella. Next base: position 838 of record JAFSWM010000077.1, on the reverse strand, counting down.
TTCGCGGTGTTGGATATCGCGCCCTCGTTCTGAAAATCACTCGGCAGCGGGCTCCTCGGCAGCGGGTTCTGCGGAAGCCACGGGTTCCTCGGCAGGTGCAGCAGCCTCTTCGGTTGCAGCAGGTGCCTCGGCAGTGTCAGCAGCGGCCTTGCGCACACGACCAGAGGTGCGACGACGTCCGCGTGCTGCAGGAACCTCGCCCTCGTTCTGCTGTGCGGCAGCGGCTTCGTCGGCTTTCTCGGCCTTACGCTCCTCGATGCCTTCGCGGATAGCGGCGCAACAAGCGTCGAGCACCACCTGAATGCTGGTGGATGCGTCGTCGTTGGCGGGGATTACATAGTCCACGCTGTCGGGGTCGCTGTTGGTATCAACCATGGCGAAGACGGGGATACCCAGGCGGTTTGCCTCTGCCACAGCGATGTGTTCTTTCATCACGTCAACCACGAAGAGTGCGGCGGGAAGGCGGTTCAGGTCGGCAATGCTGCCGAGGTTCTTCTCCAACTTGGCGCGCTGGCGGCTTATTTGGAGCAGTTCGCGCTTGGAGAGGTTACTGAATGTACCATCAGCGGTCATCTTGTCGATGGTAGCCATCTTCTTGACAGCCTTGCGGATAGTGGGGAAGTTGGTGAGCATACCACCCGGCCAGCGCTCGGTTACGTAGGGCATGCCTACGCTCTTTGCGGCTTCGGCCACGATGTCCTGTGCCTGCTTCTTGGTGGCCACGAAGAGGATGCGCTTGCCGTTGCGTGCGATGCCTTTGAGGGCCTCGGCTGCACGGTCAATCTGCACTACCGTCTTGTGGAGGTCGATGATGTGAATGCCATTGCGCTCCATAAAG
>JAFSWM010000076.1 GCA_017444485.1 Bacteroidaceae bacterium | reverse complement strand
TCTGCAAACTCCTCGTTGCGAAGTTCGGCCACGGCCTGAGCAAGCACCTTTTGATAAGTTTCGTAACCCATCTCGGCCATAAAACCGCTCTGTTCTGCTCCAAGCATATTGCCTGCTCCGCGTATCTCCAGGTCTTGCATGGCAATACTGATGCCGCTGCCCAAATCGCTGAACGTCTCGATGGCCTCCAACCTGCGCCGCGCGTCGTCGGGAAGCAGAGAGAGAGGGGGTGCGAGTAGGTAGCAGAAGGCTTTACGGTTGCTGCGGCCCACACGACCACGCATCTGGTGGAGGTCGCTGAGGCCGAAGGTGTGGGCAGCATCGATGATGATGGTATTGGCATTAGGAATGTCTATGCCATTCTCCACGATGGTGGTAGAAATAAGCACATCGTATTCCCCCTCGATGAAGCCCACCACCACGCGCTCCAATTCGTCGGGCTTCATGCGCCCGTGGCCGGTGGCAACACGCGCGCCAGGAACGTATTGCTCCACCAGGCGTTGCAGGTTGGCCAACGCTCCGATGCGGTTGGTGACGATGAATGCCTGCCCGCCGCGGCTCAGTTCGAAGCCGATGGCCTCGGCAATGATTTCGTGGCCGAAGGGATGCACCTCTGTCTGTATGGGGCGGCGGTTGGGCGGCGGTGTCTGAAGCGTGGAGAAGTCGCGCGCCCCCATGAGCGAAAACTGGAGGGTGCGCGGGATAGGTGTGGCCGACATGGTGAGCGTGTCGATATTCACCCTCAGTTGGCGGAGTTTCTCCTTCACTGCCACGCCAAACTTCTGCTCTTCATCGATGACGAGCAGGCCGAGGTCGTGAAACTTCACGCCTTTGCCAACAAGGCGGTGGGTGCCGATGAGGATATCAATCTTGCCCTCAGCAAGATCGCCCAGCAGTTCCTTAGTCTGCTTCGCGGTGCGGGCGCGGGTGATGTAGTCCACGCGCACCGGCATGTCGGCGAGGCGCGAGGAGAAGGTGCGGTAGTGCTGCAGCGCAAGGACAGTGGTGGGCACCAATACGGCGGTCTGCTTACCATCGCAAGCGGCCTTGAAAGCGGCGCGCACCGCTATCTCTGTCTTTCCGAAACCCACATCGCCACAGACAAGGCGGTCCATGGGGCGGCGGCTCTCCATGTCGTGCTTCACCTCCTGCGTGACGCGCAACTGGTCGGGAGTGTCTTCATAGGTGAACGAGGCTTCAAGGCCATGCTGCATGTAGCCGTCGGGGCTGAAGGCAAAGCCCTGGGCATTGTGCCGCTCGCTGTAGAGACGGATGAGGTCGCGGGCGATGTCCTTGAGTTTCTTTTTGGTCTTCTCTTTGAGCCGCTCCCAAGCACCGGTGCCGAGACGGGAGAGCGTGGGGGGCGTACCGTCTTGTCCACGGTATTTGCTCACCTTGTGGAGGGCATGGATGGAGACATACACCGCGTCGCCGCCGTAGAAGATGATTTTGATGGCCTCGTTCATCGCCCCGTCCTTACCAGGAATGCGTACCAGCCCGCCAAACTGCCCCACGCCGTGGTCGATATGCACCACATAGTCGCCGTGGTTGAAAGCCTTGAGTTCCTTGAGCGTCAGGGCCATCTTGCCCTGGCGAGCCACATCGCTGCGCAGGGTGTACTTGTGGTAGCGGTCGAAGATTTGGTGGTCGGTGAAGAGGCACAGACGCAGGTCGTCGTCGGAAAAACCTTCGTGGAGCGTAGGCGAAAGGGATTTGAAGAGCGGGGCGTTCCCCGCTTCTCGGCTATGGTCTTCCACCTCGTCGGTGGCGGATGGCGTGATGGAGGTTTCGAGAATGGCCTTGAGCCGCTCGTGTTGCTTGGCGCTATCGGCAAGGAGGCAGACGCGGTAGCCCTGGTCGGCAAACTGTGAGAAAGAGTCGCGGACGAGGTCGTAGTTCTTGTGATAGACGGGCTGCGGGTGGGTATAGAAATGCACCGTCGCGGCGCCATCCTCAGCATGAGCGACTTCCACGCGCTGCAAAGCGAGCAAAGCGGGCTCTACAGCCTCGCGCGGACAGAGCAGGGCGTCGCGCGAAAGACGCATCGCTCCCTCATCGTCATCCTCGGCAGCAAGGGCTTGACGAGAAAAGCCTTCCTCAAAAATTTTGCCCACTGTCTCTATACACAACGCGAGATTGCGTGCCACAAGCACGGTGCCAACGGGCAACAATTCGGTGAGCGGCACACCGGAGGCCATACCATCGGGAGCGGCAACGAGCAATGCCTCGGAGCGGTGCTCATGGCTCAGTTGGGTATCGATATGGAAGGTACGGATGCTGTCCACCTCGTCGCCGAAGAAGTCAATACGCAGGGGCAGTTCGTCGGCAAAGGAATAGACGTCGAGCAGCGAGCCGCGTACAGCGAAATCGCCAGGCTCATAGACGTAGTCGCGCCGTCGAAAACCGAGGTCGGACAAATGCGTAGCCACCTCGGATAGGTCGGCGCTGTCGCCTACTGCCAGAGAGAGGGTGCGCTGCGAGAGCGAAGCGCCGCCCTGGACGCGCTCGGCGAGTGCCGCCGCATGAGTAACGAGGAAGAAAGGAGAAGAGACTCCGCTCACAGCCCCGTCAGCCGCGCAGTGCGCAGAAGAGCGAGTGGAGGATATTGCTCCACCTGTGACCAGAGGAGCAGATCGGGGAAAATACTTGTTGAGACGCTCCAACGTCTCGGTCAGAAGGATTTCGGCGGCGGTGTCGCGCTGACCATATTTTGCAGCACGGCGGAAGGCGGAAGGCAATAGGCTGACCATCGCCTCCTCGCCGAGCAGCGAGCGAAGGTCTTGGAACACGTAGCCAGCAGCCTCCTCATCGGGCATGAGCAGCAGGTACAGGCGCGGTGGCAGTTTGCCGCTGGCAGCACCCGCCGCCAGATTGACGGCCAGGGCCGAGCCACAGAGTCCCTCGGCACGCACTATCGGCTCTCCCTTTCCTATCAGAGAACAAAGGGCTGACAATGGCGCGCTGACGGAATAGGTCTGGAGAAGGGAGGAAAGGGACAGAGGGAAGATGGCTTTCGGAATGGCTGCAGACTATAAGCGTTCAAGTAGAAAACTATGTCCGTGTGACT
>JAFSWM010000010.1 GCA_017444485.1 Bacteroidaceae bacterium | reverse complement strand
GTCTCGCCCGCGGGTTTTGCTTTCAGCGTTTCTGCGGGCGAGGACGCCCGCGCTCCCAACGCTTGCAATAGGCGAGCGGGAAGTCAATGGTCAACGATCTATCAAAATGCGGCGGCCACCACTCTCCATGTGGTAGCCGCCGTATTCTGAATGTCCGTAGGACGTACGCTGGCAAATCAATACTTCGACTTGCGGGGGAAGCGACGCTCCTTGATGCGGGCCTTCTTGCCGGTGAGCGCACGCAGATAGTACAACTTGGCGCGGCGCACCTTGCCATACTTGTTCACCTCGATGCTCTCAATGGCCGGGCTGTTGAGCGGGAAAATACGCTCTACACCAATGGTGCCAGACATCTTGCGAACCGTGAAACGCTTCTGCTGGCCGTGGCCGACAATCTTGATTACTACGCCACGATAAAGTTGCACGCGCTCCTTGTTGCCTTCTACAATCTTGTAAGCCACCGTCACCGTGTCGCCGGCGCGGAAATTCAACTCGCGCCCGGTGGTGGCAAATGCTTCCTGAGCGACTTTAAGCAAATCTTCCATGTTGGAAACTAAATGTTTTTGAGTTATCGTCTCGCACACAACATTCGCAGTTCTCTCTCTTCGCGCTCCTTATGTTGTTAGGTTGTTAGGTTATTAGGTTGTTAGGTTATTAGGGGACTGCGCAGCGACCTTAAAACCTCAAAACCTCTAAACCTTAGAACCTAACCCGTGCGGGCGCGTCTGCCAGCGGTTGTGCCGAAAGCGGGTGCAAAGGTATGCCTTTTCAGAAAAAACAACAAACCTACACTCTTTTTTTGCCACAAAACCGCACATTCAAGGCTCTATTTGCACCGAAAACGGCACTAAAAGATGTAAACAAGGGGCAAAAGGCGGCGAGAAACGTGCTTTTCCGTATTTTTGCCGCCGCTATGAAGATGCTCACCCGCGAAGAACTGTGCCAGAGGCTCACTGGCCCTGTGTTTGAGACGCTCACGCACACCGCCGACGCACTCGGATTGGAGTGCTATGTGGTGGGCGGCTATGTGCGCGACCTCTTCCTGCGGCGCCCCTCGGGCGACATCGACGTGGTGGTGGTGGGCAGCGGCATAGAAATGGCACGCGCCTTTGCAAAAAACATCGCCAGGGCGAGCAAGGCGAACGGGGCTGACGACACAAAGCAACAAGGCAAGGCCGTGCTCTCCGTATTTAAAAGTTTCGGCACAGCACAGGTGAAGTGGAACGGCACGGAAGTGGAGTTCGTCGGCGCGCGCAAAGAGAGTTACAACCGTGGCAGCCGCAAACCCATTGTGGAGGATGGCACACTCGAAGACGACCAGAACAGGCGCGACTTCACCATCAATGCCATGGCCGTGTGTCTCAACGCTGCACGCTTCGGTGAACTCGTTGACCCCTTCGGTGGCATCTACGACCTGCGCGACGGCATCATCGCCACACCCCTCGACCCCGACATCACCTTCAGCGACGACCCGCTGCGCATGATGCGCTGCGTGCGCTTCGCCACACAACTGCGCTTCAACATCGAAGAAGAAACCTTCGACGCCCTGGGACGCAACAAAGAACGCCTAAAAATAGTCAGCGCGGAGCGCATCATTGATGAACTGGGCAAAATCATGCGCTCCCCCACCCCCTCGCGCGGCTTCGTGGAACTGCAACGCTGCGGACTGCTTGAAATCATACTGCCCGAACTCTCTGCCCTCGACAACGTGGAGGTGCGGGCAGGGAGGTCGCACAAAAACAACTTCTACCACACGCTGGAAGTGCTCGACAACGTCTGCGCCGTGAGCGACAACCTGTGGCTACGCTGGGCCGCCCTGCTCCACGACATCGGCAAGCCACGCTGCAAACGCTGGGAGCCCACGACGGGCTGGACCTTCCACAACCACAACTACGTCGGCGCGAAGATGACGGAGCGCGTGTTTCGCAGACTGATGCTGCCGCTCGACGGACGGATGAAATACGTCAAGAAACTGGTGGACCTGCACATGCGCCCCATCGCCATCGCCGACGAGGAGGTGACCGACAGCGCCGTGCGACGGTTGCTCTTTGAGGCCGGCGACGACATCGACGACCTGATGACGCTCTGCGAGGCCGACATCACAAGCAAGAACGAGCAGCGCAAGCGCTCCTTCCTGGCCAACTTCCGCCTGGTGCGCCGCAAACTGGTGGACATCGAGGAAAAAGACCGTGTGCGCAACTTCCAGCCCCCCGTGGACGGGGAGGAAATCATGCGCCGCTTCGGCTTGCCACCCTCGCGCGAGGTGGGCGTGCTGAAAACCGCACTGAAAGATGCCATCCTCGATGGCCTCGTACCCAACGAACACGGCCCCGCCCTGGACTACATACGCCAAAAAGCCCGCGAAATGGGGATAGCGGAACAGGCGCAGGAAAGTGCCGATGCGACGCCCACTCCCGAGAACCCCTGACGAAAAAGCAACCATCACATCGCCCCCGCCCGAGACACTGAAACTGCTTCAGCATCTCGGGCGCATTGTGAATTATATTAGGCGCAAATACCCTCGTCATCCTGCACATCGCCTGCACGGTGATAAAGAGATGTCTGCCGATGATAGACAAGCGAAATGCCACATACTCCTAGCATTTCTACAGCGTCTTCATACAAAACCGCACGTCAATTGTCAAAAAAAATACATTTTTCTTATCATTTTCTCCCAAAGTCCATTCCTTCTCCCTACTTTTCAGCGAGAGAAAAAACGCCCATTGTAGCACTTAATTTTCCCGTTATGCAAAAAACATTATTTTTTCTTTTTCTTGCGATTTTGACGGGGGGGTAAATAGCCTATTTGCGCAACGCGCCCGTATCCCCGAAAAATCGACTGCAGAAAACCCGAAGTATTACGTGCTCTGCAACGCCGACAAAGGGGACTATCTTTACTGCAAAACCAACGACCACCGAATCTACCACCAGTCGCTCGCCAATCTCGACGACGGCTGCCTGTGGTGGTTTGAAGCCAGCGGCGACGGGGTGAAGATAGGCAACAAGGCCGCCGTTGGCAGTTCAAGCAGTTACTACGGCAAGCAAGGGGCCTACCTGCTCAACACCACCTACAGCGGCGGGTATGGCAACTTCGACGGCACAGGCTCCACCTGGTACATTGAACGCACGCCCTACAACGCGGTGGGACTCACCGTGCACAACGGATCGGGAAGTTATTGGAAGCGTGGTTCGGGCAGCACTGGTTACGTCACGCCCGAGACCTTCAGCGTGAGCGACAAAGACCTGCAAACCTGGATCATCCGCAGTTACGATGACCTGCTTGAAGAAGCACGCGTGAACGGGGCGGACGTCTCGGCTTACGAGAATGCAGATCAGACATCGGCAGCCAACTTCAAGGCGCTGATTAATCTTGCAGCCTCGGCGAAGTCAGCCGCCAGCGCTCCCGTCATCGCCGACGGGCAGTATGTGCTCATCAACCGCCGCCACAACCTGTTCCTCGATGGCGACGGCACAGCACTGAAAGGCGTAGGCTCGCCAACGCAAGATGCCGTGTGGCAGTTCACCACCATCGGCGGTGTGACCACGATGATCAACGTGACGCAAGACCTCAGCGTGCGGCAGACCGTCAACGCAGGAAGCGCTTTCAGCCCCACGCCCACGGTGGCCTATAGCCTCGACGCCGGCGTGTCGCAGGCTATGCCCGTAACGTTCACCAAGTCGAGCGACGGCGACACGAGATTCGTCACCATTGCCAACGTGGTGCCCAACTACAGAGGCAGCAACTACAACTTCTACTTCGCCCTCGAGACACCCGACGGCACCATCAACCCGCGCAGCACACAAGGCTTCATCAGCGACAGGCAGTTCATCACGGTGCAGGACTATCTGGAGGAACTCGGGCTGTGGGAGCAAGGCGTGACAAGTGCACCCACCTTTGTGACCGACGCTTCCGAAATCCGCGAAGACATCTTCTACCGGCTGCAGAACGTGGCACGCAGTTACAGTTACTACAACGAGGACTATCCTGGCTATGGCGGCTGGCTTGAAGACGTGGACCACCAGCACATCCGCGCCGACCTGGGCAACACCAACGCTACACTGGCCGAGGTTCAGGCCGCAGCGGGGAGTTCTGAATTCTATTGCGCCGACAAAGACATGAGCCACGCCAGCGCGCTGTGGCAGTTTGTCATCATTTCGCACGCCACGCTCGGCTCGGAAGAGGCCACGGACGTGTTGGCCACCGAGCACGACATCTACGTGCTGCGCAATGCCAACACAGGAAAATACATCGCCAAAGGCTTCAACGTGGTAGATGGCAAGAGTTTCCACCGTATCACCGCTGAGAAGTCGGAGGCGCAACCCTTCTATCTGCAAGAACTTGCCGACGGCGAGTTCGCGCTGTGGGAGTATTCCTCAACCGATGCTGAGGGCCACGACCACAACAACGGGGCAATGGCCATCGAGGGCACTGCAGAAGGCTACCGCGCCGGACTGACACGCCCCACCACCGCAACGGCCAACTCCAATTCGGTGTGGCACATTCAGGAAGCGCCCACCATTCGCCTCAACTTCGTCTTTGCGGCCAACAACACTGTGGGGGACTACTTTACCAATAGCGAGGACTACTGGACCACATTCTACTACCCCTTCGATGCCGTGCCAAAAGCCGCCGATGCGGAGAACATTGAAATCTACGCCGGCGCGTGGATCAAAGATGACGTGCAAATCGCCATGGTACGCATGAACGACGTGCCCGCTGGCAACGCCGTGATGCTCAGAAGCCCCGTGGGCGGACACTATATGCTGGACATCTATCCCGCAGGCAGTGGCAACTGCACGCAGACCGATGAGGACTTTGAAGGCAGTTGCTGGCGTGGCATCGTGGAGAGCGAGGGTAACCAATACAACGGCAAGCCCGCGCGCTATGACAGCGAATGGCGCAACTACTGGATACTCGGTGCGAACAAGAACCACGACGTGCGCCTGCTCCATCCCGCTGGCGACTGGCTACTGCCTAACCGCGCCTATCTCGACGCGGTGACCACGCAAAGCACGCCGAGCAACATCTCTATGTTCGTCTATTTCTTTGACGACCGTGTCACCTCTGTGCGCGAAGCCCTTGAACTGATAGACGGACAGCAAGGGGGCATAAACACCGACAGTACACTCTATGACCTGCAAGGCCGCCCAGTGAACGGCACGCCGCAGCGTGGCGTTTACGTGCGCGGCGGAAAGAAAGTATTCATCCGATAAAAACAATGCCACAATGAAAAAGAACTATTTCCTACCCAGCGTGCGCATTGTGAGCGTACTGCCTGAAACACTCATCGCCCTTTCCACACCTCATGCGCATGATGACGAAGACCCCGACGAGCGCGCACCACAGAGTTCGCGTGGCTTTGACTGGGACAGTAACAACGACTTCTGGAAAGACTGACACAGTGATTTTCTTCAACACCAAAAGCAACATCAGAACGATGACACACTACATATATAATATATACGCGCGCGTGGCCATGTGCCTGGCTCTGTTCCTGAGTACCAGCCTGACGCTCCACGCACAGACAGAAAACACTGGCGATGTGGACGACGCCGAGAGCGCGGCCATGGCGAAGACCAAGGAGAACGCACCCACGCTGCAAGAGACCGACCCCACAGGGGCGAACTACTTCGGCGAGCGACGCGCACTGGTGGGACGCCACTGCTCCGTAAACCGCGTGATCAACGTAGTGGCCGTGGGCACTGGCACCAGCGGCCTTGAGAACTTGACCAACGAGGACATCGACGACTATGCCACATTCCCGCAGGTGGTCAGCGCAACCGTGGCCGTTAGCCCCACCGTCAGCGTGCGCGACATGAAGAACTACTATGCCGGCGGCACCACAGCGGGCTTCTGCATCGTGGCGGGGAGCGGCAGCAGCGTGCTCTCGCTCGACCTGATCAAGACCTACCACATCTGGTTCTACTGCGATGGCAAACGCGTGTCCGACCAGACGGTGCGCGAAGCCAACAGCGGCAGCGGCGTGAAACTCTCGCTCATCGGCATCCCTGGCAGCGCCCAGGCCTGTGCCAACCTGACCGCCGTTTGTCCGGTGAAGTTCGACGAAGTGGCCCCGGTACAAGGCGGCGCAGTGGATGCCAGCGTGGGTAGCGTGGTGATGATCAAGTACGCCTTCGTGGGCGACGCGCACGACGTGCACCTCACCAAGATAGGCATCGACGAGTATGCCACTGCCACAGGGCACGAGGCGATGGACGTGTCGTGCGACGCATTCATGCCCTCGCCCCTCGTAGGCGGCATTCCCATCCCCATGGCGAACGTGTCGGAGGAGAAGGTGATTGGCACCGACAGCAACGAACGCCTTGACGAAACCATAGCCCTGGTGAGCGCTGTGCAACTGGCCAGCGTGGCCTTCAAGGGGCGCGTGCGCGTGAACGTGGAGAACAGCAACGCCACGACGGAATTGTTCCACGCCGGCGATCAGGTGGGCTTCAAATACAACTTCGTGCAGATAGCCGACGTGTTGGCGTTGGGCACCTGGGTGGACATCGCCCTCTACGACCGGAACGGCAACAAGGTGCAGACCACCACTATCAGCGCTGAGGTGCTGGAACTGGCCATCGCCAGCGGTGGCGACCAGACCAGTTATATCGTGGCCGAGCAGGACTTCAGCGGGGCTGAGATCAGTTTCTATAGCACCCTCGGAGTGCTGAACCTGGGCAGCGGATACGGCGTGTACTACGGCTTCGTGAGGCCCAAGCCCACCGTGGACCACGAGTGCATGCTCAATCCCTCGATGACCACCAATATGTGTTCGGCGCAGTCCACACACAAACTCAAGAGCAATCCTGAAATCAATGCCACATGGGAACTCGTCACTCAGCCCGAGGAAAACGCGGGGCAGTGCCACGTGACACCCGACGGCATCGTCACCGGCATGTATGCTGACGGCGAGTATAAGTTCAAGGTGACCGCCGAGGATGGCTGCTACGACTTTGTCACCATCAATCACGGCGAGAGCGACGACTTCATGGAGCCGCTGGCCGAACATCCCTTCTACAACCTCAGCGAGCAAGCCGAGGAATATGAACTCAGCGACGACCTGCACGGTGAGACCAGCGCAAACCTGCTCTCCATCTCCAACATGACCGACCCCGACAACGTGCTGGACGGCAATCTGGACAACTATGCCTCCTATACCGCCGGCTTGCAACTGCTCGGCTCTAATGGCGTCATCCTGGGTATTCGCAAGACGGATCCTGCCGCCACGCCCTATATCTACGACGGCTCCAAGGCCGACGCCATGGAGAGCATTCAGATCGGCTTCGTGGTGGAGATGCAGCGCACCGCCCTCGGCCTTGACCTGCTCAACGCTTTCCAGATACGTTGCTTCGACACGGAAGGCAACAAGGTGTACCAGCATATCGTGGAAGACGCCGGACTGGTGGGCGTCGGCGTGGTAGGCACCAACGAGAAGAGCCAGAAACTGCGCCTGACCATCACTGTGCCGAAAGTGGACGACGATGGGAACCCTGTGAAGTTCAACGAATTCCAACTGTGGAAAATCGGCGCGATTGACCTGAGAGTCTCCGACGTGAAGTTCTACTACGGATTCTGGGACGACCCCTCAGACGTGCGCAACAACATCATTCGCGACGGCGCGTATGTGGTGAACTACGACAACATGGGCGCGGTGGTTAACGTCGGCACACAGGTGAATGTGGCCAGTGTGGGCGGCGTGACCAACAACCTTTCGAACATCATTGACATCGACGACGAACTGGCCACCTACGCCCTGATGCAAAAGACGGTGGAGAGCGGCTCCACGGAAATCATTGTGAAGTTGGGCCGCACGGTGGACTTCCGCCACCAGGTGGGCGTCGTGGTGAACAACGACATCATCGGCCTGAACGCCAACGTGGGCAACGTGCTCAAGGTCGGCACCTTCCTCAATGGAACAGAGACTGGTGAGACCTCCACAAATTGGGGCGTCATCGGAGCCAACGTCATTCAAGGCGACGACAAGCAGGTGCTCTACATCTCGCCCACCAGCAACTACGACGAGATACACATCACTGCTGGCGAGGGACTGGCGGCCAACCGCACCATCAAAATCTACGGCATCTTGTTGCGCAACGATGTGGACCATGATGGTGTGGCTGACAATCGCGATGAGTCGAGTTGTAACGCCACCATCACGGAAGTGGGCGTGGGCCGCGCCTGTGCCGAAGGCGACCTGACGTTCAGCGCACGCGGCACCACCGACACGAAGTACTATGTCTCCTTCCCCGACCAAGGGGTGGAGATGCGCGAAGTGCAGAGCGACCTGGACGGCATCATCAGCGGCAACGTGACAACGACCACGCACGGACAGTTCACTATGTACTTCTACGATGGCAACGGCGACATGCTTACCTCTGCTGAATACACCGTACACCCCCGCCAGACGACGTGGCGCACCACCACCAGCAACACCGAATGGAATACGTGGAACAACTGGACCAACGGCACGCCCTATCTGTGCACCGACGTGATTATGCCTGCCGGAGCACGTGTCTATCCCTCACTCGACGAGGAGGTAATCAACGGCGACGAGTTCGGCTGTGCAGGCATACACTTCGAACACGGCGCGGCCATTGAGAAAGTCTTCAAACTCAACTACGACAAGGCTTGGGTGGACTTCACTCCCACCACTGGACGCTACTACATGCTCGCCATCCCCTTGAAGGATGTTTATACAGGCGACTTCTTCGTGGCGGAGGCAGCCAGCGACACGCTGACGGAGTACAACTACTTCACCGACCTCACCGAGGCCAACTATCCGGCTAACCGTTTCAGCCCGCGCGTGTACCAGCGTATGTACGCTTTCACCGGCACACACAAACTATCTACCGGCGGCACCACAACGGCTATACTGCTCAACACAAACTGGTCACAGCGCTTCAACATGCTCAACACGCCCCACCCCTTCGGGCAGGTATTCTCGGTGTATGTGAACCCCGAAGAACGCAGCGACGAACTCACCATCCGGCTGCCCAAGACGCACGACACCTATTACTACTACTTTGAGTCGGACCATGTGAACCCCTCGTCGTTCTACGAAACACTCACACGCACCACCCCCTATCGCTTCTCTTATGAAGACGATGCACTGCGCACCATTGAAGACAAGAGTTTCGGTACGTTCGGCACACGCAACGTATTCGGCAATGCGGGCACAATGACGCAAACGGCCACCTCGACCACGCCAACAAACACATTCCTCGTGGGCAACCACTTCATGAGTTATGTGAACGTGGGCAAGTTCCTTGAAGGCAATCCCGAAATCACGGGTATCAAGGTGTTCAGTGGCAGAGCCACGGCCAGCGTGGTGTCTATCAATGGTGACCTCATCTCATCGGTGGGCAACACCTACGAACTTTGGCCGATGCAATCGTTCTATGTGACTGTGGGCTCCGAGCGCACGTCGCTCGACATCAACTGGGCTGAAGATATGTTTACCATGGCCGACCGCGGTGAACCCGCACCCATGGCCACACGCCCGATGATGCGTATCCGTGCCTCCGTCCACGCAGACGAGACGGCCACGGACGCGGCTGCACTGCTTCTCGAGCCACAAGAAGACGGGGCACTGCCCATAGCAGAGACACTCATCGATGCCGATGCGAAGCCCGATGTGGCTGTATTCACCCTGCACGGCGACCGCGCCTGCGACATCCGTTCGCTCTATGGCGAGCGCGAGATACCACTCGGTGTGCTGGTAGGAGAAGGCGTTGACAGTGTCAGGCTGTCGCTCGAATCGCTCGGCGGCTTCGACATCTCGGGCTATCGCCTGCTTGACCGCGAAACGGGCCTCACCTATCTGCCCGACGTCGTGCCCACGTTGCACGTCAGTGGCTCCACCATCGGACGCTTCGTGCTGGTGAACACCGACATCACGGGCATAGAAACGGCCTCTACCGACGGACTGGTCATCGCCGTGAACGGACTGAGCGCTACCATCAGTAGCCCACAGCACGACATCACCGCCGTCACCGCCTACACAGCAGACGGGCGTATCATCAGCCGCAACGCTACAGCCACTACCGCCCAAACTACCGTGAGTCTTGCCCCAGGCGTTTGCCTCATCAAGGTGGAACGCGCTGGAATGCGCAGCCGCGCCTACACTGTGATGGCACATTGAACATTGAACATTGAACATTGAACATTGAACATTGAACATTGACCATTGAACATTGACCATTGAACATTGACCGTTAGCATTCGTCAGCCCGCCTATTGCAAGGGTTGGGAGCGCGGGCGTCCCCGCCCGCCGAAGCGCTGAAAGCAAAACCCGCGGGCGAGACGCCCGCGCTCCCAGGTAGGCAAAACCTTTGCAGCCGGTATTGGTAATGGTCAATGGTCAATGTTCAATGGTCAATGTTCAATGGTCAATGTTCAATGGTCAATGTTCAATAGAGCCCCCTCCTGCCCCATCATGCGGCAGGAGGGGCTTTCTATGCACTCATGGAAGGAACAAGCGACTTCCTTTTCGGTTTTCTGTTTGAAAAGTGTACTTTTGCGGCAACAAAAACCATTGAAAAGTGTATTAAGACATGTTGTACAGGAAAATTACAGCGTATATAGAGGACTATTTGAAGTCGGACACAGACAAGATCTTGATAGTTGAAGGAGCGCGGCAAGTGGGCAAGTCATTCAGTATTCGCGAAGTGGGCAAACGTCTCTTCACAAACTATGTGGAGATAAACTTTGTGGAAGACGATGAAGGGGAACAGTTGTTTAAGCACATCCATAAGAAAGAAGATTTCTACCTGACCCTCAGCATGGTTGCCGGTGGCAAGCTTTCAAACCATGAAAACACGTTGGTTTTCCTTGATGAAGTCCAGCACTATCCGCAATATCTAACAATGTTGAAGTTCCTGCGCGAAGACGGCAGGTATCGCTTCATTGCCTGCGGAAGTCTGCTCGGCATCACACTCCAAGACACAACCTCCATTCCCGTTGGGAGCATCATCCGCAAGGAGATGTTCCAATTAGATTTTGAAGAATTCCTTATTGCCAATGGTTTTGGGCACGAAGCGACAGCAATGTTGCGATGTGCGTATGAGAATCGCAGGAGTCTGACCGAGGAGCACCATAAGCATGTGCTGGATTTATTTCGCCGCTATTTGCTGGTAGGTGGCATGCCCGATGCAGTCAACACCTACCTTGACACCCACAACATTGTAAGAGTGCGCGAGGTGCAAGATAATATCCGCAGCCTGTACGCCACCGACGCTTCTAAATACGAAACTGAGCATAATAAGAAACTGCTCATTCGTCGCATATACGAAATGATACCCTCGCAGATGGAAAACAAAAAGAAACGCATTGTGGCCCAAGAAATACGAGGAAAAGAGGGGGATCGCTTTGCAAAGTATCAAGAGGAATTTGAGTATCTCTTTTCTTCTGGCATTTCGTTGGATGTGCACGCCGTGTCCAACCCTCGTTTCCCGCTGAGCGAGTCCCTTAAAAAGAATTTACTGAAACTCTACATGAACGATGTGGGGCTACTGACCAATCTGCTTTATCGGCACAACATACGTCCTATTCTCGATGATGTCAGAAGCATCAATCTTGGCTCTGTTTACGAGAGTGTTGTAGCACAAGAACTTCGCGCTCATGGGCATAAACTATTCTACTACGACAATCGTAAGCAAGGCGAGGTAGATTTCCTTATAGATGACTACACAGCAATGAGCGTATGCCCTATAGAGGTCAAGTCTGGGAAAGATTACACCGTCCACAGCGCGCTCAACAATCTGCTAAAAATTCCTGACTATAATATCAGCACAGGTATTGTTGTCTCTAATGAACGAGAGATTCACCAAGATGGTGCAGTAACTTATATGCCGGTCTATTTCGTGACATTCATGGAGGCAAACCTGCTTCTGACAGATGACGCACTTTTCTTTTGATTGACCGTTGATGATTGAACATTGAACATTGAACATTGACCATTACCAATACCGGCTGCAAAGGGTTTTGCCTACCTAGGAGCGCGGGCGTCTCGCCCGCGGGTTTTGCTTTCAGCGCTTCGGCGGGCGGGGACGCCTGCGCTCCCAACCCTTGCAATAGGCGGGCTGACGATTGCTAATGGTCAACGGTCAATGGTCAATGGTCAACGGTCAATGGTCAATGGTCAACGGTCAATGGTCAGATGACGCCCTGGCCCATCATGGCATGTGCCACTTTCATGAAGCCGGCGATGTTAGCACCCTTGACGTAGTTTATATAGTCGGTCTCGCGACCATACTTCAGGCATTGGGCATGCACGTCGTGCATGATGCGGTGCAAGCGGTCGTCCACCTCCTCCGCGCTCCACGAGATGTGCATGGCATTCTGTGTCATCTCGAGACCGCTGGTCGCCACGCCACCGCTGTTCACGGCCTTGCCAGGAGCAAAAGGCGTGCGCTGAGCAATGAAGTAGTCCACGGCCTCGGCGGTGCATCCCATGTTGCTGACTTCGGCCACAAGCATCACGCCGTTATCTACAAGTTGCTTGGCATCGGCCTCGTCCAGTTCATTCTGAGTAGCGCAGGGCAGCGCGATATCTACCTTTTGTTCCCAGGGCTTCTTGCCGGGGAAGAAGGTTGCCTCAGGATAACGCTCGGCATAGGGCTCCACGATGTCCTCACCGCTCAGACGCAGATCGAGCAAGTAGTCAATCTTCTCGCCGCTCACCCCTTGCGGGTCGTAAACGTAGCCATCGGGACCGCTGAGGGTGACGACTTTTGCACCGAGTTCGGTGGCCTTGGTCACAGCGCCCCATGCCACATTACCGAAGCCACTAACGGCCACGGTCTTGCCCTTGATGTCCTGCCCGATGTCGGCAAGCATCTGCTCCACGAAGTAGAGCGCGCCGAAGCCGGTAGCCTCGGGGCGCAGGATGCTACCACCGAAGGCGAGGTCCTTGCCGGTGAGCGTGCCGGTGTGTTCGCGTGCCAGTTTCTTGTACATACCGAAGAGGTAGCCCACTTCGCGTCCGCCCACACCGATGTCGCCAGCGGGTACGTCCATGTCGGGACCAATGTTGCGCCACAGTTCAAGCATGAAGGCTTGACAGAAACGCATGATTTCTGCATCGCTCCTGCCGCGGGGCGCGAAGTCGCTACCCCCTTTCGCACCGCCCATGGGCAGCGTGGTAAGCGCGTTCTTGAAGGTCTGTTCAAATCCGAGGAACTTGAGGATGCTCAGGTTCACACTGGGGTGGAAGCGTATGCCTCCCTTGTAGGGGCCAATGGCGTTGTTGAACTGCACGCGGTAGCCGATGTTCACGTGTACCTCGCCCTTGTCGTCGGTCCAGGGAACACGGAAAGTGATGATACGGTCGGGCTCCACGAGGCGCTCAATGAGTTTGGCGCGCTCAAACTCTGGGTGTTCGTTATACACGTCCTCAATGGAGAGTAGCACCTCTCGGACGGCTTGCAGGAATTCCTTCTCGCCCGGGTGCTTAGCCTCAAGCGAGGCTAGGATTTTATCTGTTTGCATGGTTAAGGGTTACTTCATTCAAGTTTAGGAAGTTATAGAAAGAAGTTAATTGGGTAGTTATAAAGGGCCGTTACTTTTTCAGCGTAGGGGTAAAATTGGTGCACGATAAAGTATAGGCTCGTTATAACTCCCCTTCATAACTCCATTCTTAACTCCACATCATAACTTCAGAAACTTAAGTTACTTAAAATAGATGTCGACGTAGTCCGTGCATTCGTCTGCAGGGTTCTTCATCTGTTGCAGCCGCCAGTATTTGCGGCCATTGGTGGAGAGGAAGGTAAACGTGCCTTCGCGCAGAACTTCCTCGCCCCCGTTGATGTGGTAGATCTTGGTGCGAATAGTGCCTGTGAACTCCAGTTCGAGGGCAGAGACGATGCGCACCGTGCCATCAATCTTGAGGTAGTCGCCGATGTGCGAGTCGTCGCCACGCGAGAGTTGCTCGCCTTTGCAGCGAAGCGTGCCGTCGGCTTGCTTAGTGATGGTGCAAGTGCCGAAATACTCCCAGGAAATCCATTGCAGGGAGAGCATATGCTTGCCCACCACCTTGCGTTCAAGCGCCGTGAGGCCCGACTGGGTGGTCTGCCGTCTTGCCGGCGTTCTCCTGTTTCGCTGTGCGTCTGCCGCCATGGGGAATAGCAACAAGGCGGCCAATACGGCGATGATGACTTTCTTCATACTGGCTTTTGCGTTAATCGTTAGGATGATTGTGCGTTAGGAGAGTTTGTGGATGACGAGGCCGCTACGCAGTTTGGGCTCAAACCACGTGGCCTTGGGCGGCATGATGTTCCCGCTGTCGGCGATGTCCATGATCTGGCGCATCGTGACGGGATAGAGGGCGAGGGCCATCTTCATCTCGCCGCTGTCCACGCGTCGTTTCAGTTCGCCCAAGCCGCGCAGCCCGCCCACGAAGTCAATGCGTTTGTCGCTGCGCAGGTCCTTGATGCCGAGCAGTTCGTCGAGGATGAGGCGGCTGGAGATATCCACGTCGAGCACGCCGATGGGGTCGTCCTCCTTGAAGGTGCCGGGCTTGGCGGTGAGGCTGTACCAGCGCCCTTCAAGATAGAGCGAGAACTCGTGTGCCCTTGCGGGGCGATACTCGTCGGTCCCTTTGTCGACGACGATGAAGTTTTTCTCCAGCGCTTTGAGGAACTCGCTGCTGGTCATGCCGTTCAAGTCGCGCACCACACGGTTGTAGTCCAGTATGGTGAGTTGTGAGGCTTGGAAAGCCACGGCCATGAAGTAGTTGTACTCCTCGGTGCCTTTGTTGTGCGGATTTTGCGCGGCCTTCTCCGCACCCACGAGGGCTGCGGCGGCGCTGCGATGGTGGCCGTCAGCGATGTAGAGTGCCGGCATCTTGGCAAACTCCTCTGTGATGAGAGCGATGTCGGCATCGTCGGCCACGAGCCAGAACTTATGGCCGAAGCCATCGATGGGGGCGATGAAGTCGTACTCCGGTTCGGTGGCGGCATAGCGCATGATGAGCGCATCGAGTACCGCGTTGTCGGGATAGGCGAAGAAGACGGGCTCAATGTTGGCGTTGTTCACACGCACATGCTTCATGCGATCCTCTTCCTTGTCGCGACGTGTCAGTTCGTGCTTCTTGATGAGGCCGCTCTGATAGTCCTTGGTGTGTGCACCTATGACGAGGCCATACTGCGTCTTGCCCTGCATGGTCTGGGCATAGATGTAGTACATCTCCTTGTCGTCCTGCACGAGCCAGCCCTTGTCCTGAAACTTTTGGAAGTTCTCTGCCGCCTTTTCATAGACGCGAGGGTCGTACTCGCTGGTACCTTCGGGGAAGTCTATCTCGGGTTTGATGATGTGGTAGAGCGACATCTCGTTGTCACCGGCCTCTGCGCGTGCTTCGTCGCTTTCGAGGACGTCGTAGGGACGGCTCTCAATGCGTTCCACCAACTCGCGCGGCGGACGCAGCCCCTTGAATGGTTTGATGGTTGCCATGTGTGTGCGGGCTTATTTATTGACTTGGAACCTTGTGCAGCCGTCCTTGAAGAAGCCGCAGATCTGGTTGGCAGCGGCCAGGCCAGCGTTGATATTGGCTTCGGCGGTCTGTGCACCCATCTTCTTCGGCGTGGCAAAGTAGCGGTCGCCAAGTTTCTCGAGGCCTTCGTCGTGCGCTGCCAGTTGCAGGTCAGAGAGGTAGCGCAGGTCGGTGCGCTCTTGCATGGTGGCGATGAGTTCGGGCTCGTTGATGACGTCTTGGCGCGCAGTGTTCACCAGGATGCCACCCTTGGGCATAGAGCCAATGAGGGCAGCGTTGATGCTCTGGCGCGTCTCGGGCGTGCTGGGGATATGGAGCGAAACGACGTCGCAGGTCTGGAACAGTTCGGCGGGCGACATCACCTGCTTCACGTTCTCGCGGGTGAAAACCTCGGCGGGGCAATAAGCGTCGTAAGCGGAGATTTCCATGCCGAAGCCCTTAGCGATACGTGCCACGTTCTGCGGCACGTTGCCGAAGGCGAGCAGTCCGAGGCGCTTGCCTTTCAACTCCGTGCCTGCCTTACCATTGAAGCGGTTGCGCACGGCGAAAAGGAGCATGCCAAAGACGAGTTCGGCCACAGCGTTGGAGTTCTGTCCGGGGGTGTTCATCACGACAATGCCACGCTCGGTGGCTGCAGCGCAGTCCACGTTGTCGAAGCCGGCACCGGCGCGCACCACGATTTTCAGTGCAGGCGCTGCGTCCATCACCTCGGCGTCCACTTTGTCGCTGCGTATAATCAGGGCGTTGGCGTCTTTCACGGCTGCGAGCAGTTCTGCCTTTTCTTCATATTTCTCTATCAGGGCGAACTCATGGCCTGCCCCGATGACGATGTCTTTGATGCCCTCAACGGCCACGGGCGCGAAGGGCTTCTGGGTTGCAACTAAAACTTTCATTTTAATGATTGAAAATTGAACATTGACCATTGACCATTACATCAGCGACAATTTTGTAGTCTTGATGATTTTGGTCAGAGTTGCTACAATCTTTCCGCAGTCGTTATAGATTGAAGAGAACTCGGTTTCACTCAAACAACCCGATTCATGCAGCAATTCAAGCCAATATTCTGTTTCGTTTGCTTCTTTTAATGCGATATTCAATTTGTTTATGAAGTCCAACCGACTTTGAGCATTGACACTCTCACGAACATTAGCACCGATGCTCGTGCCACTGCGCAGTAATTGCTTGGACAGGGAGTAGATCTTTTTTTCTTCCTTCAGATACTTATAGAGCTTTATTATTCGCAGAGCGAATTTCTTGCTCTCAATTTGTATCTGATTGTCTTGTCCCATGTTCCTGAGCGTTCAATGGTCAATGGTCAACGTTCAATGGTCAATGGTTCTTCTCGTATTCTTTCATGCAATCCACAAGAGCCTGCACGCCGTCGATTTCCATGGCGTTGTAGCAACTTGCGCGGAAGCCGCCTACGCTGCGGTGGCCTTTGATGCCCACCATGCCGCGTGCGGTGGCGAAGTCGAAGAAGTCCTTTTCGAGTTCCTTATACTCCTCTTTGAGAACGAAGCAGATGTTCATCAGCGAGCGGTCTTCCTCGCGGGCAGTGCCTACAAAGAGGCGGTTGCGGTCTATCTCGCCATAGAGCAGTTCGGCACGCGCTTCGGCACGCTTCTGCATGGCCTCTGTGCCACCGGTCTTCTTGATCCACTGCAGGTTCTTGTACGCGCTGTAGATGGGCACAACGGGGGGCGTGTTGAACATAGAGCCCTTGTCGATGTGTGTGCGATAGTCGAGCATGGTGGGGATGTGGCGCGTCACCTTGCCGAGCAGGTCGTTCTTCACCACAACGAAAGTCACGCCGGCCATGGCGAGGTTCTTCTGTGCACCGCCATAAATCATGCCGTACTTGCTCACGTCAACCGGGCGGCTGAAGATGTCGCTGGACATATCGGCCACGAGGGGTACGGGGCTGTCGATGTCCTTGCGGATTTCCGTGCCATAGATGGTGTTGTTGGTGGTGATGTGGAAATAGTCGGCATCAGCGGGAATATCAAAATCCTTGGGGATGAAGGTGTAGTTTGCGTCCGCGCTGGAAGCCACTTCCACAACTTCGCCGAAAGCCTTGGCCTCCTTGAGTGCCTTCTTGGCCCACACGCCAGTGTTGAGGTAGGCGGCTTTTTTCTCCAAGAGGTTGTAGGGCACCATGCAGAACTGCAGGCTTGCGCCGCCACCGAGGAAGATGACGCTGTAGCCCTCGGGCACGCCGAGCACTTCCTTAAACAGTGCCTCGGTCTCGTCCATCACGGCTTGCCAGTCCTTGCTGCGGTGGCTGATTTCCATCAGGGAGAGACCATTGAAATCGCGGCAAGCATCTGCCACAGCCGCCATCACTTCTTGCGGGAGAATAGAAGGACCCGCACCGAAATTGTACTTCTTCATAAAGGTTAAGAATAAAATGAATGTTGGATTTGTTAATAGTTAGACACCGCGAAAATAAGGCAATTTTTGTAAACCGGCGGTTGCAAAGCGGAATATTTTGAAAAAAGTCTGGAAAGCACGCCAGGGGCGTGGAGCGTTTTGGCCATGTGGCAAACGCTATGCATTGGCTCGTCGCCTCCCGACAACAAAAAGAGACCGCCACGAGGACGGTCTCACCCATTTACTTAAATACCCTATACATGAAGAGTACCTTGGCCACGCTTTTCCGCACTGGCGGGGCGTCGGTGGCCGGTAACGCCTTTGGGGGTGCGAAGCAGAGCGATGGCGCCGCTTCGCGCTACTCTACCCTATTCCCAATAGTTATGAAGAGATTTATCAGTTGCGTTTTCTTATTCTATTGTTTCATTGTTGCCTATCGTATCGGCCATTTGCAACACATCAGCCACGACAAACGTGCTTCCGCCCACAAAGATCAGGTCGTCGGGCGCGGCGGCTGTCAGGGCAGCTTTGAATGCTGCCTGAACATCGGGGAAGGCTTCGCCTTTCAAGCCCATTTTGGCGGCCTTGTTCTTCAAGTCGCTTGCTGGCAGGGCGCGGTGCACCGAGGCTTGAGTGAAGTAGTAAGTTGCAGCATTGGGCAGCAGGGAAAGGACGCTTGTAGTATCTTTGTCGGCGCACATACCGAACACCATGTGTACAGTGCGGCGCTTGGCCTCTTCAGCGATGCGTTCGCCCAGGTAGCGCCAAGCGTCGGCATTATGCCCTGTGTCGCACACCACCTCGGGATTCATGGCGAGTCGTTCCCAGCGTCCGCGAAGTCCTGTCGTTGCGCACACTCCTTCAAAGCCCAAACGCACCGCCGCCGCGCTGACATGCATCGGCAGATGGCGCAGAGCCGCCAGGACGGTGCGCGTATTGCGCACTTGCAAGAGGCCAGTAAGGGGGCACTTCAGTGTGCCGTAGTCTGTGCTCTCATAGGTATTAAGCGCCGTGCCCGGCACGCTGTGGCGCAGCGCCCCTTCGTGTTGGGCAAAGAAGAGCGGAGCGCCCACCAGTTCGGCGGTGGCACGAAACACGCCCGCCGTATCGTCTAACACCTCGCCCACCACGACTGGGACAGCGTGCTTGAAGATACCAGCCTTCTCGCGCGCGATGGCGGGCAAGGTAGTACCCAACAAATCGGTATGGTCAAGCCCCACGTTGGTAATCACGCTGAGCGCGGGCGTGATGATGTTGGTGCAGTCCAGGCGTCCGCCAAGCCCCACCTCGACCACGGCCACCTCAACGTGGCACTCCTTGAAATACTGGAACGCCAAGGCTGTAGCAAGTTCGAAGAACGAGGGGTGGAGTGGTTCGAAAAAGGCTCGCTCTTCCTCAACGAAACGAACAACGCGCTCTTCTGGAATCATCTCGCCATTCACGCGGATGCGCTCACGAAACGAGAGGAGATGCGGAGAGGTGTAGAGCCCCACCTTGTAGCCCTGGGTCTGAAGGACTGCGGCCAAGAGATGCGCCACCGAGCCCTTACCATTCGTTCCTCCCACATGTATGGTCTTATAGGCCATGTGGGGACAACCGAAGTGCTGATCAAGCCGCACAGAGGTGTTCAAGCCGGGCTTATAGGCCTGCTTGCCGTGCTGCTGGAAGAGCGGTGCGGAGGTAAAAAGGTATTTTTCGGCCTCGGGATACGTCATGGGTGGAACGTCTCTAATCGTGGCAAATCTACAAAAGGTTTTGAAAACTCCTAAGCGAGAGGTGGTATTTTGACGAAACGACCTTACAACGTCCACAGCAAACACCCGAAAAAGCAAAGCGGAGTTATCATTTTTATGGTCAGAAACAAACAAATAGACATTTGCGTCACAGGTGCAGAAATTAACGACAAATCGTTTATTTATGGGTATAAGAGGAAGATTATAAGCAGTAGAATTGGCGTGTCGGTTTCTGACCATTCAGAAAAACAGGACTGGAAGAGGAAATATGGAGATGACGTTGCCGGATGTGGTGACAAAGAGGATGGATGAGCCCCTGTAAAAAAACCATTGCAAGAGAGAAAAAATTTGAACGGACTCTCGATGGAACTACATCCGTGTGACTTTAAAGTCACAGCGTGTGACTTTAAAGTCGCACGGACCTAGTTTTTACTACAACCCACATCGTGCTGCAACAAACGGAGATGATAAGTTGCAGGTGAGACTTCAAAACGATTTACTGAACCACGAGATGGTTGAAACGGCAAGCGGTGGTAGCGGGAAGCGTTGCACAACGTACTAAAACGCGCGGCGCAGTAGGAAAAAGGGGCATCGCAGCGGTGCATTCCGCGCGAAATAACTAAATTTGCGCGCTACGCCAATCAAGCGTGACTCTTATGTTCAAGAAACTGGACCGATACGTCCTCGGGAAGTTCTGCCTGGTGTTTATGGCGGCCTTCTTTATCAGCCTGTTCATCTTTATGATGCAGTTCACGTGGCTGCACATCGACAAATTGGTGGGCAAGGGGCTGACGATGGACATCCTGGGCCAGTTCTTCTATTATATGAGTCTTTCGCTCGTTCCGCAGGCCTTGCCCGTGGCCATTTTACTTTCGTCGCTCATCTCGTTCGGAAACCTGGGCGAGAGTCTCGAACTGCTCGCCATGAAGAGTGCTGGCGTGGCCCTGGCACGTGTGATGCTCCCCGTAGGGCTACTGGCGACAGCCTTCGGCGGCGTGTCGTTCTACTTCCAAAACGTGACATCGCCCTATGCGCAGCGCGAACTCGGGGCGCTACTGATGACGCTGAGGCAGACGTCGCCCGCTGTGGAAATCCCTGAAGGCATCTTCTACAACGGCGTGCCCGGCATCAACCTCTACGTCAGCCAGAAGGACGTGAAGACCGGCATGCTCTACGACATTGTCATCTACAAGACCGACCAGGGCTTTGACAAGGCACAGATCGTGGTGGCCGACAGCGGGCGCATGGCATCCTCTGCCGACAAGGGGCACCTCATCCTTGACATTTGGCAGGGCGAACAGTTCGAAAACCTGCAGGGCGGCCTGGGCGAAATGAAGAATGCCACACAGCCCTACGACCGCGAGACCTTCGGACACAAGCGCTTCCTCATAGACTTCGACAGCAACATCAAGATGATGGACGCCGACATGATGTCGGGAATGGCGAAGGCCAAGAACATGGTGGAACTGGTGGAGGACGCTGACTCGATGAACCGCAGCCTGGACAGCATCGGCAACGCGGCCTACGAACGTGCGCTGGGCAGCACCTATTTCCCACCCACTGAAGCCAAGAAGCCTAAACAGCGCGCCCCCCACCCCAACGACGCCCAAACAAACACGGCAACGGCAGCAACGACGGGGAACACGGGTGCTACATCTGAGGCAGCACAGAGCCTGCCATTCGACACCCTCTTGTCGCGCATCGGCGAGCAGAAACTCGATGCCGCCGTGTCCACAGCTGCCGCAATGGTGAAGAGCCGCCACACCGAACTGGAATTCAGGAGCGAGGAGGTGGCCTCTACCGAAAAGGACGTGCGCAAGCACTACATCGAGTGGCACAACAAGATTACGCAGTCGCTGGCTTGCCTGCTCTTCTTCCTCATCGGCGCGCCGCTCGGGGCCATCATCCGTAAGGGCGGGCTCGGGATGCCCGCGGTGGTGAGCGTCATCATCTTCATCATCTACCTCATTCTCAACACGAGCACCATGAAGATGGCGCGTGAGGGTACGCTCAACATGATTGTGGGCATGTGGCTCAGCACAGCCATCCTGCTGCCTACGGGCGTGTTCCTCACCTACAAGAGCAACCGCGACAGCATGGTGTTCAACGTCGATGCGTACCGCAACTTCTTCTCACGCCTGCTGATGCTGCGCACACATCGCAACATACCGCTCAAGGAGGTTATCATTCACGACCCCGACTACACCGCAGCCATACCACGCCTGGCCGACCTCGCCGCCGACAGCTACCACTATATTGAGGCACACAGGTTGGTAAGCGCGCCGAACTACATCTCCATCTTCTTCCGCCACAAGCCCGACACCGCCGTGGAGGACATCAACGAGAGGATGGAGCAAATCGTTGAAGAACTCGGCAACAGCCGCGACATGCGGTTGCTTCAGAGTCTGCAAGAATTCCCCCTGCTATATACCACCGCCCACGTCACGCCCTTCGACTCCGACCGGCTGAACAAAGTGGCGGGCATACTGCTGCCGATCGGCGCGCTGTTGTGGCTCCGCATATGGATCTTTCGCATCCGCCTGCGCCAAGACCTCCAGCAGATTGAGGTAACGGCAAGAGATTTGCAACAACATTGTCAGAGAATTGCTGAAAAGAACACACAACAATGAATATATCCCCTATCGAAACGGCTCTTGAGGATTTCCGTCAAGGCAAACTGGTCATCGTGGTGGACGACGAAGACCGCGAGAACGAGGGCGACCTCATCATGGCCGCCGAGCTCTGCACCGAGGAGCACGTGAACTTCATGCTCCGCGAAGGACGCGGTGTGCTGTGCGCACCCATCACCACCGAACGCGCTCGCGAACTGCGCCTGCCCCATCAGGTGGAGGACAACACCAGTATGCTCGGCACGCCCTTCACCGTCACGGTGGACCTGCTCGAGGGTTGCACCACAGGAGTGAGTTGCCACGACCGCGCCGCCACCATCCGTGCACTGGCCGACCCCGCCACCACGCCCGAAGACTTCGGGCGGCCCGGACACATCAACCCGCTCTACGCCCAGCCGCGCGGCGTGCTGGCACGTGCCGGACACACCGAGGCAGCAGTGGACCTGGCGCGTCTCGCGGGCCTCAAGCCCGCCGCCTGTCTCATAGAGATTCTCAACGAGGACGGCACCATGGCACGCATGCCCCAACTCCAAAAATTTGCCGCCAAGCACGGCCTGCACGTCATCACCATTCGCGACCTCATCGCCTACCGTCTGCGTAACGAAACGCTCGTGGAACGCGGCGAAGAGGTGGACATGCCCACCGCCTACGGCCACTTCCGCCTCATCCCCTTCCGCCAAAAAGACAACGGGCTGGAACACGTGGCGCTGATCAAAGGCGCGTGGCAAGAGGGCGAGCCCGTGCTGGTGCGCGTGCACAGTTCGTGCATGACGGGCGACATCTTCGGATCGGCGCGCTGCGACTGCGGAGAGCAACTGCACAAGGCGCTCCGCATGGTGGAGAACGAGGGGAAAGGCGTGGTGCTCTACCTCAACCAGGAAGGGCGCGGCATCGGTCTCATGGCCAAGATCGCAGCCTATAAGTTGCAAGAGCAGGGCTACGACACCGTGGACGCCAACCTGCACCTCGGATACGACCCCGATGAACGCGACTACGGCGTGGGGGCACAAATCCTGCAAAGCCTCGGCGTGACAAGGATGCGACTGATGACCAACAACCCCGTGAAGCGTGTGGGCCTCGAGGCCTACGGACTGGAGATTGTAGAGAACGTACCCATTGAAACAGCCCCCAACCCCTACAACGAACGCTACCTGCGCACCAAACAGGCACGCATGGGGCATACGCTACACCTGAAAAAGTAAGCGGAACAGCCGCACTACCACATCATAACTACCATTACAAACAAACAAACCTACCAAAACCATGCAACAGTACATTTCCACCCAACAGCGCCCCTACGAAATCGTGACGGAGGGCGCCTATGCCAAACTGATGCGCAACGTGTATCTGTGGATGTCGCTCGCCCTCGTAGTGACCGGACTGGCAGCCTATTATGTGGCCACATCGCCCGCCATTCAGCAAATCGTCTTCGGAAACCAGATTGTGTTCTGGGGGCTGGCCATTGCAGAACTGGCCATCGTCTTCACGCTCAGCGCTAAGATTGACAAAATCTCATTCACCACGGCAGGGCTGATGTTCGTCGTCTATTCGCTGCTCAACGGCGCGACGCTCTCGAGCATCTTCCTCGTCTATACGATGGAGAGCATCACGAGTGTGTTCTTCATCACCGCAGGCACCTTCGGCGCTATGGCAGTGGTGGGCTCGTTCATCAAGACCGATCTGAGCGCGATGGGGCGCATATTCATCATGGCCCTCATCGGTATCATCATCGCCACGGTGGTGAACTTCTTCGTCAAGAGCAGCGGGCTGACCACGATTCTGAACTACGCCGGCGTACTGGTGTTCGTGGGCCTCACGGCCTGGGACGCGCAGAAAATCAAACTGATGCTCCAACAACACGGCACCGATGTGAACGAGGGGACGATGAAAGTGGCCCTGCTCGGCTCGCTCTCGCTCTACCTCGACTTCATCAACCTCTTCCTCTATCTGCTGCGCATCTTTGGCTCGCAACGCGACTGATCCCTTCCCACCAATGAACGCAAGACTCCTCACTCTCTTCACAGCAGTTCTGCTGCTCTTCTCTTGCCAAGGCGGAGCACAGCCAGGCGGGCAGCCCGACACCACAGCGCCCGAGGACACCACACGGAGCGTCACGCTGCTCTTTGCTGGCGACCTGATGCAGCACCAGGGGCAAATCAATGCTGCAAGGCTACCCGATGGCACCTACGACTACAACGACTGCTTCGCCCTGGTGAAAGACGAAATCTCGCGCTACGACGTGGCCATCGCCAACCTCGAGGTGACGTTGCCAGGGCCGCCCTATAGCGGCTACCCGCAGTTTCGATGCCCCGACGCATTCCTGCATGCCGCGTGGCAAGCAGGCTTCGACGTGATGCTCACGGCCAACAACCACTGCTGCGACAGCCGACGCGCAGGGCTTGAACGCACCATCCACGTCCTCGACTCACTGGGCATACCCCACCTCGGTACTTACGTGAACGCCGAGGCACGCGCCAAAAATCATCCTCTCATTATTGAAAAGAACGGCATTCGCATCGCCTTGCTCAACTACACCTACGGCACCAATGGTATTCCCGTAAGCAAGCCCAACGTCGTGAACCTCATCGACAAGACGCAAATGGCTGCCGACATCGCTCGTGCCAAAGGGCTGGGGGCCGACGTCATCATCGCCAACATGCACTGGGGCGTGGAGTACGTCCCCACCCCACCCAAGGAGGTGCGCGACATTGCCGACTGGCTGCTGGCAAACGGCGTAGACCACGTCATCGGCGGACACCCGCATGTGGTGCAACCAGCAGAGGTACGCACCGATGCCAGGGGCCAGAAGCACCTCGTGGTTTGGTCGCTCGGCAATTTCATCTCCAACATGACGAAGGACAACACCGAGGTGGGCCTCATGGTACGCATGACACTCACCAAGGACAGCCTCACCACGATGACCGACCAGGGCTACGCCCTGACGTTCTGCTCACGCCCGTTAGTCAGTGGCCGCAGGGTGCACACCATACTTCCCGCCTCCTTCCCCGAGGAACAGATGAAGCCTGCCGAACGCGAGCGCTTCAACCGCAACATCGCTGCTGCCCGAAGGCTCTTCAAGCAGCATAACAAAGGCATCGACGAATACGAATTCTAAAATTCTGCAAACTTGATATAGCGCCGTCAGCCCGCCTTTTGCAACCGCTGGGAGCGCGGGCGTCCCCGCCCGCAAGAAAATCCCCAGGGGCTGGAAGGTAGCGGACGACGGGGCTGCTCAATAAACCTCAAAACCTAACAACCTTAAAACCTTAAAACCTAAACACATGCTTCTATCACCGCGCGTCACCCGCCTCCAGCCTTCCGCCACACTGGTCATGTCTCAGAAGAGCGCCGAACTCAAGGCTCAAGGCATCGACATCATCAACCTCAGCGTGGGCGAGCCCGACTTCGACACGCCTGAACACATCCGCGCCGCCGCCAAGCAAGCCATTGACGACGGCCAAACACGCTACACACCCGTGCCCGGCATCCCCGCCCTGCGCAAGGCCATCTGTACCAAACTCCAGAAAGAGAATGGCCTGGACTATCTCCCCGAGCAGATCATCGTGAGCAACGGCGCGAAGCAAAGCGTTTGCAACACCCTGCTTGCCCTGTGCGATGAAGGCGATGAAGTGATTATCCCCGCTCCCTACTGGGTTTCCTACCCGCAGATGGCACTGATGGCCGGCGCCACACCCGTCATCGTTGAGGCCGGCATCGAACAGGGCTTCAAGATCACTCCAGAACAACTTGAGGCCGCCATCACTACGCGCTCGCGTGTATTAATATTGTGTACGCCCAGCAATCCTACTGGTGCTGTATATACCGCCGCCGAACTCGAGGCGCTCTCCGCCGTGCTCCGTCGCCACACGCAGGTCACCGTCATCGCCGACGAGATCTACGAACACATCAACTACACAGGCCAGCACGCCAGCATCGCTGCCTGCCCCGACATGAAAGAGCGCACGGTCATCGTGAACGGCGTCAGCAAGGCGTATGCCATGACCGGCTGGCGCATTGGCTTCATCGCCGCCCCCACCGACATCGCCAAAGCCACGCAGAAACTGCAGGGCCAGTACACCAGCAACCCTTGCAGCGTCAGCCAGTATGCCGCACTGGCAGCCTATGAAGGAGCGCAAGACTGCGTTGAGGAGATGCGACAGGCCTTTGCTCGCCGCAAGGAACTCATCGTAGGGCTGGCTTGCGAAATCCCTGGCTTCGAGGTGAGCGACCCTGACGGTGCATTCTATGTCTTCCCCAAGTGCAGCGCACTCTTCGGAAAGACCGACGGGCAGCGCACCATCAACACCAGCACCGATTTTGCGCTCTACCTGCTCGAGGAGGCACATGTCGCCACCGTTGGCGGCGATGCCTTCGGCTCCCCAGATTGCTTCCGCATGAGTTATGCCACCAGCGATGACAACATCCGCGAAGCCATGCGCCGCATCCGCGAAGCCTTGATGCGCCTGCGCTGAGAAATAAGCAAGCAAAAGACACTCTAAATAAGGCGGACGCCCCACTCCCTCGGGCTGTCCGCCTTATTGTGTGCGTGCTAAGCAAACGCGGGCGCGACACCGCATTGAGCGCCCGCCAGTCAGTCTTTGCCCAAGCCCAACACCTCTAAATTTGCCATATACAGATTGCAAAACAAGGGTGTTGATGATTGAAAAAGATGAATAGAAAGAAGGAATTGGGGGCTTTAGTAGCCAATCCGTTACTTTTGGAGTTGAAAAGATCAACCCTCCCACTTCCACAAGATAGCATATAGATACGTTCGCTTCCGCCGTGGCGGATAGTGATGTGTTCCCCGTTCATCTCTGTGCTGTCGTCCAACATATAGTTTTCCCTAATTGCCCTACTGGGAACTACAGGCCCAACACAAAAAATCATGAAAAACCTAAAAACATGGTTCATGGCCGCATTGGCGGCAATCGCGTTTTCTGCATGCTCCAGCAGCGACGATGACGAAGGCTCCATGAGCGAAGGCTATAATGTCTCGGAAGGAGAGATTATGGATCTCAACGAAGAGGCTCTCGGCAACTGGGACAAAGGCTACGTTGTCAAGAGTGGCGTATTCCTCTCAAAGGTGAACGGCGGCTCGTCTGTCTCTGGCACACGACGTTTGGCTTCCGCCGATGAGAAAGTGCTCAACACCGAAACGCTCTTCTTCTCCAACAAAGAGGGCACGGTGAAGGCCACCCTGCTCATCAACAAAGAGGACAACCGCCCTCTGCAATTTGTGATGAAGGACTGCGTGCTCAACTTCAGTTTCCTCAACGACGAAGTGCTGGAACTCGTGTACCAGGACGGTAGCGG
The DNA here is from genome assembly GCA_017444485.1 of Bacteroidaceae bacterium. Lineage (GTDB taxonomy): Bacteria > Bacteroidota > Bacteroidia > Bacteroidales > Bacteroidaceae > Alloprevotella. The sequence continues at coordinate 28,125 of JAFSWM010000010.1, read as the reverse complement.
CTTGAAGTATGTGGACCAAATCCAATACAACAAGGAAGCGCTCGATGCCGCACTTGCTGCCGCCGACTACAAGAACGGGCTGCAGAACTCCATCTTCTACTTCGTGAAGGTCACCGACTTGAGCAAACTCGTCTCCTACCCCTCCGTTGTGGCTGCTATCAAGTACTTCCACGAGGCGCTCGGCTTGCACTACAACGGCAACGAGACGACGGCACAAGAGGCCGGTGTCAGCGTAGGCTCCGATGGTGTGGCCAACGTTGCAAAAGAAGCCGAGCAATTTGAAAACGAGGTAAGCGAGAAAGTTTACAACACCATAACCATATGGACAGGTCAGGCATCGTTTAAGGTGGGAGGCTCCTCCTGCACATTGAGCGGCACCGTATTCTGCTCCGACCCGCTCTTTGCTGAAGCAGGCGAGTTCGGCATTTTGTGCGACAAAGACCCCGACAAACTGGTTCTCGGACAGGCTGAATTCGAAGGCACTGGCACGCTCAAGGACGGCAACAACTTCGACGTGGACTTCCGTGGCTTCAAGTCGCTGACCACGTACTACTACCGCGCCTTCTATAAGTTCAAGGACGGTGCTACACGCGGCGACCTCGTGCTCGATGCCAAGCAGAAAGCGAACGAGACCACCATTTACGACCAGACCATCAAGCAGTTCACCACCGATGAGAACCGCCTGACCGTGGACGTCGTCATGGTAATGGACATCTCAGGCAGCATGAGCGGAGAAATCAATATGGTGAAGAACAACGCCACCTCCTTCTACAATCTGTTTAAGGAAAAGTGCGATGCCGCCGACATCCACCTCGTTGGACTGAACGCCCAAGTCATCACCTTCAGCGACATCAACGTGGACGGCGAAGACGCGCTCACTGCCAGCGGTGTGTACAACCTGCAGAATGCTGAAGAGAAGTCAGCCTTCGAATCCTTCGTGGACGACATTTCCCTCTCCTACGGCGGCGACGCTCCTGAAAGCGCTTTGGAAGCGTTGGGCACGGCCTTCAGCCGTCCCGACTGGGGTACTGACGACGGCTTCCACCGTCAAGTTGTTATCCTCTGGACCGATGCCACCTACAAAGTGGTGAACACCAACATCTGGGGCGGCAGCGACACGAAGGAAGGGTACAGAGCCTTCACCTACGACGAGGTCTATTCGCTCTGGAACGCCATGCCCACTGGCCGCCGTATGATTCTCTTTGCGCCCTACGGACAATCCGATGCCTCCATCGATGGCGACTGGCGCAACTTCGACAGTTGGAAGAACGTGCTGCACATCGAGAGTACGGAATCCAACCTGAGAAACTTCGGCACCTCGCTCGACTTCATCATCAGCGAACTCACCGGTAAGGAGAGCACGGAGAGCGCCATGCCCGCCCGTTACGCTCGCCTCTACTCCGCTGGCAAGCGTCCCGTTGTCACGGGCAATGCCAACAGATAAGTCGACACTCGCGCAGAGCAAGCACCACTTGGCCGCTGAATAGGCCAAAAGCAACTGAAACACACCGGACTGGCATTCTTTTACCAGTCCGGTTGTTTGGTGATATTGACAGGGAAGAGCGCGAAGGCCCGTCGTATTAATGCCTTATGGCGGCGAGGAATTCCTCTGCAGAGGCGAGGGTTTCGGGTTTACCCACGTCAATGAGCCGAAGGCCCTGGCATGGATAGCCAACGATGTCTGCGGTGGCACACTCCCTCAGGTAGAAATCCATGATAGGGAAACAGTCGCCGTAGGGCTCCATACGCGCTACAAGATGGGGAGAGAAGAGGTGGATGCCGCTGAAGGCGTATGGCGTGAGGCTCGCAAGTGCCGACGTATCGGCGCATCCGCGCACCTCACCTGTGTTGAGATTCTGCCACGCGCACAATCGGTTCGCCACATCGAAATAAAGTTTTCGGGATGAGGCGCGGTCGCTGACGAGCAATGCGGCCTGCGCACTACTACATTGCGCATAGAACTGGCGTAGGGGGGCATCGCTGAGGATGTCCACGTTGTGGATGAGTACGGGGGCGTCGGAGTCTGTCTGGAATAGGGTGAGGGCGCGCCGCAGTCCACCGCCAGTGTCGAGCAGTCGGTCGCTCTCATCGCTGACACGAACAGGGATGCCGAAGTCGTGGGATTGAAGATAAGCCTTGATCTGATCGGCGAAGTGATGCACGTTGACGACAGCCTCGGTGGCTCCTTCCCGCACGAGGTGTTCAAGGGTGATGGCGAGCAGAGGCTTTTCGCCCACTGGTACGAGGGCTTTGGGCATCCTGTCGGTGAGGGGGCGAAGGCGCGTGCCTAACCCTGCGGCAAAAACGAGGACTTTCATTTCTTTTATTGAACGTTGAACATTGAACATTGACCATTGACCGTTGACCATTGAACATTGACCGTTGACCATTGACCATTAGCAAAACCCCTTTGCAGCCGGTATTGGCAATGTTCAATGTTCAACGGTCAATGGTCAATGGTCAATGGTCAATGGTCAATGATAAGAGCGGTCAGTTCGCGCTTTGGAATTGGTCGAGGAAGCGTACGTCGTTTTCGGAGAAGAGGCGCAGGTCGCTGACTTGATATTTGAGATTGGTGATGCGCTCCACACCAAGGCCGAAGGCATATCCGCTGTACACGTCGGGATCTATGCCGCCTGCCTTGAGCACATTGGGATCAACCATGCCGCAGCCAAGTATCTCCACCCAGCCGGTATGTTTGCAGAAGCCGCAGCCCTTTCCGCCACAGATGTTGCACGAGATGTCCATCTCTGCGCTGGGCTCAGTGAAGGGGAAATAACTGGGGCGCAGGCGTATCTTGGTGTCCTCGCCGAAGAGTTCGCGGGCAAAGGTGAGGAGCACCTGCTTGAGGTCGGTGAACGAGACGCCCTTGTCGATATACAATCCCTCCACTTGATGGAAGAAGCAATGGGCGCGGGCCGAAATTGCCTCGTTGCGATACACACGGCCGGGGCATACCACGCGAATGGGCGGTTGCTGTTTCTCCATCACGCGGCTCTGCACGCTACTGGTATGCGTTCGCAGCACAATGTCGGGTTGCTGCTCCACGAAGAAGGTGTCCTGCATGTCGCGTGCGGGATGGTCGGGAGCGAAGTTGAGCGAGGAAAACACGTGCCAGTCGTCCTCCACCTCAGGCCCTTCGGCGATGCTGAAGCCTAAGCGCTGGAAGATGCGCAGTATCTCGTCGCGCACGAGGGTGATGGGGTGGCGCGTGCCAAGCGGCTGGGGATAGGCGGTGCGGGTGAGGTCGAGGTCGTCACTGATGGTTTCCTTTACCGCCAACTGGCTACGCAGGCTTTCAAGGCGTTCCTGCACAGCGGCCTTCAGTTCATTGAGGCGGATACCCACTTCGCGCTTCTGCTCTGCGGGTACTTCGCGAAAGCGAGCCATCAGGTCGTTAAGCATACCTTTACGGCTCATGTATTTAATACGGAGTGCCTCCAACTCCTGTTCGTTCGCCGCCACGAGGCCGGCAAGGCTTTCCTTGATGTGACCGATTTGTTCTAACATTGCTTGGTGTCAAATGTAGCGTTTCGTTTTCTGGCAGGCGTTTTCTCGCTAAGGCAAAGCCGAAATTTGCTTCGCTTTGCGCGCAAATGGCTTAAGGAGAAGCGCCCTCGTTTTTGCGGCGCAAAAATAAGTAAAAAAGTAAGATAATCTTTTAGGTTCTAGGGTGTTGAGGTTTTAAGGTTTTAAGGTTTTGAGGTTGTCACGCGCAGCCCCTCATAACCTTATAACCTAACAACCTTATAACCTTTTATCCTCTTTTTCTATCAGTACGATGCTACAATCAGATGCCGAGTTTCTTGCGGATCTGCTTGGGGATAGCGTTCTTGTTGATGAGGATATTCATCGTCTTGTAGGCCACGAAGTTCTTTGAAGCATAGAACTTACCACCATAGGGCTCGTACTCGCCCCAGGAGTTCTTGACCATGAAGAATTCCTTGCCGTCTTGGTCTTTGGCCAGGCCGTAGATGACCATGCCATGGTCGTCGGTGGTCTCCCAATTGTCGTAGGCCATTTGGCGCATCTCCTGCGTGATGGGTTTTTCGCCCTGATCTGCGATGGGCTGCACCACGGTCGTGGCCTGGCCGGTCCAACGCTCGGCGTCGCTACCTGTGGTGGAGCGGTCGCGCGTGTCGGTCGGCACAGTGGTGGCGCCGTTGAACATGAAGTATTTCTCGCTCACGTCAGCACCCCAGGCGATGGCATAGCCTTGACGCACGGCGTAGTCCATCACCTCCATGAACTCGTCGAGCGGCAGGTTGTAACTCAGGCCCCAGCGCCAGTTGTCGGGGATTTCAAGGGCGAACTGCGTGTAGAAGGGCTCGTGGGTGTAACTCGTCAGAGAGACGTAGTCGTTCCAGTCAAGGCCAAGCGAAGCAGCGAAACTTTTGGGCGTGTAGGCCTTGCCTTGATACTCAAAGGTGACGGGCAGTTTGCCGAAATAACCCTCAAGGACGCACGAGAGGTTGTCCTTCCACTGCAAGGGAATGGTCTTGGCTTTGGTCTTAGCCACGGCATCGACGATGGCTTCGGCTTGCGGCCACATCGCGGTGAAGTTGAAGAGGCTGTCGCCGTAGAGCGAGCCGGGGAAAGGCATGGCCTCTTGCGGGCAGATACCATAGTTCTTCAGGCAATAAAGCACGTCGTAGAAACTGCCACCCTCGGCGAAACTGACGTCACCATGTGTGCGCACGCGCTTCTGGGCACGGTCCATATAGGTGAGGTAAGCCACATAACTCTCGCAGAGATCGTATTCGCCCTTGCCCAGGCGGAGCAGTTCGCTCTCGAAGTACGACAGGCTGCTGTAGTCCCAGCAAGTACCGCTACGATTCTGGTTTTTCACTGAGGTGATGGGCGCTTCGCTGATGACGGTCCATTCACGGGGCGTGTTGTCTTTGTTACGCGGGGCCTGCGCCCAAGCGCTTCCTACACTGCACAAGAGTGCGGCGGCGATAAGAAGTTTTTTCATTACGGGGATAAATGAATTTAGATAGTTAAAGATTTGTTCCTTATTAATCATTGAACATTCTTCATTGACCATTGACCATTAGCAAAACCGCTTTGCAGCCGGTATTGGTAATGTTCAATGTTCAACGGTCAATGTTCAATGAAAAGAAGTGTTCAGTCCTCGTCCTGCTGTTGACGGATGAATTCCTCCACCTCTGCGGCGCGATAGGGAATTTTCTCCTCTCCGAGGGGCCGGCATCCGTCGGCAGTGATTAGGATATCGTCTTCGATGCGTATGCCTCCGAAATCCTTGTATTGTTCTATCTTGTCGAAGCAAAGGAATTCGGCGCACTTCCCTTCTGCGCGCCACAAGTCGATCAGTGCGGGGATGAAGTAAATCCCTGGTTCGTCGGTGACGACAAAGCCTTTTTGCAAGCGGCGGCCCATACGTAGGCTGGCGAGTCCAAACTGGCTACTGGGGCGCGTCTCTGCGTCGTAGCCCACAAACTGCTGGCCGAGGCCCTCCATGTCGTGCACGTCCATACCCATCATGTGGCCGAGGCCGTGTGGCAGGAAGAGGGCGTGTGCTCCGGCACGGACTGCCTCCTCGGTGTCTCCACGCATCAGTCCGAGCGCCTTGAGACGGTCGGTCATCAAGCGGCACACATCGAGGTGCACGTCAAGGTATTTCACACCGGGTTTGGCCTTCTGCATGGCCAGGTCGTGACAATCGGCCACGATGTCGTGGATCTCGCGCTGCTGCTGCGTGAACTTACCGCCCACGGGCGAGGTGCGCGTGTGGTCGCTGCAATAGTTGCTGTTGGTCTCCGCTCCTGCATCGACGAGGAAAAGCCTGCCTGCCTCAAGGGGCTGGTTGGAGGGATAGCCATGCATCACCTCGCCGTGTTGCGTCACGATGCTCTGGAAAGATGTGATACAGCCGTAACTGGCGGCAATGCCACCGATGACGCCGGCCACATACTGCTCTGTCAAACCTGGCACGCAGAGACGCATGGCCGTGGTGTGCATCATGTAGCCTATCGCGCAAGCGGCTTCTATCTCTTCGATTTCCTCCAGCGACTTGACGCTGCGCAGTTCCACCACGCCGGTGGTGAGTCGTTGCGAGGGAGTCACTTGCAGCGGGTGCGTGTCGAGCAGGTCGGCGAGCATAATTTTGGTGTCGTAGCGATACGGCGGCAAGACGTGCACCTCACGTCCGTTCTGACGTGCCTCTGCCACCATGTCGGCCAGCGCTGCCATGGGCTTTGCCCCTGCGGCACCGACCTCTATCGCCATGTCGGCCACGCTCTGTACCGTGCCGTACCAGATGATGTCGTCAATATCAATATCGTCGCCCACCAGCCAGTCGAGGCCGCTGTCGCAGTCTATCACACCTACCAGGCCGTCGCGCGTTTGGCCGAAGAAATAGAGGAAAGTGCTGTCCTGACGGAATTTGTAAGCGTTGGCGGGGTAGTTCATCGGGCTGTCGTTGTTTCCAGGAAGGACGATGAGCCCTCCCCCTACCAATTCACGAAGCCGCTGGCGGCGTTCAGTGTATGTGTCAATTGAGAAAACCATAAGGCGGATTGATTTACGGGGTGTCTATAATCTTATGATTAGGTCTGATGCCTTTTTACGCTTGTTGTTATCCATTGCTTTAAGTTCTTGCCCCATCGCTCGCTATGCTGCTGCGAACATAAAACAAAACCTAACAAACAATCGCTAAAAGATCATTCAATCCTAATTGATAGAACGCCCATTAGTTTTTTTTAGCGGCACAAAAATAGACATTTCTTACCGAAACATCTACCTTTGCCTTGCTTTTGTAGGAAGTTACCACGGATTTAACCTCTTTTAGGTTCTAAGGTTCTAAGGTTTTGAGGTTTTAAGGTCGCTACGCAGTCCCCTTTTTTGAGGTTTTAAGGTTTTTAGTTTGTCACGCGCAGCCCCTCATAACCTTATAACCTAACAACCTTATAACCTAACAACCTTATAACCTAACAACCTTATAACCTAACAACCTTATAACCTAACAACCTAATAACCTTATAACCTCTTTTAGGATGAAAACCACGACACAAAGCGGGCTGGTGCTCGAAGGCGGCGGCATGCGGGGCGTCTTCACGGCGGGGGTGCTCGATGCATTTATGGAGATGGGGCTGGAATTCCCCTATTGCGTGGCTGTCAGCGCCGGTGCGTGCAACGGCCTCTCGTACATGAGCCGCCAGCCTGGGCGGGCGAAGAAGAGCAACATTGACATCCTGAAGAAACATGGCTTTATCGGCGTGAAATATTTGTGGTCGCAGCACAGTGTGTTCGATCTCAAGACGATGTACGACAAGTTGCCCAACCGCTTGCTGCCTTTCGACTACGACGCTTGTTTCAACAACCCGATGCGTTTCGAGATGGTGTGCACCGATTGTGCTTCCGGTCGCCCTGTTTATCTGTCGGAGACGTCCGACCGTCGCCGTTTGCTCGACATCTGTCGCGCCTCGTCGGCCCTACCCTACGTGTGCCCCATCGTCATGGTGGATGGGCGTCCGCTCCTTGACGGTGGCATCGCAGACAGCATACCCGTGGTGCGCGCCATGAGTGAGGGCTACCGTCACAACGTGGTGGTGCTCACCCGTCACAGGGGTTACCGTAAGACCGAGCGCGACATCCGCATCCCGCGCTTTGTCTATGGCCGCTATCCCAGGTTGCGCGTGCTGCTCAGTCGTCGTGTATTCGCCTACAACGAGCAGTTGGCGCTGGTAGAGAGGCTTGAAGACGAGGGGAAAATCACTGTCATCCGTCCCGAAAAGCCTGTGCGTGTGGGACGTCTTGAAACCGACACGTCACTGCTCACTGCGCTCTATGATGAAGGCTACCGCATTGCGTTGCAGACGCTGAAAGCCTGATGACACTCCACATCTTCAACCCCGGCCACGATGAGGCGTTAGCCGCTGGCACTCCTTATTATACACACACGCGCGCGGCGCGCGCGTTAGCCACTTCATTGTGGGAACTGCCTCGGCTGTGGGGCGGACAGGACGCGCTGGTCCTCAGCCCCGACGCGTTGCGGCATTTCAGCGATTGGGACAAGGTGGAACGAATAGAGCCTTGGGGATGGGATGCTGCGCTGGTTCATCACCTTCGCATGGCTGGCGCTCCGTCAAGGTTGCTCCCCGATAGTGACACCTTAGATACCCTGCGCCACCTGTCCTCGCGCGAAACGTCTGTGCGCCTGTTGGCCACTCTTGATAAGCCCACCTGCGTAGCCAGTGCCTATCTGCAGCGGTGGAACGACGTTATTGATTTCGCCGCCGAGCACAAGTCGGTCCTCGTGAAAGCCCCCTGGTCGTGCAGCGGGCGCGGGTTGGTGCACCTGAGCACCCCGCCATCGGACGAGGAGCGCCGTCGCGTGGAGAACATCCTGCGCAAGCAAGGAGCCGTAGCGGTGGAGACCTACCTGCCTCGCACCGCCGACTTCGCGATGGAGTTCGTGGCTGAGGCCGACGGCACGGTGCGCTTCCGTGGGTTGTCATGTTTCCTCACCGATTCCGACGGACACTATCTCGGCAACCTCGTGGCTTCCGACGAGGACATACTCCAGCGGCTCGCCCCCTTTCCCTTCGAACAAGTGAAGGAGCAGGTGCGCCGAGGGCTTGAACGACTCCTGGCGGGGAGGTATATTGGTCCGCTCGGCGTGGACATGTTGCAATTCCGCTCCCCTGAGGGCATCGCGCTCCACCCCTGTGTGGAAATCAACCTGCGCCACACGATGGGCGCCGTCGCCCTATCGCTGCTGGGAGGCCTGCCTGCTGGTTGGCCCGCCGCACTTTTTAGTATCTCGCAAGCCCCGCCTACCCCATGCGGTGCAATCCGTTTGTGCGGAGCCGAAGGCGGGCTATCTGCCTGGCTCTCTCCCGCCGAGAACGGCCACGCCACCAACGCCTGAAAGCCCGTGGGCTGACGAAAAATCCGTGTTAATCGCCGCTCGGTTTGTTGCTTTCGCAAAAAAACCTTAGTTTTGCGCAAACAACAGCGTTTTTGTTCCATTGAACATTGAACATTGAACATTGAACATTAGCAAAGCCCTTTGCTCCTGGTATTAGTAATGGTCAATGGTCAATAAGAAAACCTCAAAAACCAATCCTTTTCGCATTCCCAACCAACTTATGTATAAGTACCTCGTCTCCCTGCTTCTCGTCCTGCTTTGCGCTCACCCCTCCTGTGCACAAGAGCGGGCCGATTCGCTCATGCAAGCCTACGATTTCGCTTCGGCAGCCAAGATACTACGCTCACGTCTGGCCTCAGCCCGTCAGTCGGGCAGCCCCACTGCCGAACTCAGCCTACGACTCGGCCAGGCCGAACTGGGCGCACGCATGCTCGAAGCCACGGAGCGCGTGGTGTTCCTTGACAGTGTGGTGCTGGCCGCAGACGAGGTGACGGGACGTCTGCGTCTTACGCCCCATTCGGGCCGTCTGTGCACCGCTGCCGAATACTTCCCCGATGGGCTGCCGCAAGGCATTGCTGTCGAAACGCGCATGTTCGCCAACGACTTCGGAGACCGCCTGTTGCTCGCCCTGCCCGACAGCACGGGGCTGCTTAAACTCCATGCCTCGCGTCTGCTGGCTGGTAGATGGGCCGCCCCTGAGCCACTGCCCGGACTGGAAGAGGCCGGGGAGATACAGGACTACCCCTTCATGATGCCCGACGGGCAGACGCTCTATTTTGCAGCCCAGGGGAAGGAGTCGCTCGGCGGCTTTGACATCTTCGCCACGCGCTACAACCCCGACACGGGGCGCTATCTCAAGCCCGCACGCCTCGGCTTTCCGTTCAACAGCACCGCTAACGACTACCATTACTGCATCGATGAGGCGGCAGGCGTGGGCTATTTCGTCACCGACCGCGGGCAGCAGCCTGGCACGGTATGCCTCTATGCCTTCATCCCCAACACGTCGCACGACATCTATCTACTTAACGATGCGAACGCCGACAGTGTGCGCCGTGCCGCACGCATCGCCTGCATCGACGAACTCGGTGCCGGCAGCGAGGAAGCCGCCGCCGCACGTCGCAAGGCGCGCCAGGCCCTCAACGCGGCACGCGATGCAGAACTTCGCCCCGTGCGTATCGTCATCGACGACAGCCACGTCTATACCGACCCCGCCGCCCTCCGCAACGAGACGGCAAGGCGCATCGCCACAGAATATGTGAGCCGCGTGCGCGAACTCGACGAGGTGGAGCGGACGCTCGACGGTGCACGCCAGACCTATGCAGCCGACCCTGGCGAGGAAATCGGCGCCTACGTCCTCTCCCTCGAATCCAAGGCCGACACCCTCCGCGCCACCATCAAGCGACTCGCCACCAACATGCGCCGCGCCGAACTCGGCACGGAGTGAGGCACCCGCACGCACTTTTTCTTTGAACATTGAACACGTATTCCATTGAACATTGACCATTGACTATTGACTATTGACAATTACCCATACCGCCAAGCGGCTTTGCGAATGGCAGTATTCATTTGTTTAATGTTCAATGGGAAAATAATCACCCGCAAAAACAATCTGATTATGGACAAGACTCCCACCCCACACATCGGCGCACGCCTCGGCGACATCGCCAAGACCGTCATCATGGCAGGCGACCCCCTGCGCGCCAAGTTCATGGCCGAAAAGTTCCTCACCGACCCTGTGCAGTTCAACAACGTGCGTGGCATGCTGGGCTTCACCGGCACCCACGATGGCAAACCCGTCAGCGTGATGGGCCATGGCATAGGCATTCCCTCCATATCCATCTACAGTTACGAACTGTTCAACTTCTTCGAGGTGGACACCATCATCCGCGTGGGCTCCTGCGGCTCATACCGCGAGGACCTGCAAATAGGCGACTTGGCCATCGCCCAGGGCGCATGCACTGACTCCAACTATGCCTCGCAGTTCGAGATGCCCGGCACCTACGCCCCCATCGCCGACTTCGCACTCCTGCGCCAGGCGGTAGAAGCCGCCGAACGCTTCGGCTACCGCTATCGCGTGGGCAACATCCTCTCTTCCGACTACTTCTACTCCGAGAACGGACACATCGACAAGTGGATCAATATGGGCGTGATGGCCGTTGAGATGGAGGCTGCCGCACTCTATATGAACGCTGCCCGTGCTGGGAAGCGTGCTCTGGCTATCTGCACCGTCTCCGACGAGATCCTCACCGGCAAGCTCACCACGCCGGAACAGCGCCAGACCACCTTCACGCAAATGATGGACGTGGCCTTCTCCCTGCTTTGAACTTCTAATCTCCTACGATGAAGCCCAAGACACTGATTATGGCAGCAGCGCTGGCGGCAGCCACTCCCGCCGTGGCACAAAACGGCCTGATGACACCGGAGACGCTCTGGGCGATGGAACGCATCGGCGGCGTGGCCCTCTCGCCCGATGGCGCCACGCTGCTCTACGCTGCCACGCGCTACGACAAGGCAGCCAACAAAGGCGAGACGCGCATCATGCGCATCCCCCTGCGCACCGACGCTTCCGCTACCCACCAAGCCACAGAAGCAACCAAAGGCACCGCACCGGCCTTCCTCAGCGACGGCGCGTTTGCCTACCTCAGGGGCGGCAGGCTCTATGTGAGGAACGCCGCCACGGGCGGCAACGAAGTAGAAGTGGCCGACGACGTGGACGACTTCCTCTTCTCGCCCGACGGCACCAAGGTGATCGTCATCAGGCAAGTGCCCATTCACACCAGCATCGCTGAGAACGATGCCGACTTGCCCCTGGCCACGGGCATGGTCATCAACGACCTGATGTACAAGCACTGGGATCATTACGTGAAGACCATCCCCCACCCCTTCGTGGGAAATTTCGATGGCACGCGCGTCACGGACCTCACCGATATCCTTGAAGGCGAGCCCTATGAGTGCCCGATGGAGCCCTTTGGCGGTGCGGAGCAACTGGCATGGAGCACCGACGGGAGATACATCGCCTACACCTGTCGCAAGAAGGCCGGGCGCGACTACGCCCTGAGCACCGACTCCGACATTTTCCTCTACGACGTGGAGCAACACAAGACGGTGCGCAACCTCTGCAAGCCCGCTGGCTACGAAGCCCCCGCGATGAACCCCGTGGAGAGCCTTGAGCGGCAGGCCGTCAACCAACAGCAGGGTGACCTCAACCTGGGCTATGACCAGAACCCCGCCTTCTCGCCCGATGGCAGACGCCTGGCCTGGCTCTCCATGGAACGCGACGGCTACGAGAGCGACCGGCTGAGGCTCTGCGTATGCGACCTCGCCACCGGTGTGAAACGCTACGTCACCGAGGCCTTCGAGAGTGGGGTGGACGAGTTCCTGTGGGCGCCCGACGGACGCACGCTCTACTTCACCGGCGTATGGCACGGCAAGACCAATGTCTATCGCACCGACCTCAGCGGACGGGTGCAGCCGCTCACCGATGCGCAGGCCGACCACTCGCTCTGCGCCGTCACGCCACGGGGCGACGCGCTCGTACTGAAACGCCGCTCCATGCAACATCCCGACGACATCTTCACCCTGCCCTTGCAGGCAAGCACAGCAGGCAGTGAGCCGCAGCCCGCAGCCACCGCGCAGGGCACACTGCTGCCCGCCGGCCCCGACATGCCGCAGGCGCAGCCCCTCACCGACGTGAACAAGGCCATCTTCGACACCCTCGGCGTGGGCGAGGTGCGCGAACGCTGGGTGAACACCACCGATGGCAAACGCATGCTCTGTTGGGTGATCTACCCGCCCCACTTCGACGCGACGAAGAAGTACCCCGCACTGCTCTTCTGCGAGGGCGGGCCGCAGTCGCCCGTCAGCCAGTTTTGGAGTTACCGCTGGAACTTCCAGATGATGGCCGCCAACGGCTATATCATCATTGCCCCCAACCGCCGCGGCCTGCCGGGCTTCGGCATGGAGTGGCTGGAACAAATCAGCGGCGACTACAGCGGACAGTGTATGCGCGACTACCTCAGCGCCATTGACGACCTCTGCACGGAGACGTATGTGGACCGCAATAGGCTCGGCGCAGTGGGTGCCAGTTTCGGCGGATACAGCGTGTATTGGCTCGCCGGCAACCACGAAGGGCGCTTCAAGGCATTCATAGCCCACGACGGCATCTACAACACCCAGCAGCAGTATGTGGAGACCGAAGAGATGTGGTTCCCCAACTGGGACCTGGGCGGCGCGCCCTGGACCAAAGCCGCCGACGGGCAGACGCGCAAAGCCTATGCCGAGAGCCCGCACCTCTATGTCGATAAGTGGGACACGCCGATCCTCTGCATCCACGGGCAGCGCGATTTCCGCATCGAATACACCCAAGCCGAGAGCGCGTTCAACGCGGCGCGTCTGCGCGGCATCGATGCTCGCCTACTGCTCTTCCCCGATGAGAACCACTGGGTGCTCAAACCGCAGAACGGCATCCTGTGGCAACGCACCTTCTTCCGTTTCCTTGACGAGTACCTCAAATGACGTGCGCCAACATTTTGTCCCTGCTCGGGCAGCGAGGCATGACTACCTTCGCAGCGTAGCGAAGGAATAAGCAAGGTCCGCATCGGGAACACAAGGTTCCATTTTCGTAAAAACAACAAAGCCAATGGTTTTTTCTATTGGCTTTGTTGTTTTTTCTTCCTCCCATCTCGGCAAAACTACAACGCGTTTTGCTCCTCGGCACTCCCTCTGGCGTCCCGCAGCAACCATAACAGGGACTCTGACAAGCCTTTTGGACACAAAAGAAAGCGGCAAGGAATGCATTTTGTCCTTACCGCTATCTCGGTGATGCCCCTTGCATGGAAAGAGTTATATCAAGAAACCGTCGAAATCCGGCTCGTTGGTGCCCATGGCGCGGCAGATGAGGCGCATCACAAACACCTTGGCCTGCTCCTCGCTCACGCCCACGCCGAGGCGGTCGTAGATATAAGGCACCTCCAACCCCTTCAGGGCGTAGTGGAACACGTCGGCCATCAAGGCCACGCTCTCTATGTGGAAACGCCCAGCGTCCACACCTTCTTGCAAGACGCGGCGAATGATGTGCCTCTCCTCGCGATCAAAGGCGCGGCGCACGGTCTCCACCGTCCAAATGTTGCGGAAGAACTCGGCGCGCAGCGAGCCGTTGCGCCCCACGGTCTCTTTTGTGCTGTTCAGGTGCGTGTAGGCCAGCATAAAGAGTTTGTGCTCGGGCGAGATGTCCATCGCGGCCACCTCATCGAGTTTCTCCGAAAGGCGATCGAGTTCGGTCTCCACCACAGCGGTGTAGAGTTCCTCCTTGTTGCGGAAATAGGTGTAGAGGGTGCGCCGCCCCCGCTTCGACGCGGCGGCGATGTCGTTCATTGTGGTGGACTCCAATCCCTTTCGGGCAAAAAGGTCGCGCGCCACGTCCACGAGGTGACGCCGTGTTTTACTGACAGACATGGTTCTTGGGTTTTAAAATGCAAAGGTAAAAAGAACAAAACGCATTTCCAAACCAACAAGGCGCATTTTCAAAAAAAATCGTCTGCACACACTCGCCCTACAATGCAAACTGAAACTACGACATGGCCTACAGAACGCATAATGACGTGGTTATCATCGTTAAATAGGGTGAAACGATTTTCAAAAAAGCAAAAAAATGTGGCAAAAACGCGCCTCGGCGGAAAAATGAACACGCCGGAAAAACGGAAATCCAATGAACACACTACTTTTGCGGCCCGGAAACGATAATAATCCTTTTTTCTCCACATGAAAAAGTTTTTCATTCTGCTTGCGCTTGTCGCAGCCACACTCACAGCCCACGCTGACGAGTTCCCCTACCTGGCCATTGAGCGCACCAACGGCAGCGTCACAGTGATGGCCGCTGCCAACCTGACGCTCACCTACGCCGATGGCACGCTCACCGCAGCCAATGGCGAGGCCAACGAAACGTTCGAGACGGCATCCTTGAGCCGCATGTACTTCACCGACACAGCCACCGGCATCGCTGAAATTGCCGCCGCCGGACGCGCCGTCCCCGTGGACGTATGGGCTGCCGACGGACGCAGCCTCGGACGCTTCCCCTCCTTGCAGGACGCCACGAAGCGCCTCAACAAAGGTACTTATGTGATTAAAGCCAACGGCACGACCTTCAAAGTAGCAGTACAATGAAAAAGTCCCTTCTCTACCTCTTCATAGCCCTCTTCCTCGGCACACTCACCGCTACCGCACAGACGCTCAACATACGCGTGGGCAGCGTGGTCTATCAGTTCCCCGCATCGCAGGCCGGCGACATGACGTTTAGGAATGGCACCACGCTCACCGTGATGGACGTGGATTTCACCTTGTCAGAGGTGAGCGAGATGTACATCGACGACACCGAGGTGACCGACAACCTCGTCAGCGTAGCATACAGCGGCACCACTGCCACCGTAAAGATTGCCGGCAACGTGGCCTACTACATTGACGCAACGGTGGACGGTGCGAAGGTGGACATTGAGCAGAACCTGCTGGTGGACGAGACCGTGGGCGAAATCACCTACGCCCTGAGCGGCACGAGCACCGATGGCCAGTTTGTGATGAACGGCGAATACAAAGCCACCGTGCAACTCGACGGACTCAACCTGACCAACGCCAGCGGCGGCCCTGCCATACACATCAAGGACGGCAAACGCATCGACCTCGTCGTGAACGGCACGAACACCCTCTGCGACGCCGCCGGTGGCACACAAAAGGCCGCCCTGCACATCAAGGGACACACCGAGATGAAGGGCTCCGGCACGCTGACCGTCACCGGACTTACTGCACATGCCGTGAAAGCCAACGAATACCTGCTGCTCAAAAAGTCGTTCACCGGCGCGCTCATCGTCAAGGGCGCCGTCAGCGACGGCTTGCACGTAGACCAATACTTCGAGCAACGCGCCGGCACCGTGACCATCAGCGGCACAGGCGACGACGCCATACAAGTGGACTACGAGTATGACGACGACGGCAACATCGAGGACGACGAGGAGAACACCGGCAAAGCCATCCTCAGCGGCGGCACGCTGACCATCACCACCAGCAACGATGCCGCCAAAGGCATCAAGGCGGAGGGCGACGTGGAAATCTGTGGCGGCACGCTCAACGTCACGCAGACAGGCGGCATCGTCACCACCGACGATGACATCAACTATCCCGCCGCGGTGAAAGCCGACGGCAACATCACCGTCAGCGGCGGCAACATCACCGTGAAGAGTACCGCAGCAGGTGGCCGAGGACTCAACGCCGACGGCAACATCACCATCAATCAGGACAGCACCACCACCGTCATCGACATCACCGCCAACGGCGCAGGTGGTACCGCCGAGACCAGCGGCAGCAGTTCAACTGAGACCACAGCCTCCTACCGCGTCTATGTTAGTCTGCCCACCACAGGCAGCGGAGGTGGCCCCGGCGGCGGATGGGGGCAAAGTTCTGTCTGGAGTACGATATACCTCTACAAGAGCGATGGCACGCAGGTGGCACAACTCACCAACACCGTCAGCAAGAGCAACGGCTACAACACCGTGACGTTCTACTACTACGACTTCGGCGCTGCCGACAGCGGCACCTACTACTTCAAGAGTGCCAACTACAGCGGCAGCAGCCGTCCCGGGGGTAGCAGCATCACCTACGCCATACAGTCGTCCACCTTCAGCGGACCGACAAGCGGCGAAGACGTGTACTATTCCATCAGCAGCAGTTACACCACCAGCGGCACCACGCGCACCTACTCCCTGAGCAACGTCACCAACACCTACAGCGGCACATCGGACGTGAGCGAAGACGAGGGCACGGGCTACAACGCAGCCGGCATCAAGGCCGACGGCAACGTCACCATCAGCGCCGGCACCATCAAGATTGCCAACAGCGGCGCGATGAGTAAGGCCATCAAGAGCAAGGCCGTCACCACCATCAGCGGCGGCACGCTCACGCTCACCCCCACCGGCGCCATGCAGGTCATCAACAACGACGCATCCTACTGCGCCGGCATCAAGACCGTGGACTATGTGCAGAGCGGTGGCACCGTCACCATAACCTGCTCCAGCGGTGCAGCCATACGCGGCATCTCTGCCACCAACGTCACCACCGATGGCGGCACGCTCACCATCAACAGCAGCAGCGCCGGACAGAGCGGCAGCAGTGACAGTTACACCGCCAAAGGCATCAAGGCCGACACCAAGATTGCCCTCAACGCCGGCACCATCACCATCAAGATGACTGGCTCCGGCGGCAAAGGCATCAAGAGCAGCGGCACCTACACCCAAGGCACCACCGACGGCAACGGTCCCACACTCAGCGTCACCACCACCGGCAGCAGTTTCGGTAGCAGTTCCTCGTCTGGCGGCGGCATGTGGGGCGGCGGCATGGAAAGCAGCGGCGGCAGTTCTGCAAAAGCCATCAAGGTGCTCGGCACCATCTATATGTACGGCGGAGAGACCACCGTCAGCACCAGCACCGACGGTGCCGAAGGGCTTGAGAGCAAGACCGCTATATATATTCAAGGTGGCAAACACTACTTCTACTGCTACGACGACTGCATCAACTCCAGCGGCAAGATCTTCTTCAACGGCGGCATCACCGTGTGCTGGAGTTGGGGCAACGACGCCGTGGACAGCAATGCCGGCACGAGCGGTGCCATCACCATAGGCAACGGCACCGTCTTCGCCTACACCACCAAGGGCGACCCCGAGGAGGGCTTCGACTGCGACAACAACTCCTACATCCAGATCACCGGCAACGGCTATGCCATCAGCGCCGGCGCAGCCCAGGGCGGCGGCGGTGGCGGCTGGGGAGGCAGTTCCTCGAGCGGCGGCATCGGCAGCGCCGTGCAGGGCTACTACCTGTACAACAACTCTTCAGGAATGACGCTCTCGAAAGGCACATACTACACCATCGCCGACGCTTCGGGCAACAACCTCATCACCTTCAGCCCCGAAGGTAGCGTCACCACAAAACTGTCGCTCTTCACCGCCAAAGGCATGACAAGCGGCAAGACGTTCACCATCAAGTACAACACCACAGCCCCCACCAATGCCACCACCTCCTGGCACGGCATCTATCTGGGCAGCACGCACACGGGAACGACCACACTGCTGAGCCAAACGGCAAGTTAAGAATCAGACTAGGCGCATCGCCCTGACGAGATACCCCAAACCCATAACCACCCTTAACCATTTGGCCCGAGTCACGCGCTCGGGCCGAATGGTATCCGAGCAAACAGCCGCAAATCTTCGCCATTCAAGAAAGAAACCACTAACTTTGCGGCGCGAAACCAAAACTATCACCACCAACCCTATGGATTTCAAAAAACTCTCCGAGCAGTATCGCACCGAACTGCTCGACAAGGTAATCCCCTTCTGGCTCACGAAGTCGCAAGACCTGGAACGCGGCGGGTACTTCACCTGCCTGGACCGCGAGGGCAACGTCTATGACACGGACAAATTCGTGTGGATGCAAGGCCGTGAAGTGTGGATGTTCTCCAAACTCTACAACACCGTGGAGCAGCGTCCCGAATGGCTCGAAGCAGCACGCCAGGGAGCAGAGTTCCTGAAACGCTACGGCCACGACGGAAACCTCAACTGGTACTTCGCCCTCGACCGCGAAGGACGCCCGCTCGTGGAGCCCTACAACATCTTCTCCTACACCTTTGCCGTCATCGCCTTTGGCCAACTGGCCAAAGCCACCGGCAACGAGGAGTATGCCGACATCGCCCGCAAGACTTTCGACATCGTGCTCTCAAAGACCGACAACCCGAAAGGCAAATGGAACAAGGCCGCACCCGGAGCCCGTGCCATGAAGACGTTCGACCTGCCAATGATACTCTGCAACGTAGCCTTGGAGATAGAACACCTCCTGGACCCCGCCTTCCTGCAAAAGACCATTGACGACTGCCTGCATGAGGTGCTCGACGTGTTCTATCAGCCCCAACTCGGCCTCATCGTTGAGGCCCTGGGCAAGGACGGCAACCTGGTGGACTGCTTCGACGGACGCAAGATGAACCCTGGCCATGCCATCGAGAGCACCTGGTTCATCATGGACCTCGCCGAACGCCTGGGGCGTCCCGACCTCATCAAGAAAGCCGTAGACATCAGTATCGCCGAAGTGGAATACGGATGGGACGAGCAGTACGGCGGCATCTACTACTTCATGGACCGCCTCGGAAAGCCCCGCCACGAACTGGAATGGGACCAGAAACTCTGGTGGGTGCACATTGAGACACTTATTTCCCTCATCAAAGGCTACCGCCTCACGGGCGACGAGCGCTGCCTCAACTGGTTCAAGCGTATTCACGAATACACCTGGACTCACTTCACCGACAGCGAGTATCCCGAATGGTACGGCTACCTCAATCGTCAGGGCGAAGTACTCCTGCCCCTGAAAGGCGGCAAATGGAAGGGCTGCTTCCACGTGCCCCGCGGCCTGCTCTGCTGCTGGAAAGAATTGGAAAAGATTGTGGCCGCGCAAGGAAAGTGATAAGGTTTTGAGGTCACAAGGTTGTAAGGTTGCAAGGGCCTCAAAACCTAAAAACCTTATAACCTAATAACCTAAAATGACTGACCTCTCTTCAAGAAATACGCTCCCTATAACTACCAAGGCCGCTGCAACGGTTGCAGCGGCCTCGGTGATTAATGAGAAAAGCACGTGAACAAAACGTCCGCGCTCACTACGAAGACACAGCGCTCAGACGCGTGCCGTCAGACAAGCAAAGGTAGGTTCGGGGCGCAAATCGATACGTTCCGTAGAGGCGGGAATGAGCAAGGTTTCGCCTGCCGTGAGATGCTCGGTGTTGCCGTCCTGGTCGGTAAGCGTGGCGGCACCCTCGAAGCACACCATGGCCACGAAGGAGTCCGTCTCTGCAAGATCGCGAGAAACTGGCGCATCAGCACGAAGCAGTTCTGTGACAAAATACGGCGAACGTACCACCGTGACGGGCTGACACGGAACGGGCTCGATGTGGCGGCGGAAGTCACTGCGAGCGCAGAAGTTGAGCGCGCGGCGCGCCAAATCCACATGCAGTTCGCGCTTGTGGCCAGCCTCGTCGGTGCGGTCGAAATCGTACACACGATAGGTCGCACCGCTGCTCTGCTGCACCTCAATGATGAAGTTGCCTGCACCTATACTATGGATTGTGCCTGCCGGGATATAGTATGCATCGCCAGCGCTTGTGGCATACACATTGACACGGTGCATCAGCGACCCATCGGCAAGCATCTCTTCAAAACGGGAAGCGTCGGTATCCTCGGCAAAGCCCGCCATAAGAGAGGCCTCGGGCGCAGTGTCCACCACATACCACATCTCGCTCTTGCCGTAAGGCATACCCAACGAAGCGGCCATGGCATCGTCGGGATGCACCTGCACACTAAGCGCCTGGCGGGCGTCGATGAATTTGATGAGCAGGGGGAACTGCGAACCGTAGCGCGCAAAGTTGGCACGCCCCACAAGTTCCGCACCATAGCGGGCGATAAGATCGGTGAGCGTCAGGCCCTCAAAACCTTCGGTCGTACAGATCGTTTCTTGTCCTGGCAATGCAGAGATTTCAAAACTCTCGCCCACACTGGCAGGGGCGGACTTCAATCCTTTGAGATTGGCAATGGCCTCGCCGCCCCACAGTTTCGGGACCAGCACGGCACGGAATTTTAACATTTTCATGGGCTGCAAAAGTAAGGAAAAACACACGAAAAGCCCCCTGCGCCACTGAAAACCCCCGAACAACGCAGCGCTTGGCAGGTATTATCACTACTTTTGCCAAGCCGAACACAAACTGCGGTCATGCAGCCGATAAGACTCCCCCTATCCGCCTTTTTCTTTTTTGCCTTCGTCCTCGCCGTACTGAATTCGTGCCGAGGCGATGATGAACTTCTCGTTCCGGCCACCGAACAAGCCACCAGCGGTGGCGGCACAAGTTTCTACCTGCTCAACGAAGGCAACATGGGGTCGAACAAGGCCACACTGGACTTCTACGACAGTGCCAGTGGCATCTACCGGCACAACATCTTCCCCGAGACGAACCCTACCATTGCTCTTGAACTGGGCGACGTGGGAAACGATCTGGGCATCTACGGCTCACGGCTCTATGCTGTCATCAACGTGAGCGGACTCGTTGAAGTGGCTGACGCACGCACTGCTCGGCATATCGCCGCACTGCCCATCCCCAATTGTCGCTATCTGTGTTTCCACGAGGGTAAAGTTTACGTCACCTCCTATGCAGGCCCCGTGAGTGCGGGCGACCCGTTGGCAAGACGAGGCTATGTGGCGCGCATTGACACCGCGTCGCTCACCATAGAAGCCACCTGCCCCACTGGCTACCAACCCGAGCAGGCCGTCGCAGTAGGAGGGCGGCTCTTTGTGGCCAACAGCGGCGGATATCGCGCACCCGACTACGACCACACGCTCACCGTCATAGACCTTGCCACCTTCACCCCGATGGCAACCATCGACGTGGCGCCCAACCTGCACTTCGTCAAGACGCAAGGGGGGAAACTATATGTGGGCTCGCGTGGCAATTATGCCGACACGCCGTCCGACATCTTTGTGGTCAATCCGAGCACACTCACTGTGGAGAACCGGCTGGGCATAGAGGCCGACGCCTTCTGCTTCCTCGGCAACGAAATGATTGCCCTGCGTGGCGGGACAAACGGAAAAGCCCTGCTGCGCTACAACCTCGACACCCACACCCTCTCCGACTTCATCACCGACGGCACACTGGCAGACATCCGCACGCCCTATGGCATTGCTGCCGACGAGCGCGCAGAGCGTGTTTACGTCACCGATGCGCGCGACTACGTGTCACCAGGGCGAGTGATCTGCTACGACCGCAGCGGGCGCAGGCTTTGGGAAGCACAGGCGGGCGACATTCCCGCACATTTTGCTTTCACAGATACTGCGGCTCCCATAGGAGGTGACGGCGACGGAAACGCTGGCGCACAGGGCATCAACCGCATCTTTGCCTATCGCCCAGCGCCAGGGCAGTTTGTGAATGTGCTACCAGAATTTGCCCAGGGGGACGACGAGGCGGCGATGTGCGCCAAGGTGTTTGCCGCCATCGGTGAGGGACGCACCGGACTTGTCACACTGGGCGGCGCGGGCGGATATCTCGTGGCGGGCTTCGCTTCGCGCGTTCCAAATGTACCTGGGCAGAACGACATCGAAGTACTGGGCAATGCCTTCGCGAATGCCAGCGAGCCAGGCATCGTCAGCGTGATGCGCGACGACAACGGCAATGGACTGCCCGACGACACCTGGTACGAACTCGCCGGAAGTGCACACGACGAAGCCCGCCGTGGCTACTCCATCGTCTATCACCGTCCCGACGAGAGCCACACCACGACGAGCAGCAGCGCGCCATGGTGTGCCGACGAACACTACATCTGGTGGCAGGACTGCGACGGGAAGGAGGGATGGCTCGCTCGCAACATTTATCACAGTCAGCCCTACTTCCCGATGTGGCGGGCCGATGCGGAACTGCATTATCGTTTTACCCTGCTCCCCAACCTCGCATACCGCAGCGGCGACACCTGGTTGCAACCCGCATTCCCATGGGGGTATGCCGACAATCAGCCCAACGGCACCGACGGCTGTCGCTTTGACATTGGATGGGCCACCGACGAGAACGGCAACCCTGTGAGCCTCGACGGCATCGACTTCATACGCATCCACACCGCCGTATTCCGACAGATGGAAGCGATTGGGGAAGCCTCTACCGAGGTGAGCGGCATCCGCAGCCTACACTGACAAAACGAGAATGAACGTTGCGCCAAACAGCCGAAACAATTCGTTTTCAACGTTCCTAACGCGACGGGCTTTTTCGGAAAGTATTACTTTTGCGCCGCGCAAAAGCGCGTACAAAACCCATCGAACAACAAACGTTTATTTTTTTTTACTATGAACAAGCGTATTCTCACCATGGCCGTTGTCAGCGGCCTGTTGCTGAGCGGCTGCAACTCCACCGTGCAGCAATTAAGCAACACATTGCTGCAAGGCAACTCCGGCAGCAACACCACCTCAGCCACCACGTCGTCCGTAGCCTCGGGCGGCACGGTCACCGCACTGCTTGGCGGCCTGCTTGAAGGCGTACTCGGCGGCAGCACACTCACCGAGAAGAACATCCTCGGCACATGGAAATACAACGGTGCCAGCGTCGTGTTCGAAAGCAGCAATGCCCTGCAACGCGTAGGCGGATCGGCAGCATCGGCGGCTATCGAGCAGAAAGTGGACGCACAACTCACGAAACTCGGCTTCAACAGCAACACCTGCCAATTCACCTTCAACAACGACAAGACGTTCAAGGGGATTATCGCCGGCAGGTCGTTCAGCGGCGACTACGTGCTCAACACCAGCGAAAAAACACTGCGTCTCAACTACCTCGGCGGCGTGATGCACACCACCATGAACGTGGCGCTGAACGGCGGCGAACTCTCCCTGCTCTTCGAGGCCGACAAACTCCAGAACATCCTCACCACACTCGGCGGGATGAGCGGAAACAGCACCATCAACACGCTGAGCAACCTGCTCGCGTCCTACGACGGCATGCTCGTGGGGCTTGAACTCAAGAAATAAACGCCCTGAGCCCGACGTGCAGCGCATGTAGCGCAGTCTCGTCCACACAATAATTAAAACTGCCGCAACCCTTGGCCTAAGCGCTCGGGTTGCGGCAGTGCTTTTGTATGAATGTTTCCTGCTCTCGGGCTATGCCTTGCTGTCCATCGTCTTCTTTTCCTTGAAGAAGATGGTGAAAAGAATAAGCACCACGAGGGCGTAGCCGGCAAAGATGAACCATGACGTCTGCCATCCGGCCACTGTTGCGAGGGCATCGGTCTGGGTGTTCACATACTTATCCACCACAGCCTGGGCAGCCAGCGAGCCCACGGTGGCGCCGAGACCATTGGTCATCAGCATGAAGAGTCCCTGGGCCGAAGAGCGCGTTTCCTTGTCGGTGTTCTTGTCCACAAACAGTGCGCCGCTGATGTTGAAGAAGTCAAAGGCCACGCCATAGACGATGCAAGAGAGGATAAACATCCACACGCCCGGGCCTGGATCGCCAGTGCCGAAGAGGCCGAAGCGAAGCACCCAACCTGCCATGGCAATCATCATGACGCGCTTGATACCAAAGCGGCTCATAAAGAAGGGGATGAGCAAGATACACAGCGTCTCACTGATTTGCGAGAGCGAAATCAAAGCATTGGCGTGCTGCGCGCCGAATGTGTCGGCAAACTCAGGAATGTCGGCAAACGAACTGATGAATCCGTTGGCAAAGCCGTTAGAAATCTGCAGTTGCAAGCCCAGCAGGAAGGAGAAGATGAAGAAGAGGGCCATGCGGTAGTCCTTGAACAGTGCAAAGGCCTTCAGTCCGAAGGCTTCGGCGAGGCTCTTGCCCTGGCCCTTGTTGGTGGGGCATGCGGGGAGCGTGGGAGCGTAGAGACCCAGCAACACGCTGATGGCGCCGCTCACCACAAACTGCATGGCCGTGTGCTGATAGCCCGCAAAGTCCACGGCAAGCATGGTGCAGATGAAGCCCACGGTGCCAAACACACGGATCGGCGGGAAAGCCTTCACCGTGTCCATCCCCTCGCGCGTCAAGGCGGTAAAGGCCACACTGTTGCTCAAGGCGAGCGTGGGCATATAGAACGCCACGCTGAACGAATAGAGCGTGAAGAGGGTCCACTTGTCCATTGCCTCGCCAGCCTGCACGCCATACACACCGGCAGCAATCATCAAGGCGCCGGCCAGTAGGTGGCACAAGCCGAGCAGCCGCTCAGCCCTGATCCAGCGGTCGGCGATGATGCCCATCAAGGCAGGCATAAAGATAGAAACGATGCCCTGGATGCTGTAGAACCAGCCGATGATGTCAGGGTTTCCCGAAGCGAAGAGATATCCGCCCATCGAGGTGAGATACGCGCCCCAAGCGGCGAACTGCAAGAAGTTCATCGCCGTGAGACGAATCTTGAGACTTGTGTTTTGCATAAAAGAAAGGATAGAATGATATGCGTTTGTGATTTGAACGCAAAAGTACGCAATTTATAAGTAAGGAAACACGAAAAGGAGGCTTTGCTTGTCAAAAAAACCAAGTTTGCCGTACTTTTGCAGTATGAATAAGACCGCCGCATTCATCCTTTCTTCATTTCTTTTCCTTTTCTTCTCCGCCTGCAGTTCCAACGAGGCCGTTCCTGCTCCGTCGGCCACCTCGCAACCTACCGCCGCTGAAAATTCCGCTTCCGCTGCCCGCACAGCGGAAGAAAGTGCAGCACAGGCCCTGCTCGACACCGCTCGCCTCGCTCTTCAGGCCGGCGGCTTTGAGACAGCACGCACCAAGGCACTGGGCATACGCAAGCAATACCCACAGGCACTCAACGCCCGCGAGGACGCCATCCTACTCCTCGACAGCATTGAGATGTTTGAGGCCGCCGCACGCGTAGCACGTCTTGACGCCACGGGGAGTGTGGAAACCGACGAAGCCATCGCCGTAGAACGCGCCAAGGCTGCCGACAAAGTGGAGTTCTTCCAACAGAAACTGGCGCACGACATCGCCGCTCGCAAGACTCATTGAACATTGACCGTTGAACATTGACCGTTGAACATTGACCGTTGAACATTGAACATTGACCATTAGCAATCGTCAGCCCGCCTCTTGCAAACGCTGGGAGCGCGGGCGTCCCCGCCCGCAGGTATAGCAAATTGAACATCAGCGTCCCCGCCCGCAGGTATAGCAAATAGTACATCAACGTCCCCGCCCGCAGGTTTTGCAAATAGTACATCAACGTCCCCGCCCGCAGGTTTTGCAAATAGAACATTGAACACACGCCCTTGAACGACACGCCTACCATAGACTTCGCCGCCCGCCTCAACCCCGTGCAATGGGAAGCCGTGCAATACTGCGACGGCCCCTCGTTGGTCATCGCTGGGGCTGGTTCGGGCAAGACGCGTATGCTCACCTACAAGGTGGCCTACCTCATCAGCCAAGGCATGAAGCCTTGGACCATCCTTGCACTGACGTTCACCAACAAGGCCGCGCGCGAGATGCGCGACCGCATCGAGGCCCTTGTGGGTGCGGGTAGCACACGCGAATTGTGGGCAGGCACCTTCCACAGTCTGTTCGCCCGTATCCTGCGACGGGAGGCCCACTTGCTGGGCTATACGCAGAACTATACCATCTACGATGCCGACGACCAGAAGACGCTGCTCAAGCACCTCATCAAGGCCCGAGGGCTGGACGACAAGGTGTACAAACCCAGCATAATAGCCGCGCGCATCAGTGATGCCAAAAACCGCCTCATTCTGCCCGAGGCATACCAGTCCGACACCGACCGCTACCAGCGCGATAAGGCTGCGAACATCAGCCAGTGCGGTAGTATCTACGCCGAATACCAGAGAACGCTGAAGCAGTCGGACGCGATGGACTTCGACGACCTGTTGGTGAACACCTTCCTGCTGTTCCGTGACCACGACGACGTACGGCTGCGCTACAAGGAGCGATTCGCCTACATCTTGGTGGATGAGTACCAGGACACCAACTACGCTCAGCACCGCATCGTCACCATGCTGGCCGACGAGGAGGACAGCCGCATCTGCGTGGTGGGCGACGACGCGCAGAGCATCTATAGTTTCAGGGGCGCGAACATCGACAACATTCTCAGTTTCAACAAGCAATATACCAAGGCGCGCCTCTTCAAGTTGGAGCGCAACTATCGCAGCACCAAGACCATCGTTAGCGCTGCCGACAGCGTGATACGCCACAACAGGCGGCAGATTGCCAAGACCGTGTACAGCGAAGAGGCACAGGGCGACCCTTTGCGTGTCATCGCCACGGGTAGCGACAAGGAGGAGGCTGCCGTGGTGGCAAAAATCATACAGCGCCTGCACGCCAAGGAGCACGAGCCGTGGCAGCAGTTTGCTGTGCTCTACCGCACCAACGCCCAGAGCCGAGCCTTCGAAGAGGCATTCAGCGAGCGCGGCATCCCCTATCGCATCTATGGCAGCATGTCGTTCTATCAGCGCAAGGAGATCAAGGACGCCATCGCCTATATGCGCCTCATCATCAACCCCAACGATGACGTGGCCTTCCGTCGCATCATCAACGTGCCAGCCCGAGGCATCGGCCAGACCACAGTGAACCGGCTCGTAGCGGCAGCGGCGGCAGAAGGATCGAGCCTGTGGGATACGGCAGAGAGGCTCGGCACGCTCCATACCGAGATATCGGCTGCCGCAGCGCGGCGCGTCAGTGGTTTCTTGGGAATGATTGCCGACCTGCGCAGCCGCGCCGACAATGTAAGCGCACTCGCGCTCACCACATCCATACTCATGGAGAGCGGATTGCACGCCGAGATGCTTCAAGACACCAGCGTGGAGGGGCAGTCGCGCCGCGAGAATATCGACTCGCTGCTTGGCTCGGTCGGGCAGTTCGAGACAGAATACTTCAGCAGTCATGCAGACTCCAAAGTGGCTCCGCTGGGAGAATACCTCGCAGGCGTGGCATTGCTGACAGACGCTGACCAAAAGGACGACGGCACGCCGCGCGTCACGGTGATGACCATGCACGCCGCCAAGGGGTTGGAGTTCGACAACGTATTTGTCACAGGACTTGAAGACGGGCTGTTCCCTGCCGCCTCCGCCAGCATGGATTGGCGCGAGATGGAGGAGGAGCGCCGCCTGTTTTATGTGGCCATCACCCGTGCGGGCCACCGCTGCTACCTCACCCATGCCGCGCGCCGCTTTCGCTTTGGCAAGATGGAGTTCTGCATGCCCAGCCCGTTCTTGCGGGAGGTGGACAAGAAATGCCTGGCTGGCGATGCACAACAGTTTGTCGCGCCGACTACCGACCAGCGTCCGCCCTGGGAGCGTAAGCAATCCTTTCGCGAACAAACGCCGACGCCTCGCTCCATCTGGGAGAGGCCCGCGAGCCCCTCGTTCAAGCCGCTGTCACGCCCCGCTGCCGGCGCTAAAGTGATGGAAGTAGCACAGACCGAGCACGGCATGCTACGCGTGGGCAGCCGGGTGCGCCACGAACGCTTCGGCACAGGCACCGTCAGCGAACTCACCGACCAGGGCGGCACGCAGAAGGCACGCATAGTCTTTGACCAGGCAGGGGAGAAGAACCTGCTACTACGTTTCGCACGCCTTGAAATCCTCTGAGCGGCCCACAACGCTCCCAATTAACTCCCCCTTTTAACTCCCCCTTTTAACTCCCCCTTTTAACTCCCCCTTTTAACTCCCCCTTTTAACTC